>JALHON010000006.1 GCA_022842985.1 Acidobacteriota bacterium | reverse complement strand
CGTCGGCGAGCATCACGGGCGCCACCGGCAGCGCCGCGTCGGCGACCGGGAGCGCGGCATCGGCCATCGCGGCGCCGGCCTCGCTCAGTTCGACGAGCGTGCTGCGGCCGGTGTGCTTGAGCAGCACGATGCCCTTCTCGGCCAGCTTCTCCGCGAAGTCGCGGAAGCTGCTCACGCCGTAGTCGCGTTCCGAGAACGACGAGTCGAGCTGCAGCAACGTGCTCTTGAGCAGGCCGAGCTGGGGTGTGACCTCGCGGTCGGCCAGCACCTTGAGGGCGCGGCGCACGAGCGGCACGACCTGGTCGATCGGCATCGCCTGGCCCACCGAGGCGGGCACGGCGCGCGACCGGTCGGAGGCGGCGCGCGGCGCGCTGCGGGCGATGTTCTCGTAGGCAATGAACTCGGTGCAGTTCTTCTGCATCACCTGGCTGGTGAACTGGCGGCCGCCGACGACGAAGACCTTCTTGTCGTACTGCTTCAGCTTCTCGACCAGGGTGATGAAGTCGCTGTCGCCGCCGACGATCACGAAGGCGTTGATGTGATCGTGGGTGAAGGCCATCTCGAGGGCATCGAGCGCCAGGTTGATGTCGGCGCCGTTCTTGTCGCCGCCGGGGGTCATCACGCGCTGCACGAGGCGCACGGCGTGGTTGGCCATGGCGCGGCCGTAGTCGCCGCGCTTCCAGTCGCTGTAGGCGACCTTGGTGATGATCTCGCCGCGTTCCTTGATCGCTTCGAGCACGGCTCCGATGTCGAAGCTGAGTCCGAGCGTGTTCTTCACGCCGATCTCGATGTTGTCGAAGTCGATGAATACGGCAATCTTGAGTCGTTCGTCTGACATGAATCGATCCTTTGGTTTCGGTTTCCTCAGAAAGCGAAGTAGATGAAGTCGAGGGACGTCGTGCTGCGCAGCACGAGCGTCAGGGACGCGAGCAGACCGACACCGGCCGCCTGCACGCCGGCCAGGCGCAGACCGGTGAGCCGGGATTCCGTCCACACCACCGGCGCCACCTGGCGCTCGCGAGCCAGGGCCCAGAGGTCGTGGATGAAGAGCGGCAGCGACCACGTCGCCGCCAGCATGAAGAAGTGCAGGCCGATGGCGGCCTCGCCTTCCATCGTCGTGAGCGGCGTGAGCCGCAGGAAGTGGCCGAGGAAGTCGGCGTTGGTCTCGCGGAAGAAGAGCCAGCCGGCCATCATGGCCACCCAGGTGAGCGCGATCTGCACGAGCGCCAGCGGCCCCGGCCAGTACTCCGGCAGCTTCAGCAGCCGGCCGGCCGCGCGGGTGCCCCACACGAGCACGCCGTGGTAGAAGCCCCAGATCACGTAGTTCCAGCTCGCCCCGTGCCAGAAGCCCGAGACGAGGAAGGTCGTGATGAGCGTGCAGGCCGCCACCACCGCCGGGCCGCGATTGCCGCCGAGCGGAATGTAGACGTAGTCGCGGAACCACGTCGAGAGCGAAATGTGCCAGCGTCGCCAGAAGTCGGTGGGGCTGTGCGCGATGTAGGGGTGGTTGAAGTTGACCACCAGCTCGAAGCCGAACCAGCGCGCCACGCCGCGGGCGATGTCCGAGTAGGCGGAGAAGTCGGCGTAGATCTGCATGCCGAACGCGAAGACGCCCGCCCACAGCACTTCGAAGGCCGGATCGTTCTGCGAGAACACGCGGTTGGCGATGACGCCGACGTTGTCGGCGATGACCAGCTTCTTGAAGAGGCCCCAGGCGACGAGCACGACGCCGTGGCGGGCCTTCGTCGCATCCCACACGCGGTCGTGCTCCACCTGCACGAGCAGGTTCTTCGCCCGCATGATCGGCCCGGCGACGAGATGCGGGAAGAAGGCGACGAAGAGCGCGAAGTCGATGGGATTGCGGCGGGCGTGCATCTCGCCCTTGTAGACGTCCACCGTGTAGCTGAGCGCCTGGAAGGTGTAGAACGAGATGCCGGCCGGGAGCGCAATCTCGAGCAGCGGCGGCGCCACGGAGAGCCCCATGGCGGCGAAGACGTCGCGCACGTTCTCGATGAAGAAGTTGAAGTACTTGAACACGCCGAGCATGCCGAGGTTCACGACCAGGCTGGCGGCCAGGTACCCGCGACGGTTGGCGGGATCGTCCTCCATGCGCTGGCCCGCCCAGTAGTCGACCGTGGTCGAGGCCAGCATGATGAGCACGAACCACGGATGGATCCAGCCGTAGAACACGTAACTCGCGCCGAGCAGCAGCACGTTCTGGGCGCGATGCGACAGCCGCCAGTAGATCGTGACCACGATCAGGAAGAACGCGGCGAAGTCGAGGCTGTGGAAGATCATCGGAACAGCGGGTCCAGCCGGCGGCGGAAGAGCGCCGTGTAGTGGCGGCGGTCGCGGACGTGATCACCGTCGGCGTAGATCGACTCGGGCTGTTCCGGATCGCCCCAGTCGTCATGGAAGAGGGCGCCGTTGGCCGTGAGCCATGCCTTGAGGTCGCTGACGTAGCGCTGCAGGTTCGGCGACTGCGGCGGCGGCACCGTGCCGTTCGGACGGCGCTGCACACGCACGAAGCACAACTGGATGCCGTGCTGCTTCGCGAGGTCGATCATGAGCGGCAGCACCGACGTGGGCAGGTCGCGGGCGAAATCAGCCGCATCGTTCGCGTCCGCGAAGTCAGCGGCGACATCGGCACGCAGGTTCGCGAGATCGAAACGTTCGTTGAGCGAGCGGTCGAACCGCTCACGCGCGGAGGCATCAGGAAAGCGCCAGTTGACGAACCAGCGGCGCACGCCGGGTTCGAGCCAGCCGGTCGTGACGTCTGACTCGTAGACACGCACTGCCGCCGTGTGCAGCCGCGCGCGCCACCCGCCGCGCCGCGCTTCGACGAGAGCGTCGAGTTCGGGTTCCTGCGGCAGCGCCACGTCGTCGAGCGCGTTGCCATAGAGACTCTCGAGCCGGAACAACGTATCGGTCAGATTGGTGTCGCGAAAGAACACGAACACGGCCCGCGGCTTCACGCCCGACGCCACGAGGTGATTCTTGAACGCCAGATACCACCAGGCCGGCCCGGTCGCCGGGTGATTGAGGAACAGCACGAGCTCGTCGTGCGTGCTGGAGATCTCACCGAGCTGGATGGGGTCGATGCGCGTGCCCATCATCGAGTCGCCGATGAACACCCAGGCCGGATTCCCGTAGCGCAGATTCTCGATCGGGCCGCGGTCGAACGGGCGATGCGGGCGGCTCAACTCGAGCGACGGCAGGTAGCCGGGGCCGGGCGGCACGCCGACCACCACACGATTGAGCGCGCGCAGCGAGAGCGGCGCGACGAACGCCGCCGCCACCACGAGGGCGAGCGCCCACGTCGCGTGTCGGGAACGCGCGGACTCACCGCGAGCTACGGCCGGAGAATGTGACGACACTCGAACTGGAATCGATTGAGTGCGCCGTGCACGCGGTCCCGTGCGTGGCGCCAGCATTTCCGCACGGCCAGTGCGCGGTGACGACCGAAGGTCCGCGCGAGCTGGACGCGAGCCACCCGGTGGGCGGCTGCTGGTGAACATCCGGCGCCTTGCTTCCGCCCCGGACTGCCCCTGTGCGTAATGCTCCCGGCGAGTATAGCAGCCCGGGCGCTCCGGTGGCGACGCCATTCGCCGGGATTCAACCCCGCGCCCCGGGGGCGGTCTAAGCCGGTAGATGCCACGTTCCAGCCGCGTTCCACGGAGGATCGCATGACCCCGACGTCCCTTCCCAGGCTCCGCTCGCTGACCCTTGCGGCGCTCGCCGTGCTGCTCGTCGGCGCTGCCACGGCCGACGCCCACCCGCACCGCCGCCACAACCCGCCCGGCCTGCGCGGCGGCCCGGGCACGAACTGGCAGAACCCGCCGGGGCCGCGCGGCGGCCCGGGCGCCAGCCCCTACCGGATGCGCCGGTTCCGCGACCGCGATCACAACCCGCCGGGGCCCGTGGGCGGCCGGGGCACGAACTGGGAGAACCCGCCGGGACCACGCGGCGGCCCGGGCACGAGCCCCGACCGGCGGCGCGGCCGCTGGTAGTTCGCTACGGCACGCGGGCCTCGATCGCGCGCCTGAGCAGCGCGATCTGGCCCGCGTGATACGTCGTGTGGTGCACGAGTCCGTGCAGCGTCAGATAGTGCGACAGGCCGGTCCCGGCCGCCGGATCGCGGCGATCGACCACGGGCCTCGCCAGTTGCGCGTCGTCGGTGGCGCGCAGGGCGGCGGCAAGGTCGCGGTGACTGTCGACGAGCGCCGTCACGGCGGCGGCCCAGGCGGCGGGTGACGCCTCGCGCACCTCGGGCCAGTCGCCCGCGGCCGGTTCACCGGCAGCCGCCCCGGCGAGCCGCGCCTGCACCTCGCGCGTCCAGCCGGTCATGTGCAGCACGAGCTCCCAGATCGAATGGGCCCCGGGCACGACGCGGCGGGCGGCGTCAGCGGCCGACACGCCCTCGAGCAGCGCCACCACGTTCGACCCATGCCAGGGGTCTCCTTCCACGACCCGCTCGACCAGATCGGCCAGTTGTTCCGCGTTCCTCATCGCCGCCTCCGAGGGTCATTTTGTACACCCCGGGGGACCAAAGGACACGATCGCCCGTCTCAAGATCAGGCGAGGCGGCGTTTCCGGGGGCGGATTCGAGCGCCACGAATGGCACCTCGCTTGCAAAGCTCAAGGTCATGCTGAAGCACCTCGCCGCCACCTCGGCCCTTGCCGCCCTGCTCGCCGCGCCGCTCGCGGCTGAACAGTCGAGCGCGCAGAAGCTCTACGAACGCGGCGCCTACGACGAGGCCGTGCAGCGCGTGAACACCGAGCGCGCCGCCGGCAACGACGATCCCGTCGCGGCCTATCTCGCCGGTCAGGCGCTGCTCAAGCTCGACCGGCACAACGACGCCCGGGCGGAATTCGCGCGGCTGGCGAACGGCAACGACCAGACATGGCACGCCATCGGCCAGTCGGCCATCGGCCTGCTCGACAACAACCTCGATGAAGCCGCGAACGAGGGGCGCAAGGCCCGCGACATGAGCGGCGAGTCGGGGTTCGCGTTCTACCAGCTGGGTCTCGTGCTCATCAAGCGCGGCGAGTTCGACGAAGCCTCGCAGGTGCTCGACCGCGCGTCCGACCTGATGCCCGAATTCGCCTACGCCCACTACAACGCGGGCCTGGCGCATCAGCGGGCGAAGCGGTTCAACAAGATGGCGGAACACTTCCAGGTGTTCCTGCAGCTCGCCCCCGACGCGCCCGAGAAGCGTCAGGTGCAACTGGCGCTGAACTCCCTGCGAGGGTAGCGCCCGACATGCGGTGGCGCCGGGGACTCCCCCGCCGTGCACCGTGGCAGAACGCCGCCGGCCCGCGGGGGTATATGCCCGCGTCGCCCCGGCGGCGTCTCTGCACCCTTTTCCGGGCCCCGAGTCCCGGGCCCCGAGCCCCGCCTAGAAGATGTGTCCCAGGCCGAAATACCAGCGCTTCGCGCGCTGGCCGGCCGCGCCATTGGCCGGAATGCCGAGGTCCACGCGGAAGATCGAGAACGGCGTGTGCAGCCGCAGGCCTACGCCGTAGCCCACCTCGAGATCGGTGACGCTGAGCGCCGAATTCGCCTCGAAGACGTTCCCGGCATCCACGAACGCCACACCGCGAATCCAGCGATAGAGCGGCACGCGCACTTCCTGGTTCAGGATGAGCAGCGCGTTGCCGCCGCGCGCCGACCCGGTGAACGTCTTCGGGCCGATCAGGCTCTCGCCGTAGCCGCGCACCGTATCCGCGCCGCCGAGGAAGAACCGCTCGCCGAATGAGAGCGGGCTCAGAAACGACCCGCCCACACGCGCTGCCGACGCCAGCACCACCGGCCCCACGGCCTGATAGCGGTGATACGTGCCCTGCACCTTGATGGCGTCTTCGTTCGACTCGAACTCGGTGACCCGTTCGGCGTTGAACGACCCGAACCAGCCGCGCGAGGCGTTGAACGGATCGTCACGCCGGTCGACGAACGCGGTGCCCGTGAAGCGGCCGGTGAGCGGCGCGAGATAGAACGGATCGTCGGGGTCCAGGGCGTCGAGCACCTCACGCTTGAGACGATACCCGTAGGCGATCTCGAGCGCGCGGCCGCGGCGAATCCGCTGCTCGAGCGACAGCTGCATGCGCTCGCGCCGGAGAAAGAACTCCTCGGTGTCGTCGAGCGGCACGTCCTGGCGCGACGCCCCGGCGAAGACGTTCGTCTGCACCGCCCGGCCGAACAGCGTCGGGAACGTCAGGTAGGTGTTGCCCGACCGCAGACTGCGCGCCACCTGGCCGAAGACGCCGAAGGTGAAGGCCCGCCCGAAGACGTTGCGGTTCTGCAGGTTACCGACCACGCCGAGGTCGCGGCGGCGGGCCAGCGACGTGTCGTCGCCCTGCTCCAGCTGACTGCGATCGTCGAGCTGCAGACCGTAGCGGAGCCGCCACGTCGGCCACTCGGCCACCGTGACGCGTGCGTTGACGGCTTCCGTGCCGTCGGCGTTCGGCTCGGGCAGCACTTCCGGCCGCACGTCCACCTGCCGGAACACGTTGGTGTCGAACACGCGCTTACGGGCCTGCGCCCACTGCGTGAAGTTCACCGGATCGCCGCTGTCGAGGCCAAGGGCGCTCTCGACCGCGCCCGGATGCGTGCGGTCGGCGCCGCTCACGAGCACCTGCGCGAGCCGCTGCTGCCGGCCCGGCGTGATGTCGAGGCGCACTTCGGCCGTGACACTGTCGGGCGGCGCGGTCACGAGCGGCACGACCTGCACGTTGTTGTAGCCGGCGGTCCGGAAACGGGCCTCGACCTGACGCGCGGCGGCGTCCACCTCGCCGTAGCGGAACGGGCGTCCCATGAGGCCGTCGACGATCGCCTGCGCGCCGTCGGCCAGGGCGCCCTCGGCGCCGGTGACCGTGGCGCTCGCGACCGTCGTGAGCGGGCCCTCGTCGATGGTCATCGTGAGCAGCGCCTGTCCGTCCACCACCACCGGCTCACCGGCCGTCACACGCGCGGCCCGCCGCCCCTCGGCGTCGTAACGGTTCGTGATCGCGTTGGCGATGGACGGCGGGTAGAGCCAGCCCCAATCGTGCAGCCCCCACACCCCGACCTCGGCGTCGAGCTGCGCCGGCGACAGCGTGACGGCGCCGTCGTACAGAATCCGCCGGCGTGTCGCGGCCTGGCCGTTGCGCACCGTGGCGGTAATCACCTTCACGGGGTCGCTCGCGCTGACGACGGCCTCGACCTGCGCGTTGACGACGTTGCGGCGGATGAGTTCGAACTGCAGCGCCGACTGGATCTCGTCGAGCAGGAACCGATCGAACACCGCGTCCGACCACGTGCTCTCGAGCTGCCGCCGCAGACGGCCCGGCACTTCCATCCCCTCCACGCGGAGCTCGGTGGCCGGCCCGCGCTCCACCGTGTAGATGAGCGCGATCCGTCCATCCGGCTGGTCGGCGCGCGAGGCCCGCACACGCGCCTCGAGAAAGCCACCCTCGCGGTACCACGCCTGCAGACGTTCGACGTCATCGCGCCAGCGGATGAAGTCGAAGGTCTCGCCGGCGGTGAGCCGCAGGCGGCCGCGCAGCGCCGCTTCGTCTTCTGCCGGCGCGCCGGCGAACCGCACGTCCGCGACCTTCCCCAGCACCCGCCGCGGCGCCGCCTGCAGTTTCGCGCCGCCGAACGAGATGTCGTGCCGCACCGAGAGCAGGCGGTCGGTGTTGTCGAGCGAGGTGCCGCGCAGTTCCACGCCGCGCAGCGGCCGCCAGGTCACGTAGCCCGAGAGCGCGCCCTGCCCGATCCCCTGCGACAGCACCACTTCCACGTCCGACGACAGCTGCTTCGACAGCGTGAGCCGTGTCGCCGGGTCCTGGCCGAGATCGGCGACGAGGCCGGGGTCCTGCCGCACGTCGTCGCCGCTGAAGCCGCGTTCGAGGCGCAGGCTGTCGAGGCCGATGGCGCGGCCGGTGACACCGAGCAGCTCTCCGGACAGCAGCCGCAGCGCATCGCCGCGATCGAGCGTGGTGTCGCCGCCCACGAAGAGCGCGGCCAGGCTGGGGCTGGCGTTCGGGTCGCTCGACACGACGCTCGTCTGCAGCTTGTCGAGCGTGCCACTCAGCGTGAGCGTCTGGTCGGCGCCGTTCGAGCGCGTCACCATCGAGATGTTCATGTCGGGCTCGATGGCGTTGGGGTTGCTGAAGGCGATGGTGCTTTCGTTGAGGCGGTAGAGGCCGCCGAGCATGAATACTTCGCCGCCCTCGCGCAGCTCGGCGCGGCCGGTCACCGCGGGCCTGGCGCCGGTGCCCTGCAGGCGCACGTTGGCGCCGGCCTCGAAGCGGCCGTAGTTGTTGTCGATGATGATGTCGTCCTCGGTCGAGACCGACAGATCGAGCTGCAGTCGATCGAGATAGCCGGGCGCGACACGCGGCACCGTGCGGGTGGCGTTGAACGCCACGAGCGCCGGCAGGCTGATGGTGGCGCGGTAGGCGCCGCGCAGGATGCGCACGTCGCCCTTGAGCGTGGGCGTGGCGCCGGGCGCGAACTGGAGCAGCGCGTCGATCTCGCTGTCGACGTTCTTCGGATACTCGACGGCGACGCCGCGCGCCTGCAGCGTGAACTCGCCGGTGGCGACATCCACGCCGAGCACGCGCGCCGTGCCGCTCGCCTCGAAGTCGCCGCCGTTCAGGAAACCCTTGAGATTGCCGAGCGTCACGCGATCGCCGGCAAAGAGGATCGGCCCGGAGATATCGGAGGCGATGACGCGCGGATCGCGCATCACGATCTCGGCATCGTCGAGATCGATGCGCCCATTGACGAGCGGCGCCTGCGGCGTGCCGGTGACGCGCAGGTCGAGCGTGGCGGCGCCATCCACGGCCATCGAGGGCGACAGCACCGAGAACGGCCGCAGGCCCGGCGTGCCGGTGAGCGTCACATCGAGCACGGTCTCGTCGCGGAACGACACCGTGCCGCCGATGACCACGGGCGTGCCGGCGCTGAAGGCCACGTCATCGAACCGCAGCGTGCCGGCGGCAATCGACATGCGCGCCGGCCGCACCTGCGTGATGGGGACGCCGGCCGCGGTGAGCGCCGCGTCATCGAGCACGAGCGTGCCGCGCACGCCGTCGAGGGCGAGCGCCGTCACGTCGAGCCCGAGCGTGGCCGACACGCGGGCATCCATCTGCGCCAGCGACTCGGGCGGCAGCCACGGCTGCAGCGCCTGGTGCGTGAGGCCCTTCACGGTGACATCGACACGGCCGGTCGCGCCGGCCGGCGCCGCGCTGCCGTTCATCGCCGCTTCGAGCAGTGGCCGCGGCAGTCGCGCGGTGGCCGCGATGGCGCCCCCCTGCCACGTGGCAGACAGGCGGTCGAGCGACAGCAGCGTGCCGTCGTAGGTGGCCGAGGCATCGAGCGCCTGGAGCGGCGGATAGCCCGGCATCGTGATCCACGCCGTGGTGACCTCGACCGTGGAGCGCGCGTTGGCGAGGCTGCCGCGGCTCTCCCACGTGGCGTTGAGGCCGCCGGTCGCCGTGATCTCGGGTGCGACACCCACGGCGCGGCCGAGCGCGACGACGTCCGAGAGGCTGCCAGCGTATGCGGCGCGCAGCGGCCGGTCACTGGTGTCGTGGAAGCGCCCGGACGCCGTGAGTGCGCTCGTGCCTACGGTGAGCGCCAGGTCGTCCACGCTGAAGTCGTCGACGCGCGCCGTGATGCGCGCCGGACGATCGAGCGTCACTGGCAGGCCACCGACGAGCAGCGCGACCTGCTGCAGGTTGATGAACGCCTGCAGCGTCGCCGGATCCTCGAGCGTGCCATCGAAGGCGGCGCTCAGGCCCACGGTGCCGGTGACGGCCTGCGTCAACGCGCCGGCCGCGAGCGCGAAGGGCTGCACGTCGAGCGCATTCACCGCCGCCACGCCGCGCACGGCGTACGGCGCCCGCGGCTCGATGGTGGCCTGTGCCCACGAGCGCAGCGAGGGCAGGAAGGCCGTGGTGTTGAGCACGCCGCCGGCGAACTGCCAGCGCACGTCGGCGGCGCCGATGAAGTCGCCGATCGAGCCGCCCACGGGCGTCGCGGTGAGCGTGCCGCTGCCACCAGGCGCCTCGAACGTGCCGGCGCCCGCGAAGGCAACGTCCATCGTCACGGCACTGATGGGCGCGCCTTCCACCGGGTTCTTCCAGTGCAGCGACGTGCCGTCGATGGCGAGATCGTAGGCGCCGGTCAGATAGTCCACCGTGCCGGTCGCCGTCAGCACGCCCGGCGTCTGCTGGACGGCGCCACGCGTGATCTCGACGACGGTGCCGCGCAACCGCGCCGCCACATCCACGGTGCCGATGTGCTGCCCGTCGAGATCGAGCGGCGTCGACTGCGCGGTGAACGGCACATCGGGCACCGCCGTCGTGCCGCCGATCGTGCCGGCCATGCGCGCCGTGCCGGTGAGGCCCGTGAGCGACGCCCACGGCGCCGCGAGCCTCGGCAGATCATCGGCATCGGCGGTGAAGGCGCCGGCGAGCGCGCCCGATACCATGCCCATGGCCACGTTGCCGGCAATGCGCGCGCCCGGCGTCGTGAGTTCGAAGTGCGTCGCGTCGAGCGTGTCGCCGTCGTAGACGATATCGGCGAGTGCCGTGGCGGGCGCGCCGGTGGACAGCGCGAGCGCGTCCGAGGCTACACGGCCGCGAATCACCATCCGCGCCATGCTGCCGTCCATCACGAGGTCGCCATGCGCCGGGCCGGTCACGCCATCGAGCGATGTCGAGAGGTTGATGCCCGAGCGGCGCGCCGCGCGGATCATCGGACCGACATCCGTGACCTGGAGTGTGAGCGGACCGGAGAGCACGCTTCGCGCCGGATCGTCGGCCGCCGGCCACGCCATCGTGCCGTAGGCCCTCGCGGTATCGAGCAGCCGGTGATCGTGGCGCACGAACCAGCGTTCGTCGGCCAGCGTCGCCTGCCACGTGCCGTCGACGGCCACGCGATCGGCGCGGGTCAGGAAGGTGCTCGTTCCCGAGGCGGTGAGGTGCATCGGCGCCTGTGGCGAGGCGCGGCGCAGCGTGACGTCGCCGCGCTGCCAGGCGGCGAACGTCGTCGGCGCCTGGTCGTTGGCGGCAAGCGCCACATCCAGATCGAGATCGCGGAAGCGGGCCACGAGTTCGCTCGCGCCGCGGCCGAATTCATAGGTGAACTGCCCGGTGACGACGCCGTCGCGGGGCGAGGCCGCGGTGCGCGGCGCCGTGAGCGTAAAGGTCTCGACGTGCGCGCGTGGCGGTGTGATGGCGATCGTGCCGGCGAGCGGCAAGCCGCTCGCCCGGCCGATGTGCAGCCCCGGCGCCGTGAAGTTCGCGCGCAGCTCGTAGCCGCCGAGCGGTCCCTCGAACGTGCCCTCGAACGCGCCGGCACCGCTCACCGGCACCGGCGGCGGCGTCCACGCGGCGAGCGCCTCGTAGTCGAGCGAGCCGGCGAGCGTGAGCGCGAAGCGGAGGTCATCGAGCGCGCGGTTGACACGTCCGTCGACGACGATGCGCCCTTCGGGCAGCGGCACCGTCAGCGCCTGCAGCGACACGTTCGAGCCGTCGAAGGCGAGGCGGCCGCTGAGCGGCGCGCTCGTCGTCTCGTGCGCGCCCATCCGCACGCGGAGCCGTTCGGCGGCGATCGTCCCGCTCGCGCCGGCGAAGATGCGGATGTCGCGTTCGTCGAGCGAGAGCGTCAGCGCCGAGACCGAGACGTCGACATCGCCGGTGCGGTCTTCGTAGTCCACGGCGAGGTTGCGGGCACGCAGGCCGCGCAGATCGAAGCGGCGCGCCGCGGCCGGCGGCGGCTGGCCGGACGGCGGCGGCAGGTTCACGATGGCGCCGCCTTCGCGCACGAGCCACACGCGCGCGTCGTCCACCTCGAGCATCGACACGCGCACGGTGCCGCGGAAGACCGCCCAGGGCAGGCGGGCCTCGAGGCGGCGGGCCGTGAAGAAGGGTTCGCCGGCGTGCCCGGCGGCGGCGCGGCGCACGTCGTCGAGCGTGACGCGGCGCGTGAAGAGGTTCACGGCGAGGCGGCTGGTGGCCAGTTCGAGCTGGAACTGGGCCGCCACCTGACGCACCAGCCAGTCGCGGCCCCAGCGCGCCGCCGGCGGGGTGTGGACGAGCACGATCGCCGCCCCGACGAGCGCGGCCAGCGCCGCGGCCGCCCAGGCGAGCCGGCCTGGGACTTTCAGCCTCACCGTCCCATCATATGGGCTCGGCGCGGCAATACGGCATGGCGCCAGCCGGGGCGTGTGCTGCTACCATGGGCCGTGGAGGAAACATGCGCGTAGGCAAGTGGCTGAAATTCGGGCTCACCGTGGCATTCAGTCTGACGGCCGCGGCCCTGGGTCGCGCACAGAACACCGTGGAACTCAAAGTCGGCGATCAGGCCCCCAACTTCTCGCTTCGCGGATCCGACGGCAAGACCCACACGCTCGCCGAGTACAAGGGCAAGAGCGCGGTGGTCCTGGCGTGGTTCCCCAAAGCGTTCACCGGTGGTTGAACGATCGAATGCAAGTCGCTCCGTGAGAGCGGCGACGCGATTCGGGCGTATCAGGTGGCGTACTTCGCCGCCAGCGTAGACACCACGGAAGAGAACACGAAGTTCGCGCAGCACGTCGAGGCGGACTACCCCATCCTCGGCGATCCCACCAAAGCCACCGCGACCGCCTACGGCGTGCTCGGTTCGTTCGGTGTGGCCAACCGCTGGACGTTCTACGTCGGCATCGACGGCAAGATCCTCCACATCGAGAAGTCGGTGAAGGTCTCGACGGCGGGGCCCGACGTGGCCGCGAAGCTCGGCGAGCTCAGCATCCCGAAGCGCTAGTCGCAACGACGTTCGACACGCGGCCGACCGGGCACTCCGGCGGCCGCGTTGTCATGTACGGCGAACCTTACGGCACGGTGACGGTGATGTCAGCCGTTGGCGCGCTCGCGCCCGCGGCATTCACGGCGCGCACGCGCACGTAGAACGTGCCGCTCGGGGCGTTCGGCACGACGAGTTGCGTGGCCGTGCTGGGCAGCACGGCGATGACGCCGCCCGGGGTGGTGCCCGCTTCGATCTGGTAACCGGTCGCGAGTCCGCCGGTCGTGGCCGGCGTCCACTGGAACGTCACCGTGCGGCCATTCACGCCACCCACGAAGCCGGTGGGCGTGACAGGGAGGCTGGTCGTGCCATCGAGCACGATCGCCACTTCGTTCGAGGGCCCGCTCACGCCGCAGCGGTTCACCGCGCGCACGCGCACGTAGTAGGTGCCGAGCGGCGCCGGCGTGGCGAACGTCGTGCGGTTGCCGACGGGAATCGCCCCGAGATTCGCCGACCCTGGCGCCTGCCCCGCTTCGATCGCGTACGACGAGGCCGAGAGCGCACTGCCCCACCTGAGCGCCACGGTCGATCCGGCCGTGAGGACGGTGAGCGTGCCCGGCGCGGGCGGCGGGGCGAGGCAGCCGACCTGCACCGGCACTTCATTCGACGCCGGGCTCGCGCCGTAGCCGTTTCGCGCCACGACCGTCAGGTAGTAGAGGCCCGTGGGCGCGGTGGCGGTGAACGACGTGGCGCGCTGCATGGGGATGGCCGCCAGATTGGCGAGGCCCGGCGCCGAGCCGGCAAAGAGCGTATAGCTCGTGGCGGCCGCGCCCGTGGGCGCCGGCGTCCACGACGCGACGACCGTGTTGTCGTTCGAGGTCGCCACGAGCGTGGGCGCCTCGGGTGGATTCCCGGGAATCGCTGCGTAGTACTCGAGCGTGCCGTCGTCGAGGAGGTTCACGAGTCCCTGGTCGTCGGCCGTCACGCGGCCCCAGCGGGTGGCGCGCGTCGTGGCCGTGCCGGCATCGGGGTCGTACTCGAGGCCGGCATAGAGGCGGCCGGCCACGAACGCCGCGCTCGTCGGCACGGCGTTCGGTGTGGGCCCGAAGGTCGTGAGGACGGAGTCCGCCGGATTCACGCTGCCGACGATCGGCGCGCCGAAGGACGTGCCGGTCACGAACGTGCGGGCGCCGTCGGTGGCGAGCCCGTAGATGCTGGTCTCGCCGAGCACGACCATCTCTGGCTGTGACGGCACACCCGACACCGCATCGACCGCGGCAAAGCCCAGACGGAACTGGCCGTTCACCGACGTGAAGTCGCCGCCGATGTAGATGGTGGGCCCCTGCGCGAGCAGCGCGCGCAGCGTCACGCCGTTCAGCCCCTCGAGCTGCGGCGCCCACGGCGCGAGCGAGCCGTCCACGGCCACCGCCGCCACGGCGCGGCGCGTCGTGAGCGGAATCGCCGTGCCGGACACGCGCTCGAAGTCGCCGCCGAGGTAGACGAAGCCGCCGGTGTTGACCATCGCGGTGACGGCACCGATCGAGTTGTCGCCGCGGGTGACCACGACGCGCCATGTCGGATCGACATCGCCGGTCGCGATGGCGGCGCGCAGCACTTCGCCGGTGGTGGCACTCGAGAAGTAGACCCAGGCGGCATCCACGGTGAGCGCGGCAACCGGCGTGGGCTGGTGCAGCAGCACCCGGCCGGGGTCGTTGGGATTCCACGCGCGCGCGACGCCGGTGGCGCGGTCGATGGCGGCGAGAAACCGCCGCGTGACGCGGTTGGCGCCGGTGGGCCGCGTCGCCAGCAGCGCCGTGGTCGTCGCCTCGAGCGGACTCACGAGGAACGGCGCGGCGTCCCACGCGTCGAGCGCGCCCGAGGCCACCGTGACGGCCGCCACGCCGTCGCGGTCGGCGCCACCCACCCGTTCGAAGTCGCCCGCGAAATAGAGCCGCTGGCCGTCGGTGGCAAGCGAGGTGAGCGCGGGCTGGTACGGCACGCCGCCCGGATCGGGTACGCGGCGCGTGAGCGCCGGCGGTGTCCACGCGGTATCGAGCGCACCGGTTGCCGCATTGAGAGCGGCCGGCGGCGGCACCGCCACGCCGCCGACGACGCGGGCGGCCAGGAACACGCGATTGCCGACGACCTCGAGGTCCGTGAGCGCCGGCACGACCGGCGCCGTCCAGCCGGCTCTCGGCCGCAGCGTCGTGAGGTCGAACGCTTCGAGCGTGTTCGACGGCGGCGGCCGCAGGCGGTAGAGCACGTCGCCGCGCACCCACGACCGGGCGCCGATCGTTTCGTCGGCCAGCGTGGCCGTCCCGTCGGTGAGTACGAGGGTGGACGGGTCGATCGCGCCGAGTGTGTAGCCGCCGAAGTTGGAGCTGCGCACACGCACGATGATCCGGGTGGCGGTGGCGCCGAGCACACCCACTTCCGACCGGCCCTGATAGAACTGATAGGCCAGCCGCGCGCCCGTCGTGGCATCGAACGCCGCCGCCTGCGCGCGCAGGTTGATGAGGTCGGGGCCGAGCACGGCGTTGGTCGTCACCACGATGTTGCCGGCGCGGGCCGGCACACCAATCGAGAGGTCCGTCGGCACCTGCGGGTCGATGGCCGGCGCGGCGAACTGCCGATCCCACAGGCAGGTGTCGGCGATACGCGCGAGCGTCGTGCCGGCGGGCAGCGTGAAGGCGCCGTTGACGTCGGCGAAGGTGTCCCCCGGGAGCACCGGCACGAGCAGGCCGCCCCGGTTGTCGAGAAACCCGCTGAGCGGCCGCTGCGCGCTCGTGGAACGAGCGCAATCCGGACGCACCTGCCCGGTCACGAAGTCGTAGAACTGGTCCTCGGTGACGGACGGCGAGAAGAGCTGCGTGAAGGTGCCGCCGACGTAGACCGTGTCACCGCGGATCTCCGCCCGCGTGATCCCGTTCGAGAGTGTCCAGTCGGGCGTGGGCGAGACGTCGGCGCCCAGCCGGGCCGCGACGAACGCGCAGGCGGCGGCCGCGAGCACCGCGGCAGCGCCGGCGCGTCTCTGCCCGTTACGCTTCCTCACTCCACCCTTGTACCACGGCCGCCGCGGGGATGACGCGCGTGAACTGGCCGCGCTGCATGAGCTCGCGGCCCTTGCCGCCGCGGCCGGTCACTTCGTACTTCGCGGTGCTCACGGTCTGTTCGGCGCCGCGCGACGTCTCGACGGTCATCAGGTCGCGATCGCCCTTCGACGCCACGAAGCCGAGCACGCGATCCTCGTCGCTCACCTTGAGCAGGATGACGCCCTTGCCCGGACCGGCCAGGAAGTTCACCTCGCTCACCGGGCACAACATCGCCCGCGCCTCGCGGGTCACGGCGATGACGGTTTCGTCGCCCGTCACCACGCTGACCCCGACGATCTCGGCGCCGTCGCCCGGACGCGCGTAGCGGCGGCCGGCGCGGGTGCTGGGCTCGGCAAAGCCGGCCAGCGAGAAGCGCAGGCTGTAGCCGTCGGTGGACACCGCCAGCGCGTGCACCGGCGGCACCGGCACGTCCGCATCGGCGATGGTGGCCTGTTCGTCGTCGCTGCCACTCGCCCGCCCGATGTCGCCGATGGCGCGCGGGTCGAGACTGAACGCCGCAATCACCCGTTCGTTGTCCTTGAACTTGAAGAGCCGCTGCACCGGTTCGCCGTAGCCGGTGGACGCCGGCACGTCGATGACACGCGCCGTGTAGGCGGCGCCGAAGTTCGTGAAGAACACCACCGTGGCGCGCGTGCTGCCGGCCATCGCCGCAAGCACGGCATCCCCTTCGCGCAGGCGGGTGGACGCCAGATCCTTCACGTCCTTCTGCCGCTTCACCCAGCCGTCGCGCGAGACGATGACGACGTTGTCTTCGTCCACGATGAAGGCATCCGGCGCGTATTCGGTTTCGTCGGCCTGCTCGAGCGTGGTGCGGCGCTTGTCGCCGTACTTCTCCTGCACCTGCTCGAGTTCGTTGCGCACGAGCTTCCAGCGCGCCGCATCGTCGGCCAGCAGGGCGGTGATCTCACGCGTGCGCGAGCGCTTGTCGTTCAGCTCGTTCTGGATGACCAGGATCTCGAGGCGGGCCAGGCGATAAAGCTTCAGCTCGAGAATTGCGTCGGTCTGCATCGCGTCGAGCGCGAAGCGGGCCATGATCTTCTCGGCCGAATCGGCCTTGCCGTCGGACTTCCGGATGATGGCGATGATCTCGTCCAGCGCGTCGAAGACCTTCTCGAAGCCTTCGAGAATGTGGATGCGCTTGCCGAGCTGCCCGAGCTCGTGTTCGAGCCGGCTCGTGACGACGTCGAGCCGGAAGTGCAGGAAGTGCCAGAGCATCTGCTTGAGATCGAGACGCTCCGGGCGGCCCGCGTCGGCGTTCTCCGTGGGCACGAGGCACGTGAGATTGACGGCGAAGTTGGTCTGCAGCGGCGTGTGCTTGAAGAGGTACGCCATGACCATCTTCTCGTCGGCGTCCTTCTTGATCTCGAGCGCGATGCGCACGTCGTCGGTCGAGAGATCCTTCACGTCCACGAGCTGCGGCAGCTTGCGCGCCAGCACCACGTCGCCGATGCGCTCGACGAGCACCGACTTGTCGACCATGTAGGGCACCGACGTGATGTAGATCGTCTTCTCGGCGCGGCCCACCGGGCCGGCCTCCCACGTGGCGCGCAGACGGATGCTGCCGCTGCCGGTGCGGTAGATCTCCTTGAGCTCGTCGGGCGAGTTCAGGATCTGGCCGCCGGTCGGGAAATCCGGCCCCTTCACCCAGCGGCACAGCTGCGGCACGGTGAGGTCGGGATTGTCGAGCAGCTTGATGAGCGCCTGGCACACCTCGGTGAGGTTGTGCGGCGGGATGTTCGTGGCCATGCCCACGGCGATGCCGGTGGCGCCGTTCACGAGCAGGTTCGGGATGCGCGAGGGCAGCACGACCGGTTCGGTGCGCGTGCCGTCGTAGTTCGGCCGGAACGGCACCGTCTCCTGGTCGATCTCTTCCAGCACTTCGTCCGAGAGCCGGGCCAGGCGGCATTCCGTGTAGCGCATCGCCGCCGCGCCGTCGCCGTCGAGCGAGCCGAAGTTGCCCGAGCCGTCGATGAGCGGATACCGCAGCGAGAACGACTGCGCCATGCGCACGAGCGTCTCGTAGAGCGCCGAGTCGCCGTGCGGATGGTAGTTGCCCATCACGTCGCCCACGACCTTGGCGCACTTGCGGTGTTTGGCGTCGGCCGTGAGGTTCTGCTGCCACATCGTGAAGAGGATGCGGCGCTGCACCGGCTTGAGACCGTCGCGCACATCAGGCAGCGCGCGAGACGTGATGACCGAAAGCGCGTAGTTCAGATACCGGCTCTGCGCCGCGTCGTGCAGGGCCACGGCGCCATCGCCGGAACCGCCCGCAGGCGGGCCGGAGCTACCGCCGGGCGGTGGAGGCGTGCTTCCGGAGTCGTCGGGGCTGTCGAAGAGGGACGGTTCAGGTTTGCGCTTGGCCATCAGGGAATCACTAGCAGGTCGCTCACCGCGGCGAAATGGCGAAAGTCGCCGTCACGCGTGATGAGCGGCAGATCGTTGTCGAGACAGAACTGAGCGATGAGAGCATCGCCGAGCCTGGCGCGGCGCTTTCGCCGGAGGACGGCGGCCCGCAGGCGGCCTGCGCGCTCCCAGTATCCGGGCCCGAGTGGACGCCGCCGGATTGCGCGCAGCTGCTCGACCACCTCATCTCCGATCGAAGGATCACTCAGGAGTTCGGTGAACACTGGCGGCGGGAGGACGAGCTGGTCGGCACCGAGGGCGCCACGAACCTGCTCGACATCGGCGCCTCGGTCGCCCTCGAGGAAGGCAATCATCGAGCTGGTGTCAGCCGCGATCACCGATCGTCCTTCAATTGCTTCCAGGTCTTCGAGAACTTGACCTTTCCGCCGAGCTTCAGGAGCTCGCGCTGCGCGTGTCTCGCCGACACCAGCTGCAGGCCTTCGCGCACCGTCGCCGTGATGCCCTGCCCGGTCGCGGCGCGGGCGCGACTCAACTCGGCTTTCGGCACCTCGATCGTGATCTTCTGGGTGGCTGCCATACTGGTTCAGTATACCAGTGCCTCTGACCAGCCTCGCGCGCACCGGGCGGTTCGGCTTGCGGTCAGATCCAATGCACCTCGTGGCCGACGGCCGCGAGATAACGCTGGAAGTCCGCGCCCGAGAGCACCAGCGTGGCGGTGTTGACATTCGGATGGAACGCCACGCGCGCGGCGTCGCGGATGGCCACGTCGATTGCCACTTCGACTTTGTGCCCGGGATCGTTGATGAGGCCGAAGGGCGAGACCGACCCCGGCGTGAGGCCAAGGTGCGCCAGCAGGCGCTCGGGCGAGGCGAAGCCGAGCTTCTTCTCGCCGAAGTGTTCGCCGAGGGCCGCCAGATCGCCGCGGCGCGTGAACGCCAGCACCACCAGAAAGTGACGGCTGCCCTTCTGGTTGCGCAGGAACAGGTTCTTCGCATGCAGGGCGTCGATCCCGCCCCAGTACTGCTCGGCCTCGGCCACGGTGGCCACGGGCGGATGGTCGTGGCGTTCGCAGACGATGCCGAGTTCTTCGAGGTAGCGTTCCACGGCGGACATCCGGTAGATGATAGGCCGAGTGATCGCCCGCGGGCTCCTTGCCGTCGCCGTCGTGCTGGCCGCCGCCGCTGAGTGCGGCGCTCAGGCGGCGCTCACGGCCAACCTGACATCCACCGTGCTCGGCGAGGTGCGCGCCTACACGGTGCGCCTTCCCGACGGCTACGCGCGCGAGCCGCAGCGGCGGTATCCCGTGGTCTACGTGCTCGATGGCCCGCCGCTCGACGACCACACGGCGCAGGGCGCGAGACCACTCGCCGCCGCCGGCCAGGCGCCGGGCCTCATCGTGGTGGGCATACCCAACATGCAGCGCAGCGGCCGCGCCCGCGACTTCCTGCCGCCGTTCCTGAAGTTCGCGCGGCGCGACGGCTCGCCCTTCAACGGCGGCGCCGACCGGTTCCTGCGTTTCCTGCGCGAGGAACTCGTGCCGCGCATCGAACGCGACTACCGCACGACACGTCCGCGGCTGCTCTTAGGCCACAGCCTCGGCGCCATCTTCGTGAGCTACTCGGTGGGCGCGGCGCCGGCCTTCTTCGACGCCCGCTTCGCTCACAGTCCGGCGATCTGGCGCGACGAAGACGCGATCGCGGCGGACCTCGCGCGCAGCCTGGCATCCGCCCGCGGGCTCGGCAGCTTCTTCTACCTGAGCGTCGGCGAGAAGGAAAACGGCGGCCTCGGCGACGGCTACGCGAAGCTCCACACCGTGCTGCGCACACACGCGGCAGCGGCCGGGCTGCGGTGGAAGGCCGAGGTGACGCCGGGCGCCGTGCACGAGACGAACGTGGCGCGATCCACGCCGTCGGCCCTGCGCGCCTACTTCGCCGGCCTCACGCCGCCGAAGCGCTGAGGCGCGGCTAGAGACCGGGCACGAGCTTGCCGGGGTTCATGAGGCTCCCCGGGTCGACGGCGCGCTTGATCGTGCGCATCAGCTCCAGCGCGTCTTCGCCGTGTTCGCGCTCGAGGTACTTGAGCTTCCCCATCCCGACGCCGTGTTCGCCGGAGCACGTGCCACCGAACGACAGCGCACGTTCGACCAGCCGGTGATTCGCGGCGGCGACCCGCGCGAGCTCCTCGGGATCGTCCGGGTCGAGCATGAAGATCAGGTGGAAGTTGCCGTCGCCGGCGTGCCCCACGAGCGGCGCGACCAGATTCGAGGCCGCCAGATCCTTCTGCGTCTCGACGATGCACTCGGCCAGGTGCGCAATCGGCACGCAGACATCACTCGTCCACGCCTTGCAGCCTGGCCGCGAGGCGATGGTGGCGTACAGCACGTTGTGCCGCGCCTCCCACAGCTTCGCGCGTTCTTCCGCCGAGGCCGTCCACTGGAACGAGGTGACGCCGTGTTCGTCGGCCACCTCACGCACGAGCCGCGCGTGTTCCTCGACCACGGCCGGGCTCGGGCCGTGGAACTCGAAGAGCAGCGTGGGCACTTCCGGCAGCGACGTCTTCGAGAAGCGGTTCACGATCGCGAGCTGCACTTCGTCGATGATCTCGATGCGCGCCACCGGCACGCCGAGCTGGATCGTCTGGATGACGGTGGTCGCCGCGCCTTCCATCGTCTGGAAGCCGCAGACCGCGGTGGAGATCGCCTCGGGACGTCCGTAGAGGCGCAGCGTCACTTCGGTGATGACCCCGAGCGTGCCTTCCGACCCCACGAAGAGGCGCGTGAGGTCGTAGCCCGACGACGACTTGCGCGCCCGGCCGCCGGTGGTCACGATGCGGCCGTCGGCGAGCACCACGGTGAGACCCAGCACGGTCTCGCGCATGGTGCCGTAACGCACGGCCGCGGTGCCCGAGGCGCGGGTGGCCGTCATGCCGCCAATCGTGGCATCCGCGCCCGGGTCCACCATGAACATCAGGCCGGTGTTCTTCAGGTGCGCGTTGAGCTTCCTGTGCGTGAGGCCGGCCTCGACCGTGATGTCCATGTCGTCGGGGCTGAGGCGCAGCACCTTCGTCATGCGCGTCAGGTCGATCGACACGCCGCCGCGGATGGCGTTCACGTGCCCTTCGAGCGAGCTGCCGATGCCGAAGGGGATGATCGGCGCGCCGTGCCGCACGCAGACCTTCACGATGGCGCTGACCTCTTCGGTGGTCTCGGGATACACCACGGCATCCGGCTCAGCCGCGGCATGCCACGACTCGCCATGGCTGTGGTGGTCGCGCACGGCGGCGGCCGTGGACACACGGTCGCCCAGCAGGGCGCGAAGGTCTGAGACGAGGGCGGCGGCGGTATCGGGCGCGAGCGGCATGGTGGCGTGAAGACGGCCAGTATATGCCGCCCACTTCGTCGTAGAGTGAAAGGCGGTGGCGCATCTCACCTCTCCCCGGCGGTTCGTGCGCGTGGCGACGGCGCTTGTCGTCGTGGGCCTCGTGGCGCTGGCCGGCCACGAGGCGCTCGCCCGGCAGCGGCGCATGGGCGTGTCGAACCGCTACCCCATTCCCACGGAGGCGAGTTTCGACGGCAGCTTCAACTTCTGCCGCGTCGCCTTCCAGACCGGACGCTTCCGCCGCGGCGGCAACTGGGTGGTCGACTACCCGCGCGCCGACGTGAACCTCTCGATCCGGCTTTCGGAACTGACCAAGGTGCGTATCAGCCGCGACGGCGAGCGCGAGCCGCGGCATTTCGTGCTGCCGCTCACCGACCCGTCGCTCTTCCGCTGCCCGTTCGTGATGATGACCGAACCCGGTGGCCTCACGCTCGACGACGCCGAAGTCGCGCGCCTGCGCGAGTACCTGCTCAAAGGCGGCTTCCTCTGGGCCGACGACTTCTGGGGCGAGATCGCCTGGCAGAACTTCGAGCAGGAGATCCGCAAGGTGCTGCCGGCGGCAGACTTCGAGCTGCGGGATCTCGACCGCGACCATCCGCTCTTCCGCACGCAGTTCCCCGTGCAGGAAGTGAAGCAGATCCCGTCGATCAACTTCTGGGCGGGCACCGGCGGCGATACCTCCGAGTGGGGTAACGACAGCCGCGAGCCGCGCGCCCGCGCTTTCATCGACAAGCAGGGCCGCGTCGTGATGCTCGCGACCCACAACACCGACTACGGCGACTCCTGGGAGCGCGAGGGCGACGACCCCGACTACTTCCAGACCTTCTCGATCGACGGCTACGCGTTCGGCATCAACGTGGTGCTCTACGCGATGAGCCACTGACCACCGCGATGCCCGCCCGACGCTTGCCAGCCTGGAGTGCACCGATGTTCCCTCTCGTATTGCTGCTCGTCACGACCACGTTCGCCGCGCAGGACCCCGGCACGAAGAAGGTGCCCGACGATTCCGTGCAGATCAACGCCCGCGGCTGCCTCAAGGGCCGCGTGTTTGCCGCCGCGGCGCGCACCGAAGAAGAAGGCGTGCAGGTGGGCCCGGACGTGGGCGGCCGCAGCTTCCGCATCGCCGCGCCGAAGGCGGTGATGAACGACGTGAAGAAACACAACGGGCACTGGGTGGCGATTGTGGGCATCGTGCGCAAGTCGGATCTCTCGGCGGCGATGCTGGGCACACGCGTGGGCGGCACGCGCGTGATCGTGGGTCAGCCGGGCCGCGACCCCTCGCGGTCGAACCTGCCTACCCCCGCGCCGGTGCCGGTGATGGACGTCTCGTCGGTGACGTATCTCGGAGACGAGTGCCCGATTCGGTGAGTCCAGGCCCACGCGACCTGAGTGTCAGGAACGTTCCAGCTCCTCGATCAGCGGTTTTGCGCCTGCGAGGTCCGACCGATGGACCATGACCCGCACCCCCTGCGAGAAGGCCAGGCCCGGACGCATCGTGAACGCGTGCTCATCGGGCACGTAGGCCTCGATTCCGTGGCCGCCGAGCACGGAGCGCCAGAGGGCTGCCTGGTGCACGGAATAGGCCAGGCCCGCTTCCACCCAGTCGTCGCCGCTCATCGCAGTGTCCTCTGACCTGGCTCAGCGCGAGGCCAGACGAACGGCAGCCGCGGCCATCAGGGCGTACATCGCTAGCGTCGGCACCATCTGCCAGTCGAACTCCCACGGCATCAGCGCCAGTCCGACCGCGCCCGACACGACCGAGATCAAGATGAGCAGCGCCGAGCGGCGCCGGGCGCGAGGACCAAGCTCACCAATGTTCAGCTCCGGGTGGATGTTGCCGCCAAGGTAGTGCCCAGGGTTTAGGCGGTGCTCAGCCCATTCCTGATACACCCGCAGCGCCCCGGGATGCGGCGCCTGCGACGACGGCGGCTCGGTGGTCATGCTATCGAGGATGTTGACCGCACGCTCGCGGTCCGCCGGCCGCACCATCAGGCGCATGCCGCCGGGGGCGGTGAGGCCGCCGCTTCTGCGCACTGCCTCCTCCTCCGGGAGGTGGACCTCGATGCCCGAGTCGGCGAGCCGGGCACGCATGGCGTCCGCCTGATAGGCGTAGTGCGCCACGCGGGCCAGCACCCACTCGTCGTCACTCATCGGTTCCTCTTACGGAATCGTCGTGGACGTCTCGATCGACGGCCCGGACGCGCCGCACGCGTTGGTGGCGAACATGCGGATGAAGTACGGCCCGCGGGCCACGATGCCCGAGGCGCTCGTGAGCGTGCCGGGCAGGCCCGCCGCGAAACGATCGGTGCCGCCGCTCGTGGTGCCCGCCTGCACGACGTAGGTCGTCGGAATGGCGCCGCTCGCCGGCGCGCTCCAGCGCAGCGTCAGACGGCCCGGTTGCGCGGAGGCCACGACACCGGTCGGCACGGCCGGAATCGTGCACGTGCCGGGCTGCGCCACGAGCACCGCTTCGTTCGAGGCCACGCTGGCGCCGGCGGCATTCACCGCCACGACGCGCAGATAGTAAGTGCCTGGCGGCGCGTTCGCCGTGAACGTGCGGGCGGTGGCCGGCAGCGGCAGCACGCCGATATCGGTCAGGCCCGGTGCGCTGCCCGCCCGCACCTGGTAGCCGGTGATGATCGGCCCCTGCGGGTTTTCGGTCCACTGCGTGGACACCGCCGTGCCCTGCACGGTGGCAAGGAGCGCGAGTGGCGCAAGCGGCGGCCCGGCCTGTCCGGTGGCGAACTGGATTTCGTTCGACGGCAGGCTGGCGCCGGCGGCGGTCTGCGCGCGCAGGCGCACGAAGAAGACACCATTCGGCGCGTTGAAGACGGTGTAGCTGAGCACGTCGCCGGTGAGGATGACGGCGATCGTCTGCCCAGGCGCGGTGCCGGCTTCGAGGCGGTAGCCGGTCACCGGTTCCGACGCGGTGGAGGCCGGCGCCTGCCATGTGAAGGTGACGCGGTTGCGCGTCACGACGGCGCCGAGGCCCTCGGGCGGCCCGGGCAGCGAAGACGGGCTGACGGTGACGACGAACGAGGCAGTGCTCGTGAGCGTGCCGTCACTCGCGGTGAGCGTGATGGTGGATGTGCCGTACTGCCCGATGCTCGACACGGTCACGCTCGCGTTCCCGAGGCTGTCGGGGGCCACGAGCTGCACGCGGCTCTGCGGAATCACGGCCGGGTTCGAGGACGTGGCGGTGAGTGTCACCGGCGTGCCCTGCGGGTCGGCCACGACGAAGCGCAGCACGCCGGTTGAGGCGCCGGCGCCGGCATCGAAGATCGTGCGGTCGCCGGGAGCCCCGGCGAAGGCCGGCGGCGCGGGTGTCGACACACCCACGGTGAGCACACCGGCCAGCGACGACGTCTGGCCGTCAGGATTGGTGATCGTGAGCGTGCGCACACCGGCGGCAGCCCCCGTCGTGTTGAGCACGAGCGTGAGCGAGGTCGGGCTGTTGACGACGACGTTCGTCACGGCCACGCCGGTGCCGCTCACCGTGGCCCTGAGCCGGCGGGCGAAGCCGGGGCCGGGGTCGAAGAAGCCGCGGCCGCCGCTGGCCGTGCCCGTGACCTGCACGAGCAGCGTGCCCACGCCGGCATCGATCACCGTCGGCGAGATGCCTGCAATCGCGGGTGGCGGCGGCGCCAGCAGACGCACCAGCCGCACGGCATACGAGTTCGTGGCGTTGACGTACTGCTGCAGCGTCCAGAACGTCATGTCGTCGTCGGGATCGACGCTCGTGTAGGAATAGTCGCCCCAGCGCTGCGCGGTGGCGGGCGGCGACTGCTGGTTGTAGGCGAACGCGGTGTTGTTGCTGTAGACCAGCGGCGCATCCATGGCGCCGGCGGCGTCGGTGGCCAGGCGGCCGGTGAAGGCCGTGTTCACGCGCGTCGTGGCGCCGCCCCTCGACATGCCTAGCGCCACGTGCCCCTGGCCGTTGGGCATGAGGGCGCCCATCCAGTAGTGCACGGGATTCGACGGGGCGTTGTCGAACACGGTACCCGACTGCACGACCGCGGGCGTCGCATCGAGCCCGCCGAGTTCGTACCAGCGCACGGCGTTGCGGCCGCCGGTCGCGGCCGCCTGCCCCGTGGTGTCCACTTCGATCTGGTGCGATGTCCACAACCGGCCGTTGCGAATGACCGCCTGCAGGAGCCGGTCGTCGAGCCCGTCGAGCGGCAGCGTGCCGCCGGGATGCGGCACATCCACCGGCAGCGCCGTGGGTGCCACGCCGATGGCGATGGGGCCGGAAATCGACGGCGTGGCGCCCGGACTGCTGATGCGGTGCATCACCAGGCTGCCGAAGAACGCGTTGTCGACGCCGATGACGTAGCCGGCGTTGGTGTTGCTGTCGATGTTGTCGACACCCTGCGGCGAGTAGATGCCGTTGCTGTTGAAGGTGGGCAGCACGCCATCGAACTGCGCCACCGAGAGCGTGCCGCCGACGAGCGCGGCCTTGTTCAGCACGTAGACCGACACCGAATCGAAGCCGAGGCTGCTGACGCTCGAGCCGCAGAACTGGTTGACGCCGATGTAGAGCGCGTCTTCGTCGATGCCGAGCGAGGGATAGTCGGCCAGGCACCCGAACGCGCCGCTGCCGGCTGCGGTGCGGGTGTTGGCCCACTGGTATTGCGCCCACACGGTGCCCGCCGTAATCGTCGGACCATCGCTGACCGCCATGACGAAGCGGTTCGGCACGGCCACGGTAATCATCAGCACGAACCAGCGATTGGCGCGGCGGTCGAAGCGCACGCGCGGATCGGTCGTGACACCGGCGCCGCGGACCGCGGGCGGGAAGAACACGTCGGTGTCGGCATCGAGCGCGCCGTCGGCCGCGCCCGTACTCTTCGCGATCGTGCGGATGCGTCCGTTCAGGCCCACCAGATACTGCGTGGGGCCGATGTCACCCATCGTATCGGGCGGCAGCGCGCCGGTGTCGGCGAGGGTCGCGACGTCCACATTCGGCGACGCCGCCGTCTGCGCCACGGCGGGTGCAGTGGCGCGATCGACGACTGCCGGCGCGTCGGCGGCCGCCGGCGCCAGCGTCAGCGGACTCTGCGAAAGCAGGGTGCGGGCCGGCTTCAGTTTCGTCGCGCGCGGCCGCGTGCGCCAGTCCATCGCCACCGCGCCACGGCTGGCCTGCTCGGCCATCACCTCAGCGGTCGGGCGCGCCGTCGCCGCGGCCCCCACCCACACGGCCGCCGGTGCGTTCACCTGCGTCATGCCCACCGGGCCGTCCACCCCGGGCACGGCCGGACGCTCGACGGCCACCGGCGCGAGGCGCTGCAGCGTGCGCCGCCCGGTCTCGCCGGTGTCCCCGGTTGAACAGGCCGCGACAAGGGCGGTGAGGCAGGGCAGGAGGAACAGGCGATAGGTCTTGGACATGTGCGCTCAGCGGACCTGGCTCTGGTCGTATCGGCAGCCCGGGGAGGACGCGATAGCGCCGGGCCGGGCGGCCGGACTGTTACGATGCCTGAGTATGCCGCCCGTTGCGCCTGGATTCACGCCGAAGACCCTGACATTCCTGCGCGCGCTCAAGCGCAACAACCGCCGCGAGTGGTTCCACGAACGCCGGGCCGACTACGACCAGCACGTCCACGCGCCGATGGTGGCGGTGGTCGAGCAGCTCGCCCTCGACTTCGCGAAGGTGGCGCCCGACTTCGTCGCCAGTCCGAAGATCTCCATGTTCCGGCCGTGGCGCGACACACGCTTCAGCAGCAACAAGGCGCCGCTCAAGACCAACGTGGCGGCCGTGTTCCCGCACCGCGCCCTGGGGCGGATGCAGGGCGCCGGGCTCTATTTCGAGGTCTCGACCGAATCGGTCTGGATTGGCGGCGGCCTCTACGCGCCCGACGCCGCGATGCTGTACGCGGTGCGCCAGCACATCGCCGGCCACCACCGCGAGTTCGCGAAGCTGGTCGCCGCGCCGAAGTTCAAGGCGCTGCTCGGCGCCGTGCAGGGCACGACCTCGACGCGCATGCCGCGCGGCTTCGATGCCGCGCATCCGGCGGCGGACCTGCTGCGCCACAAGCAGTTCCTGGCGGCGCGCGAAGAGGCGCCGGCGTTTGCCGCGCGTCCCGACTTCTATACGCAGCTCCTCGCCACCTTCACGGCGATGGCGCCGTTCGTGAGTTTCCTCAACGAGCCGATCGTCGAGATGCGGCGCGCGATGGACCGTGACCCGCTCGTGGCGGAACGGCCTGCCCGCGGCCGGCGCGACGACACCTGAACACGGTCGCGCTTGCGGCGCGGCGACGTCGGTGGTGTAGTGGAGACAGAACAGGAGGGGCCCATGCTCCCGCCACTTGCCGCCCGACGTCTCGCCCGGTGCGCCCTGGCCGCCGTGGCCGTGGCCGCCGCGCCGTCGATCGGCCGACCGCAGACACCGCCGCCGCAGATCGCCATCGGCGCCACCGTGGCGCAGCGGCAGGAGGCAGCGCGCGCGCTCATCCCGCTGCTGAAGGACGTGCGGACGCACGCGCAGCCCGGCGCCACGATGAAGCCAGGCACCGTGCCGAAGTCGCCGCTCGCCGGCACGCAGACCACGCTGTTCGCCTTCACGCTGAGCAAGCGATCGGTGCCGGTGGACCAGCGCGTGGTCAGGGCGATGAACGAGCTGCTCGACTGGAACATCAGCGCGGGCGGCCGCAACGACCTGGCGCAGCTCTTCGACCGGTGGCTCATCGAACTCGAAGCGCGGTCCACCGGCGCCATGCGACTCAATGGCGGCGGGCTGTGCGACGTGAACTGCGTGGTGAAGCGGATGACCACGCTCGACGAGACGTGGGGCAGCTCACCGCGCAACCGCGCCGACGTGCGTGACGAGCTGCTGCTCGATGCGTTGAAGGTGGCGGTGCTCGAGAAGTAGGCGTCGGCGCAGCCGGCTGCGCGTCAGGCCCGGGCCGGCTGCACGCCGCGCGTCGCAATCGCGAAGAGCACCGCGCCCACGGCGAGGGCGACCACGCCCGAGAGCAGCTGCTGCGAGGTGGCGCCAGCAAGGATGCTGCTCGTGATCGCGATGGCGAGCAGCGGAATCACCGGGCCGAGAGGCGCCGTGAACTGCGCCGGGGCCACGCGCGCGTCGCGGCCGTCCGCCTGGCGCAGGCGCAGCGTGGCGCCGCAGGCCGAGAGATACACCACGAGGCGCGCCACCGCGCTCACCGCGGCCAGGAAGACGAACGAGCCGGTGAGGGCGAGCACCACGAGCACGATCGACGTGAACCAGATCGCCACGTAGGGCGTGCGGAACTCCGGGTGCACCCTCGCGAACACCGGCGGCAGATCGCCGTTTTCGGCCAGCGCATAGACGGTGCGCGAGCCCGAGAGCAACTGCCCCATGTTGTTGCCGGTGGTCGAGATGACCGAGCCGAGGCTCACGAGCAGTCCGCCGAACGCGCCCATGATGAGCGCCGAGGCATCGGCAATCGGCGTGGTGGTGGCGCCCACGTCCGGCAGCAGGCCGGTCGCGACCGCCGCGGTGAGCGTCATCACCGCCGACACGATCAGGATCACCGCCACGAAGGCGAACGGCACGTCCTTCTTCGGATTCGACGCTTCACCGGCCGGGATGCCGGTGACCTCGTAGCCGCCATACGCGAAGATGAGGAGCAGCGCCGCCTGTCCGAGCTGGGTGAGCGGCGCCGGCCCCGTGGGCACGACGCGCGACCAGTCGGCGAACCACACGCCCACGAGCGCGAACACGATGAGCGGCAGCAGCTTCCCGATCGTGAAGAAGTTGACGAGCCACGACGTCTGCTTGATCCCGCGCAGGTTGGCCCACGTGAGGCCGCCGAGCACCGCAAGGATGACGAGCGCGCGCGGCACGCCGGTGGAGACGACCGGCCAGTAGTAGCCGAGCGCCAGCGCCAGTCCGTTGATGACCGACGCGCCGCTCGAGACGCGGCTGAACCACAACATCCAGCCCACTTCGAAGCCCACGAAGCGTCCGAAGGCGGCCCGCGCCGGGCCGATCGGTCCGCCGGTGCTGTCGAAGCGGCTGCCCACTTCCGCGAAGCAGAGCGCGACGAAGAGCGAGGCCAGACCGACGCCCAGGAACATGAGCGGCGCCCACGAGCCCACGAGCTGCGCCACCTGCGCCGGCAGGATGAAGATGGCGGCGCCGATCACCTGATTGACGCCGATGGCCGTCAGGTCCCATCGGCCGAGCGCCCGGCGCAGCGCCGGGGCCGGAGCGGCCGCACTCACGCGCGCGCCACCCAGTCGGCGTAGAGCTCGGGCCGGCGATGGCGCAGGAACAGCTTGCGCGCCGGCGCGGCGTTGTTCGCCGCAAGATCGATGTCGGCAAGCAGCACGCAGTCATTGCCGCGCGGCGCCTGCGCGATCATCTCGCCGAAGGGGCCGCACACGAACGACTCACCGGCGAAGTCGAGCTGGTCCTCGCGTCCGACGCGGTTGCAGAGCGCCACGTGATAGCCGTTCTGCAGCGCCGCCACGCGCATCTCGGCTTCGTAGAGGCCGTCGTTCCATTCGCCCACCACGCCCGCCTGCGGCACCATCACGAGGTCTGCCCCCGAGAGTGCGAGCGCGCGCATGTACTCGGGGAAGTGGCGGTCGTAGCAGATGGCCACGCCGATCTTCCCGTAGCGTGTGTCGTATACCGGGGCGCCGGTGTCGCCCGGCGTGTAGTAGCCCTGCTCGTGGAAACACGCGTACTCGGTGATGTGCACCATGCGCGTCATCCCGAGCACGACGCCGTTGGCGTCGATGACCGGCGAGCAGTCGTACGTTTCGAGGCCGTCGCGCTCGAAGAAGTTGAGCACGAGCACCACGCCGTGCTGCTCGGCCTTCGCCTGGAAGGCCTTCACGAGCGGGCCGTCGAGCGTTTCCGACAGGCTGCGGATGGTGGAGTTGGCCGGATGCTGCGGATGGAACATCTCGAAGGCCAGCTCCGCGAAACCGATGATCTTCGCGCCCGAGGCGGCGGCGCGGTCCACGGCCGCGAGACCGCGTGCGATGTTCGCGGCCTTGTCAGGCGTGGCGTGCTGCTGCACGACGGCGATTTTCATGAGCAGGAGTCTAGCACCTGCCCTTGGCGGCCCGCGCCAGCGAGCCGGGCCGGCGCGGCGGGCGTGACGGATACAATGACGGTGGAGATACCGACGAGATGACGCAGACGACGCGGATGGTGGGAATCGGCCTGGCGCTGCTGGGCATCGTGAGCTACGTGGCAACCGGACGAACGAGCCTAACCGCGCTGATTCCGGCCTTCCTGGGAATCGCGCTCGTAGGCTTGGCGTGGCTTGGCAGGAACGAGTCGATGCGCCGCCACGCGATGCACGCCGCGATGGTCGTGGCGCTCGTGGGTATCGGCGGCACGGCAGCGCGCCTCATCCCGGGCATCGCCGCCGGCACGATCGACTTCGGACGTCCGGCCGTCTGGGCGCAGGTCGCCACCGTGGTGCTGCTCGCCTGGTACCTCGGCAAGGGCATCAAGTCGTTCCGCGACGCCCGCCGCGCCCGCGGCTGATCGCCTCGGCATTTCGGGGTCAGACCCCTTACCAATCTGTAAGGGGTCTGACCCCGCTAGACGAGCGGGACAGCGGTGCGGCGGTCGAGCTTCAGGAACGGCGTGGGCACGACGGTGGCCGTGGCCGTGTAGCGCGTCGCCTCCACCGTGATCTCCATCTGCAACTGACTGCCGATGACGAAGTGCGGACGGTCGATCGTGGCGAGCGCGATGAGCTTCTTGAGCGTGGGCGACCACGCCGTGGACGTCGCCTTCCCCACCTGCGTCTTGTCGCGATAGACCGGCACCGCCACGCGCGACGCCGCGGCCGGCACGGCCGGCGGCAACCCCACCTTCTGATAGATCGCCTCCACTTCGGGCCAGCGCACTTCGAGGCCGACGATCTCGCGGCGGTGCCCGGCGGCGTGTTCGCGCGCCAGCGCCGCGCGACCCGCGAACGGCGACGCCTTGTCGAGGCTCACCAGCCGGCCGAGGCCCAGTTCGTACGGCGAGTACGACTGCGACTCGATGCTCGCCTTGCGGCTGCTGTGGAAGTCCACGTCGGTCAGGAGCAGCCCCGCCTCCACCCGCGCCACGTCGAGCGCCAGCATGCCGGCCGGCCGCAGCACGTGCGCACGTCCCGCATCCACGAGCGCGTCCCACACGCTGAGCGCCTGATCCCACGGCATCCACACTTCGTAGCCGAGGTCACCCGTGTAGCCCGTGCGTGTCACCTCGACGGGCACGCCGGCGATGGCGCCAGCGGCAGCGCGGAAGTACTTCAGCTCGCGCATCGGCACATCGCTCACCGCGGCGAGCAGGCGCGCGGAACTTGGCCCCTGCAGGGCGAGTGCCGCCACCTGCTCAGTCACGTCTTCGACGGCCACGTTCAGGCCGCGCGCGTGTTCGAGCAGCCAGCGGAGGTTCGGGTCCGCCGCCGTCATGCGGAAGCGGTCCGCACCAAGGCGCGCCACCGTGCCGTCGTCGATCACCTTGCCGTCGTCGTCGCACCACGGCGTGTAGTAGACCTGCCCCACGGCCATCTTCGAGGCATCGCGCGTGATGACGCGGTCCACGAGCATCTGCGCATCGGGCCCGTGCAGGTGGTACTTGAAGAGCGGCGAGATGTCGATGAGACCGCAGCCATTGCGAATCGCGTTGTACTCGTGCTCGTGATGCGCCTCGAAAGCGCTCACGGCGTAGTACCCCGCCCAATCGCGGAAGCTGAGGCTTCCGGCAAGCGGCAGCGTGCGTGCGTGGAAGGCGGACCCGATCGGCACGACGGCAGTATAGAACTCCCGCGTCTCTGCCGGCGCGGATTGCGGGCAGAATAGGCGCGCATGATGTGGCCGCTGCCCGCGCTGGCTGCCTGGGGCCTGGCGTGGGCCACGTACCTCTCCCTCGGCGCCCTGAACGTGCCGGCCTGGATCGCGCTGGCCGCGGCGACGGCGCTGGGCGCGGCACTCACCGTCTGGGGCGCCACACCCTGGCGCCGCGTGTTCATCGCCGCCGGCTTTCCGATGTCACTGCTCGCCAGTGGCATCGCCGGCAGTCTGCCGGCGTGGGCGTGGCTGCTGCCGCTGGCGCTGCTCGTGTTGCTCTATCCGATGAGCTCGTGGCGCGATGCGCCGCTCTTCCCCACGCCCGCCGGCGCGCTCAACGGACTCGCCGCCCTCGCGCCGCTGCCGGTGGACCGCGCGTCGATCGTGGACGCCGGCTGCGGCGTGGGCGACGGCTTGCGCGAGTTGCATCGCGAGTATCCGGCCGCGCGCATCGATGGCCTCGAGTGGAGCTGGCCGCTCACGCTCGTCTGCGCCTGGCGCTGCCGGTTCGCCCGTGTGCGCCGCGCCGACATCTGGACGGCCGACTGGTCGGGCTACGGGATGGTCTATCTCTTCCAGCGTCCCGAGAGCATGCCGCGCGCGGTGGCGAAGGCCACGCGCGAACTCGGCGCCGGCGCGTGGATGGCGAGCCTCGAGTTCGAAGCCACGACACTGGAGCCGCAGCACGTGCTGCGCTGCCCGGACGGCCGCCCCGTCTGGCTGTATCGGGCGCCGTTCACGATCCGCGCGGCAGACGCGACGCGCGACTCGACGCTGCCCATCCGCTGAGATAACGTCTGCGCATGACGAAACGATTCGATGGGCAGGTCGTCCTCATCACCGGCGCCAGCAGCGGCATCGGCCGCACGACCGCCGTGGCGTTCGCCCGCGAAGGTGCGCGGCTCGTGGTCACCGGACGGCGCCGCGAACAGCTCGACGACACGTTGGCGCAGATTCAGGCCGCGGGCGCCGAGGGCGTGGCGGTGGTGGGCGATGTGTCGCAGGCCGTTGACGTGCGGCGCATGGTCGATGCCGCCGTCAACACGTTCGGCGCGCTGCACTGCGCGTTCAACAACGCCGGCATCGAAGGCGGCAAGGCGTTCGTCCCGACGGCCGACTACGACGAGGACATCTGGGACGAGGTCGTCGCCATCAACCTGACGGGCGTGTTCCTCAGCATGAAGTACGAAATCCGCCAGATGCTCGTGCAGGGCGGCGGCGCCATCGTGAACATGTCGTCGGTGGCCGGACTCATCGGCACGCGCATCGGCATCGGCTACGGGGCGACCAAACATGGCGTCATCGGCGCCACCAAGGCAGCGGCGATGGAGTACGCGGCCCAGGGCATCCGCGTGAACGCCGTGTGCCCGGGCGTCGTGCGCACGGAGATGACCGAGCGCGCGTTCTTCCACGACGCACAACTCGCCGCGGCGATGACCGCCCGCCACCCGATCGGCCGCCTGGTGACATCCGAGGAGGTCGCGGCCGCGGTGCTGTGGCTCAGCTCGAGCGACGCCTCGGCCACGACCGGCCTGGCGCTCCCCGTGGACGGTGGCCTTACGGTGCCGTAGGCGGCGCGGTGCGTGTCTCGCCGTCGACGTTCTGGAACCTGGCGCGCGCCCTCCACAACGCCACGGTCGGCACGAGAAACACGAGGGCCGCGACGACACCGCCCACGATGCCGCGGCCGCGCGCGTCGCGCAGGTTCCACACCAGCATGCCAAGACTGACCTGGGCGGCATACACGGCGGCCCAGGGCCACATCCACGGCCGCATCTTCCAGAACCCGTAGGCACCGGCGGCGTAGATCGCCCAGTGGAACGGTTCGGTCAGCTTCGCCGCCCAGCCGTGCAGCACGAACCCGAACCACACCTCTTCGTCGCGGGCGACACTCTTCCAGAACATGTCGAATGGCATGTAGACGAACGACATGAAGAGGCAGAACGCGAAGAGTGCGTTCATCCACCACGGCCGCAGCCCGGGCGGCCGCTGCAATTCCGAGCCTGCCATCGCGGCATGATACCGGACGGGCAGGCCGCGTCCTATACTGTCGCCGATGCGCTACGACGCGATCGTCATCGGCGGCGGCCACAACGGGCTCACCTGCGCCGCGTATCTGGCGAAGGCCGGGCGGAAGACGCTCGTGCTCGAGCGCCGGCACGTGCTGGGCGGTGCCGCGGTGACAGAGGAAGTCTTTCCCGGCTACAAGTTCTCCGTCTGCAGCTACGTCGTGTCGCTGCTCCGGCCCGAGATCATCCGCGACCTCGACCTGCCCGCGCACGGGCTCGAGCTGCTGCCGCTCGACGGCACGCTCACGCCGATGCTGAACGGCGACTACCTGTGGCGCATGAACGACCACAACAAGAGCCGCCGGGAAATCGCCCGTCACAGCAGGAAGGACGCCGACGCCTACGACGACTACGGCATGGCGATGGTCGAGATGGGCCGCTTCGCGAAACCCATCCTGAGCATGACGCCGCCGGACCCGATGTCTCTCGATCCGCGTGGGCTGCTCGACCTGCTCTCGGTGGGCAAACGCTTCCGCGGCATGCGCTACCACGACAAAGTGAACCAGGTGCAGCTGCTCACGATGAGCGCAGTGGACTTCCTGGATCAGTGGTTCGAGACGGATGCGCTCAAGGCCACGATGAGCGCGTCGGGCATCATCGGCACCTTCCTCGGCGTGCGCTCACCCGGCACCGCCTACGTGCTGCTTCACCACTACATGGGCGAGATCGATGGCGCGTTCCGCTCGTGGGGACTGTCGCGCGGCGGCACGGGCGCGGTGTCGAACGCCATTGCCGGCGCCGCCCGCCGCTTCGGCGCCGAGATTCGCACCGAAGCCCCCGTCGCGCACATTCTCATGAAGAACGGTCGCGCCACCGGCGTGGCCCTCGAGAACGGCGACGAGATCCAGGCCGACATCGTGGTGAGCAGCGTCGATCCGCGTCTCACGTTCGAACGCTTCATGAACACGAAGGACCTGCCCGACGACTTCGTGCAGGGCGTGAAGCGCTACAAATACCGCGGCTCGTCGGGGAAGGTGAACCTCGCGCTCGACGCGCTGCCGGACTTCACGTGTCTGCCGGGCCCGGGCGAGCATCTGCGCGGCGCCATCTCGATCTCGCCGAGCGTGGACTACATGGAGCGCGCCTACGACGAGGCCAAACACGGCGCCTTCTCGAGCCGTCCCTACATCGACATCGTGATTCCGACGCTCAGCGACGCGTCGCTCGCGCCACCCGGCAAACACGTGATGTCGTGTTTCGTGCAGTACGCCCCGTACCATCTGAAGCCCGGGGACATGTGGGACGACGCGCGGCGCGAGGCGTTTGGTGATGCGGTCATCGACGCGATTGCCGTGCACGCGCCAAACATCCGGAACATCATCCGGCACCGTCAGGTGCTCACGCCTCTCGACATCGAGCGCACGTTCGGCCTGAGTGAGGGCAACATCTTCCAAGGCGAGCTGTCGCTCGAGCAGCTGTTCTTCCTGCGGCCGGTGCCCGGCTGGGCGCAGTATGCGACGCCCATCGACAAGCTCTACATGTGCGGATCGGCCACGCACCCCGGCGGCGGCATCATGGGCGCGCCCGGCAAGAACGCGGCCGAGAAGATCCTGAAGGACGCGAAGCGATGAGCGCCACCCTGGTCATCGGCGGCGGCGTCAACGGCCTCGTCTGCGCCACGCTGCTCGCCCGCGCCGGCCGCAGGGTCACGCTGCTCGAGCAGCGCGACGCCGTGGGCGGCGCGGCCATCACGCGTGAACTCACCACCGGCTTCCGCGTGCCGGCGGCGGCGCACGACGTGGGTCCGCTCAGGGCGGATGTGGCGCGCGACCTCAACCTCAACACGCACGGTCTGGAGTTCGTGCCGCGCGAGGCCTGGATGACGGCGCTCGACGGCCACGGCCATGCCGTGACGCTGTGGCACGACGTGGCGAAGACGCGTGCGTCGCTCGCCCAGTTCAGCCAGGCTGACGCGGATCGCTGGCCAGCCTTCGTTGACGCGCGCGCGAAGCTCGGGCGCGTGGTGGCGTCGATCCTGCCGCACACGCCGCCCTCGATCGACTCGCCGGCGCCGCGCGAACTCTGGCGCCTGCTGCAGACAGCGCGACAGTTCCGCGCGCTCGGCGCCGCCGACGGCTATCGCCTGCTGCGCTGGGGGCCGATGCCCGTGGCCGATCTGGTCGCGGAACACGTGGAGACGCCGAGCGTCGCAGCGGCGCTCGCCGCGGACGGCGTGTTCGGCGCGATGCTCGGGCCGTGGTCGGCCGGCAGCGGCCTGCTCTTCCTGCTGCACGCGGCGAATCAGTGCGCCGGCGATCCACGACTCGTGTGGCCGCGCGGCGGGCCGGGCGCGCTCACGGCGGCGCTCGTGCGGGCGGCCGAACAGGCCGGCGTCACGATCCGCACCGGCGCGCGTGTGGCCGAGGTGCTGAGCGACAACACCGGCACGCGTGGCGTGCGGCTCGCCGATGGCACGACCGTGGACGGCACGACCATTGTCTCCGGCATCGACCCGAAGACCACCTACGCGCTGTGCGATCCGATGACGCTGCCATCGGAGGTCCGCTGGCGCGCCCGCAACTACCGCACCGCCGGCACGCTTGCGAAGGTGAACCTGGCGCTCTCGGCGCTGCCCGTCGTGCCCGGGGCGGACCGCGAGCAGCTCGCCACGCGCATCCGTATGGCCGCGGATGTGGACGCGATGGAACGCGCCTTCGACCACGTGAAGTACGGCGCGTTCTCGCCGTCGCCCTGGCTCGAAGCGCTCATCCCGTCACTCGGCGATCCGTCGCTCGCGCCACCCGGGGCGCATGTGATGTCGATCTACGCGCAGTACGCGCCGCACACACTGCGCGAGGGCACCTGGGAGACGGCGCGCGCGCCGTTCCTCGCCGCCGTGCTCGAGACCCTCGACCGCTTCATGCCTGGCGTCCGCTCGCTCATCGTGGAGGCGGAAGTGCTCACGCCGGCCGACCTCGAACGCGAGTGGGGCATGGCCGGCGGTCACATTCACCACGGCGAGCTGGCGCTCGATCAGCTCTTCACGATGCGGCCGCTGCTCAACTGGAGCCAGTACCGCACGCCGGTGAAGGGGCTGTGGTTGTGCAGCGCCGGCACGCATCCGGGCCTCGGGCTCACCGGCGGCTCGGGCGCGAACGCGGCCCGTGAAATCCTCGCGCGCGGCTGAACGCGGCGGCTACTTCGGCGCGAAGGTGATGAACGTGCCAAGTGTGCCGTGATGTGTGTTGATGAGGCTGCGCATGGCGACGCCCACGGCGTCCGCGTTCGCGAAGCCGGCCTTTTTCGCCGCCGCCTCTGACACGTCCGCCGCCACCATCTGCGCCTCGCCGTACTGGCGCCAGTCGTTCCACGCCTCGAGCGTGATGACGTCCCACGCGGCGCCTTCCTGGTGCGTGAACACGAGCATGCGCGGCCGGCCGCGGTTCACGTTGAAGGCACTCTCCATGTGGCGCTGGCGCGTCAGCGCGTCGTGCTGCCCGGCCATGGCCTGCATCATCTCGAGATGCGCCACGCTCTTGCCCTGCACGTAGGCACGGAGTTCGGCGAGCGGCGGCCCCCACACGAAGACGTCCTCGTGCCAGGCGATGAACTGGTAGAGCCGCTCCTGGAAGGCGGCGTTCGTCACGCCGGACGCCTTGCCGGCGGCGTCGCGCCGCGCCATCCGTTCCGCGCTGTAGAACGTGGTGAAGCTGCCAATCGGGTAGATGACGAGCAGATCCCAGCGGTCACCCTGCGAGTGGCGCACGACAATCGGCGCCTCGTCGCCGTTCACGGCCATCACCGGCGCGCGGTCGCGATAGGCGGCCAGCAGATCGGGGAGCTTACCCGGCGCCGCCTGAATCATCACGAACTTGTAGAGCTCGGGACGCAGCGGCACGTCCACTTGTGCTGACGCGAAGACGGGAAGCAGCGCGAGGCACGACGCGAGAATGGCGATACGGGTTGACACCATGGTCCGGAGGTCTCGTCGCGATGATATCCGCGAGCGGGGCGGGTTACGCGCGGCCTTCGCTTACAATGCCCCCGCCGCCTGCGGCTCGCGCGCGCGGCAGACCGGACATTCACGGGAGACTTCGATGCACAAAGCGATTGCAGTGGCCGCCGTGGCCATCCTCGGCGGGTCGTACCTCGCGTCGGCGCAGGCGCCGGCGCAGCCCGCCGCCCCTCAGCAGCCGATGGGCTTCTTCATCACCAGCGTGGGCACCGGCAATGGGGCCAACCTGGGCGGACTGGCGGGCGCCGACAAGCACTGCCAGACGCTGGCCGCCGCGGCCGGAGCCGGCAACCGCACCTGGCGCGCCTACCTGAGCCAGACCGCCAGCGGCTCGACGCCGGCGGTGAACGCGCGCGACCGCATCGGCGCCGGCCCCTGGTACAACGCGAAGGGCGCGATCATCGCGCAGAACGTGGCGGACCTGCATGGCGACGTGCAGCGCGATCGCAACAGCATCAACAAGGAATTCGCGCTCACCGAAAAGGGCACGCCCATCAATGGCCGTGGTGACACGCCGAACCAGCACGACATCCTGACGGGGTCGGATTCGCACGGCCGCGCCCTGCCAGGCGATCCGAACACGACCACGTGCAACAACTGGACGAGCAACGCCGAAGGCGTCTCGGCCGGACAGGGCCAGCCGGCCGCGCCGCGCGCGCAGATCGGCCACCACGACCGCTCGGGCGGCGGCAACTCGTCGTGGAATTCCGCCCACGCGACACGCGGCTGCAGCCAGCCCAACCTCGTCGCCACCGGTGGCGCGGGGCTGTTCTACTGCTTCGCCGAGAAGTAAGCCGCGTGCGGCATCGCCCCGGGCACGAGCCGTCTGCTACCCGCGGATGGCCGTGGCCGGGGCCACACGCGACGCCGTGATCGCCGGCGCGAGATTGGCCGCGAGCGCCACCACCAGCAGCAATAGCGCCGCCGCGCCGTAGGCCAGCGGATCGACCGCGCTCACGCCGTAGAGCATCGACTGCAGCACACTCGCCGCCGCGGCGGCGAGGGCGGCGCCAAGGCCGATGCCCACGAGCGCGAGCCGCGCGCCCTGGCCGAGCACCATGCGCAGCACCTGACCGCGTTCGGCACCGAGCGCCAGGCGGATGCCCACCTCACGCGTGCGCAGGCTCACCGAGTAGGCGATGACGCCGTAGAGCCCCACGGCCGCGAGCAGCAGCGCGAGCACGCCCACCGCACCGATGATCGCCGCGCCGATACGCGTCGGCGCGAGCGTGGCCTCCACGGCCTCGCTGGCGGCGCCTTCCGCCGTGAAGACCGCATCCGGTTCGAGCGCCCACACGGCCTGCTTCAGCGCCGGCATCGCCGCCGATGCCGGACCGGCCGTGCGCACCACGAGTTCGATCGACCGTCCGCGGCCGATGGGCAGATGCGCATAGGGCATCGGCGCTTCACCCGCCGAGCGCACCTTGTGATCGCGCGACACGCCGACGATCGTGAACGCCGGCTGGTCGAGGCCGCCCGGATGCACCACGCGCCCCACCGCACTTTCGCCGGGGCAATAGGTCTTCGCGAAGGTCTCGTTGACCACGAGCACCCTGCGGTCGTTCGTAGCTTCGTCGTCGGTGAAGCCGCGGCCGTCCACGAGCGGAACGCCCATCACGGTGAAGTAGTCGGCACCCACGTACGTCGTATCCACCGACGTGCCGTCATCGTCCGCATCGTGACGGCCGGGCACGGCGTAGCTGTTCATGTTGATGTCGGGCCCGAGCGGCAGGCGCGTCGAGAGCGACGCTGCCGTCACACCCGGCACGGCCTTCACCGCGTCGAGCGCCCGCGCCCGGAGCGCCATCGCGCGGTCGGTGTCGTAGCCGTTCATCTGCGGGCTGAAGACGAGATACGCAACCCGCGACGGATCGAAGCCGAGGTCGAGACCCCGCGCCACCACAAGGCCACGCGCGAGCAGCGCGCCCGACACGAGCAGCACGAGCGAGAGCGCGAGCTGGCCCACGACCAGCGCGTCGCGCAGTGTCACGCGGCGCCGGCCGGTGCCGCCGCTCGATTCGAGCGAGTCCTTGAGCGCGGGCACGAGTTCCGGCCGCGACGCCGACCACGCTGGCGCCAGCCCGAAGACCAGCGCGGTCACGACAGACACGACGCCGGCAAAGAGCAGCACCGTGCGGTCGAGCGTGAAGTCGAAGGTGGTCGGAATGGGCAGCACGCTCGTCGCGAAGGCGCCGATGAGCTGTCCGGCCCAGGCCGCGAGCAGCACGCCGGCCACGCCGCCCGCCGCGGCGAGCACCAGCCCTTCGCTCAGCAGCTGACGCACGAGCCGG
>JALHON010000005.1 GCA_022842985.1 Acidobacteriota bacterium | reverse complement strand
GGCGGCGCCGCGAAGGCGGCCCCAGGTCCGGTAGGTTCGGCCAAACCGGCCGGCTGCGCGGTGGCGGTGAGTTCGAGGCCGAGGCATGCGGTAATGGCCTCTTCCGTCTGGCGTTCCTTGATGCGCAGGATGAACAGCGCCTCGTCTTCGCCGGTGCTCTTCGCGATGGCCTCGCGGATGAACTGCAGCGCCGCGGCGAGCGAGGGCACAGCGGCCGACGGGTCGGTCATCGTGAAGTCCGCGGTGGCGCGGCCGAAGGCGCCATCCACCCGCGCCAGCTGATCGGTGACGCCCTCCGGCGAGCGGCGGCCGATCGTGGCAAAGAGGCCCGAGTAGCTGGTGTTCAGGCCGTCGAAGATCGACGATTCCTTCTCGGGCGCCGAGGCCAGCCGCGTGCCGACCCGCGTGTAGTAGCCGAAGTTCGGCCCGGCGCCTGGATTGAAGCGGCCGCTGTTCTGCGAGCGCTGGAAGCTCAGGCCGAAGCGCGCGACGTTATCGAACGAGTCGCCCAGATACGGGCTGTACTCGCCGCTGTCGATGCGCACCGTCCACGGCTCGTTCTCGCGCACGCCGCCCATGTAGACCTTGAACGGCTGCCACGGGCGCAGTCCTTCCTGGATCTGTTCGGGATAGACGTTCGGATCCCCGGCCGCCTTGAAGGCGAGCTGCGTGATGAGCCCGGCCGTCTGGTGATTGCCGTGGCCGTCGCGCTGGTTGCCCTGGAAGCGCGACAGCAGCACCCACGGGCGGCTCATGCGGATGATGCGCACGACATCGCGCATCACCTGATCCTTCCCCCACTTCTCGAACGCTTCTTCGAGGCGCTTCGAGAAGCCGTAGTCGACCACGGTCGTGAAGTACTGCTCGTCCACGCCGTAGTAGCGATCCGAGATGCGCAGTTCCTCGGTGCGGATGAGGCCGAGCCCGTCGAAGAGCTGCGAGCCGATGGCGTTGTCGCCCGACTCGCCGCGGTTGAGCGTCATGAGCGCGAGGCGCGCCCCGTCCTTGCGCGCCAGGCGCGTGATGACGCCGCCGTGTTCGTCATCCGGATGCGCCGTGGTGTGCATGACGCTAGCCGTCGTGCGCGCCTTGAGGATCTTCTGCCACGCGCCCGCCGCCCCCGTGTCCTGCACCGGCGTGGTCTGGCCCCAGGGACGCGCCACGCCAAGCGCCACAAGCGCGAACAGGGCCAGCGCTACCCTGCCCAGCAGGGGCTGGGGGCTGGGGGCTGGGGCCTGGGGCGTACCAGACAGGGACTGGGGACTGGGGGCTGGGGGCTCGGGCGTGCCACCGGAAACGACGAGTTCAGATCTCCGCATCGAATACCCCTGACGCTTCAGCGTCACAGTGAGACAGTGGGACAGCGAGACAGCGGGACAAGCGCTCTTGACGAGCCCCAGCCCCCAGTCCCTAGCCCCTGGTCCCTGGTCCCTGTTCCCTAGAAGTAGAACTTGACCGCCAGCTGCATCTCGCGCGGATCGCCGAGCGTGGTCGTGATGCGGCCGAAGGTGCCGGCGTTACCGACGTTGGCCGCCGGGAAGCCGTAGTTGACCCAGTTGAACAGGTTGAACACTTCCGCGCGCAGCTCGAGCCGGCGTTCGCCGCCCAGGCGGATGTTGCGGAAGAGGCTCATGTTCATCGACTTCGAGCCCGGACCGCGCAGCGTGTTGTTGCCGCAGTTGCCGTAGGTGCGGCCCACGGTGGGCGCGAAGGCCGAGGTGTCGAACCACTGGTCGAGCGTCGGCTCGAAGCCGTCGGGGTTCGGATTACCCACGCAGTTGGCGCGCGTGATGCGGCCGGCGCCGGTGCCGGCCGTGTCGATGGCGGTGGCCGTGAAGGGCCGCCCGTCGCTCAGCGTGAGGATGCCGTTCACCGACCAGCCGCCGAGCACCGCCGCCGCCGCGCCGCTCGAGGCCAGCCGGTGGCCGGCGCCGAACGGCAGCTCGTAGATGGCGCTCGCGACGAAGCGGTGCGGGATGTCGAAGGCCAGCGGACCGTAGTCGGCCGCCATGTTGTAGGCGTCCTGCGGGAAGTTGCCGGTGGCGCCGCCGCCGGCGCTGAGGTGGTCGAGGAAGTCGCCCATCGCCTTGCTCCACGTGTAGGCGAGCGTGAAGCCGAGGCCGTCGGCCATCCGCTTCTGCATGCGCACCTGGAGCGAGTCGTAGTCGGCGCGGCCGTTGGTCACGATCTGCTCGAGGAAGGCGTTGCCGTAGCCGTACTGCGCGTACGGGAAGACCACCGTGTTGTTGGCCTGGATGATCCCCTGGTTCAGGTTGCGCAGCCGGCGGCCGTTGCGCGTGCGGTTGCCCACGTACTCGACGGCGCCGACGATGGTGTCGGTGAACTGGTACTCGGGGCCGACGCTGAACTGGTAGACGATCGGCGTGTTCTGGTTCGGATCCTGGATGCGCCACTGCACCACGGCCGGGTTGACCGTCTGCGCGTTGAGCGGCGTGAAGCCCTGCGCGAAGGTGAAGGCCGGCGCGTCGTTGCCGGTGTTGGAGTTGATCGAGGCATCGACCAGCTGCGGCAGGTTCAGCCCGAGCTGGCTCTCGCTGCCGTAGCGATCGAACTGCTGGTAGAAGACGCCGAAGCCGCCGCGCAGCGCCAGGCGCTCCACCGGCGTCCAGACGACGCCGACGCGCGGCGCGATGTCGTTGGTGTCGGGGTTGATGAGGGCGCGATCGAACACCGAGCCGTCCCTGGCGGTGAACACCTGGCCGGTGGCCGGGTCGATGTTCGTCAGCTTGTTGTTGCGATCGAAGAGCGGCGTGAAACGCTCGTAGCGGATGCCGGCGTTCACCGTGAGGTTGTCGCGCAGGCGCCAGCTGTCCTGCGCGTAGACCTGCCAGCCGTCGGCGTACATGTCGGGCTCGTGGAAGAGCGTGAGGCGCTCCGAGCTCGAGAGCCCGAGCAGGAAGTCGCCGAGGCCGATGCCGGTGTAGCGTCCGTCCAGGAAGCCGAGCTCGCCGTTGAGCGAGCGCAGGTCGATGTAGCTCACGAGGTCGCGGCGGCGTTCGAGGCCGAACTTCATCGAGTGGCGGCCCACCGTCCAGGTGAGGTTCTCGGAGAACTGGAAGACCTGCGAGGTCTGGAACTGGGGCCGGAAGAACGGTCCGCCGAGGCGCGTGAAGCGGGCAATCGGCATATGCGGCAGGCCGCCGTAGAAGCGCGGATCGTTCGGCACGCCCCTGATGCCGTACTGCGCGTTCGAGTCGATGCCGAACGAGGGGTGCACCGCATCGGACCGCACGCGGTTGTAGCCGGCACGGAACTCACTGAACACACTCGCGCCGAAGATCTTCGACCAGCCGCCCACGGCGTTCTGGCCGCGAATCAGATAGCGGCTCGCGAAGTCGCCCGAGGCGACCGGGTCGTCGAGCACCGGCGGCTCGACGCGGTCGGTCTGCTGGAAGCTGTAGCGCACGAACAGGTTGTCGCGGGCCGACAGGTTGTGGTCGAGGCGGATGTCGAACTGGTTGATGTCGTTGTTGAGGACGCCGTTCGAGATGTAGTTGTTGTTGAAGAAGCCGGTGCCCGGCACGTTCGGCAGCGGATAGAGCTGCACCAGTCTGGCCGCGACCGGGTCGATGCAGCCGGGACTGATCCGGCGATTGACCGCGTCCACGCAGCCGGCCGGAATGAACGGGTTCGATGCGTTGAGCGCACCGGTGAGCTGGCTGAAGTCGCCCGTGCGCATGGCCGCGGTGGGCACGGTGGCGGTCTGCGAGAGCGCGCGCTCCGACCGCGTGGCCTGGTAGTCGCCGAAGAAGAACGTCTTGTTGCGGAGCACCGGCCCGCCCAGCGTGGCGCCGGCGATGTGCTGATTGAAGGCGCCCTTGGGCCGCTGCGCGCGGTTGTTGTCCCAGGTGTTGGCGTTGAACGCCTCGTCGCGGAAGAACTCGAAGCCGGAGCCGCGGAAGCGGTTGGTGCCGCTCTTGATCGAGGCGTTGATGACGGCGCCGGCCGCCTTGCCGAACTCCGCCGAGTAGGTGCGCGTCTGCACCTTGAACTCGGCCAGGGCGTCGATGGGCGGCTGCACCACCTGCGGGCTGCGCTCCTGCAGGTTGGTCGAGAACGAGTTGTTGTCGGCGCCGTCGAGCGTGTAGTTGTTCCAGGTGGCGTAGTTGCCGTTGGCGTTGAAGAAGGTGTCTTCGCCGCGGCTCGAGATGCCGGCCGGCGCGGCGACGACGCCGGGCGTGAGATACGCCAGTTCGGCGTAGCGGCGGCCGAGCAGCGGCAGGTCCTGGATCTGCCGTTCGTCGACGACATTGCCGATGTCGGCCGACTGCGTCTGCAGGAGCGGCGTGCGCCCGGTCACCGTGACCTGCTCGCTCACGGCGCCGACGCCCAGTTCGAAGTCGAGCTGCACGCGCGCCTGCACGTTCAGCTCCACGTTCAGATAGGCGGCCTTCTTGAAGCCCTGGAGTTCGGCGGTGACCGTGTAGCGGCCGATGCGCTGGCCGGGGAACACGTACTCGCCACTCTCGTTCGTGACCGTGGAGGTGGCCACACCCGTCGCGTCCAGCGTGATGGTGACCGTGACCCCCGGCAGCACGGCGCCGCTCGGGTCGGTGACCCGTCCCACGATGGTGCCGGTGTCGAGCTGCGCCAGCGCCGGTGCCGGAGCGCTCAGGGCGAGCACGACAAGAAGGATTCGGGCCAGTCGGGCGGTCATGGAGACTCCTCGCGATGTCACATCCGCGTTACGGATGAGGCAGTATCCCGGCGCGAGCCGGTGGGAGTCAATCAAGACCGCGAGCCCCGCGGAGGGCGGTGGCCCCGACGGCGCCGCCCGGTCAGCGCTTGCGGCGCAGGATGGTGACGAGTTCGGCGCCGCCCATGGCGGTCTGACCGATCGTGAGGCCCACGAGCTCGTAACCACGGCCGGCCACGCTCTGCAGCTCCTTCTCCATCGTCGAGGTGCGGTTGGTGGCGAGCAGCTCGTATTCCCAGCCGGAATCGCCGCGTTTGCCCTGTTCGCGCTCGAGGATGCAGACCACTTCCCGGCCGCCGAACAGCGTCTCGAATACGGTCTGGCCGACGTAGACATAGCCGGCATCGGCGGCATCCTGCAGTTCGCGTTTCATCGTCGAGGTCTTCGACGTCGCGAGCAGGCGGTACTGGAAGGCGGCCGTCCCTTCGGCCTTCTTCATGATGACCACGACCTCCTTGCCGCCGACGGCCGTCTCGCCGCCCATGACGGAGCCGAAGCGCAGGCCCATCTCGGCGGCCAGGTTCATCTCCTTCTCCATGGTGGCGGTGCGGTTGGTGGCGAGGACCTTGAACGCCGTCTGAGCGGACGCGGCGGCGGGCGTGACGAGGATCGCGGCGGCCGCGAGGACACGAAGGAGCGAAGTCGGCATGCCATTAAGATACGGGCACCACGCCATGTCGTCCAGAGACGCGTATGCCGCGCTGCGCAATCCCGTGGTGCGGCGCTTCGCACTTGGGCGATTCGGTGCCGTTCTGGGCCTCCAGATGCTGTCGGTCTCGGTGGGCTGGCACCTGTACGAACGGACCGGCAGCGCCTGGGCGCTCGGCCTCGTCGGCGCCATCGAACTGCTGCCCGTGTTCCTGCTGATGCCGGTCACGGGCGCCGTCGCCGATCGCTTGCCGCGCCGCCGCGTGGCCGCACTCGCCCACACGGCCATCGCCCTCGCCACCGCGCTCATCGCCCTCGTCACCTGGCGCGCGTCGTCGGTGGCGCCGATCTACGCGCTGCTCGCGGTGGTGGGCGCGGGACGCGCGTTTGCGATGCCGGCCGCGGCCACCATCCTGCCGCGGCTGCTCTCGCCGGCGGAATTCGCCAACGCGAACGCGTGGATCGCGTCCACGTTCCAGCTCGCGGCCGTGACCGGTCCGGCGCTGGCCGGCGCGCTCATCGCCTGGACGGGCGGCGCCTCCCTGGGGCTCGCCGTCGCCGCCGCGGGGCAACTGCTCTTCGTCTCGCAGCTGGCGCGGCTGCCGGAAGTGCATCCGCTGCCCGGCGCGGTCACGCCCGGCCTCGACGGCGTCTTCGAGGGCTTCCGCTTCGTGCGCAACTCGCCGGTGTATCTCGCGGCCATCACGCTCGACCTCTTCGCCGTGCTGCTCGGCGGCGCCACCGCGCTCCTTCCCATCTTCGCGAAGGACGTGCTGCAGGTGGGGCCGGCCGGGCTCGGCTGGTTGCGGGCGGCGCCGGCCGTGGGCGCGACGCTGATGGCGCTGCTGCAGACACGACTGCCGCCATGGCGCCAGCCGGGCCGGGTGCTGCTGGCCGCCGTGGCCGGGTACGGTGTGGCCACGATCGGCCTCGGCCTGTCGCGCGACTTCTTCCTGTCGCTCGCGTGCCTCTTCGCCACCGGCGTCTTCGACTCGTTGAGCGTCGTCATCCGCCTCACGCTCGAGCAGGTGATCACCCCGGACGCACTGCGCGGCCGCGTCTCGGCCATCAAGTCGGTGTTCGTGGGCTTCTCGAACGAGTTCGGGGCGTTCGAAAGCGGCGCCACGGCCGCACTCTTCGGGCCGGTGGCTTCGGTCGTCGGCGGCGGCATCGGCGTGCTCGTGGTGGTCGTGGCGATCGCGCGCGTCTGGCCCGAGCTCTGGCGTATCGGCCCGCTGCACACCCTGCGGCCGAGCCAGCAGGTGTGACCGTGACAGAGCCGGTGACAAATGGGCGGGGCCTCGCAGTATCCTCCTCGGCATGACGCGCACCATCACCCGCTTCGCCCTTCCCGTGACTGGCCTGCTGCTTGCGGCCGCCTGCACCAGCCTGACGCCCGAGCAGCTGCTCGTGCAGGACATCGCCGAAGCGCTCGGCGGCGTGGAGCGCGTGAAGGCGGCGCGGCTGCTCACGCTCGAGGGCACGGGCCGGCAGTACAACCTCGGGCAGGATCTCAGGCCGGGGCTCGCCGAGCAGACCTTCACGGTGAGCGCCTACCGGCGCGAGATCGACCTGTCACAGCCCCGCATGCGCACGACGCTCACGCGCACGCCGAACTTCGCCTACTTCCAGGGCCCGCAGGCGCAGACGCAGGTGCAGGGCATCGACGCGATGGTGGCCTACGGCGGCAGCGACCCCGCGAAGCTCGCGCGCAACGGCGCGGCCGCCGTGGCCGACCGGCGCGCCGAGCGCTTCCATCACCCGCTCGTCGTGGCCTGGGCCCTCGTGGCTGGCGGCGCGAAGGTGACGGCGGTGCGCACCGAAGGCACCGAGCGCCTCCTCGACGTCGAGACCGAGGCCGGTCCGGTGACGATGGCCGTGGGCGCCGATGCGCGGCCGCTGCGCATCGAAACCCGCGGTGCACATCCGAACCTCGGCGACGTCGTGATGACCACGACCTTCAGCAACTACCAGGAATCGAACGGCTGGCGCCTGCCCGGCACGTTCACGACGCGCGTCGACGACTTCACGACCGGCGAATACACCGTGACGAGCCGCACCGCCGAGACCGGCTCCCCCGAAGCACCACCCGCCGTGGCGAGCGCGCCCGAGCCAGCGCCACCCGCCGTGAACGTCGCCGTGGAGGAAGTGGCGCCGGGCGTCTGGTTCCTCGCCGGCCAGTCGCATCACAGCGTGGTCGTCGCCTTCAAGGACCGCCTCGTGCTCGTGGAAGCGCCGCAGAGCGAGACGCGGTCACTCGCCGTCATCGCGAAAGCACGCGAGCTCAGGCCCGGCACCCCGCTCACGCACCTCGTCATGTCGCACCATCACTTCGATCACTCGACGGGGCTGCGCGCGGCCATTGCCGAGGGGCTCACGATCGTCACGCACGAGGGCAACGACGCCTTCGTGAAGACGATGGCGGCCCGGCCCTTCACGCGTCAGCCGGATGCCCTGGCGAAGGCCGCAAAGCCCGTGACGGTGGAACCCGTCGGCGCCTCGCGCACGATCACCGACGGCACGCGGACGCTCGAACTGCACCACGTGGCCGGGAATCCCCACAGCGACACGATGTTGATGGCCTACCTGCCGAAGGAACGCGTGCTCATCGAAGTGGACGCCTTCAGCCCGGGCGGCACCTATCACCCCTATGCCGCGAATCTGCTCGAACACATCGAGCGGCTGAAGCTGAAGGTCGACAGGATCGTGCCGCTGCACGGCGGCATCGTGACGCTGAAGGACCTGGCGGCGGCGGCGAAACCGGCCGCCTGACGCCGCCCCCCGCGGCGAGGCCGGGCCAGGGCGCGCCGCGCCTCAGCGTTCGGCGCCGAGGAACTCGACGGCCCAGTACTGGTCGTACTTCGAGCCCACGATCCGCACGAGGCCGATGCCGACGAGCGTGTGCTGCGGCTGCAGTACGGCCCGCTTGTGGGACCGGCTGCCGAGCCAGCGTTCCACCTGCCGTTCCGGCGCCACGCTCGTGCCGAGCACTTCGGCCAGCCGCTGCCACGCCGTGATCGACCCGTCGTTCACGCGGGCGAGCCGCTCGGGCAGATGGTCGCCGGCGGAGTTCCGGTGATCGAGATAGTTGCGGCACGCCATGTCGGCGGCGTGCGCGAGCGCCATGCGATCGAGGATCGGATGCCGCGTGAGCGGCGCCCGCCGTGCATCCGCGCGCGCGGCATTGAGCGCCACGAGCATCTGCGCGTGCTGCGGCTCGGACGTCGTCCAGCTCCGGCCATCCCGGCAGGTGCCGGTGGAGCTGCCGGGCGGCGGGAAGGCATCCCTGGCCTTCTGCGCCGCCGCCGGCCAGGCCGCGCCGGCCGCCGCACAGAACGCGGCGGTCAGCACGAGCCGATGGAGGGTCTGTCGTGTCATCGTTCCTGCGGCGTCACGGCACCGTGAGCGCCACCTCGTTCGAGGCGTCGCCCACGCCGCACGCACTCTCGGCCACCACGCGCACGTAGTAGGTGCGGGGCGGGACGCCGGCGAGCGGCACGGTCAGCGCCGTCACGGTGCCGACCGGAATATCGGCGATGTCGCTTGCGCCCTGCACCGTGCCCACGCGCAGCCGGTAGCCGGTGGCGCCGAGCGGCGGCAGCCACGAGAAGGTGGCCACGCCGCCGGCCTTCGTGACGGAAAGGGTGCCCGGAACGACCGCCGTGGTGCTGCAGGCGAGCACGAGAGGCACCTCCACCGACGCGCCGCTCGTGCCGCACGCGTTCTGCGCCCGCAGGCGCGTGAAGTAGGTGCCGGCGGGTGCCAGCGTCTGGTAGGTGGTCACCGGGCCCAGCCCGAGTGACCCTTCGACGACTCCACTCGCGCGGCCGACGTCGAGCACGTATCCCGTGGCGCCGGGCGCTGCGGACCACGAGAGCGCCGCCAGCAGGCCGCCGGTCTGCGCCGTGAAGCCGGTGGGCACGGGCGGCGGCGTCACACACGACGCCGTCGTGCTCACGACCACTGTGACCTGCCCCGACGGCGCACTCACACCGGCCGCGTTCACGCCGCGCACGCGCACGAAGTAGGTGCCGGGCGGCACGAGGCCCTGGAACGACGTGACGTCGCCCATGTCGGCATTCACGAGATCGGCCAGCCCCGACGCCGTGCCGGCTTCAAGCCGATACCTCTGCGCGCCGACGGCGCGGTTCCACGAGAGCCGTACCGTGGCGCCGTTGACCACTGACGCGAGTCCGCCCGGAGCCGCCGGCACGCCAGTGACCGAGACGGCCGTGAACGAGGCCGTGTAGGTCGTGTTCACGCCCGGCGTCAGGATGGCGCGCGACGCCGCGCCGCCGTCAGACCACGCGGTGAACGCATAGCTCACGCCGCCCACCGTCTGTGCCGGGGCCTCGATGGTGCGCTGCATGCCGACGACGCTGTCGAAGGACGTGGGCGAGCTCACGGGCTGCCCGTCGAGCTGCAGCTGCAGCGCGGCCGGACTCGCCGCGAGCGTCAGGCGCACCTTCTGCGGGAAGACATCCCGCTGCACGGTGTGGCTGAGCCCGCCGCTGTCGGTCACGGTGAGATAGATGCGGTACCAGACGTTGGCGGAGGTCTCACCGGTCGTCGGCACGACGAAGGTGCCGCTGGTAATGCCGCTCGTGGTGGGCAGGAAGGGATGCGTGTGGGTGTCGTGGTGGAAGTCGATGCGCCACGAGAACGCCGAGGGCGGCAGCGTCGCGGGCGCGCCGTCCGGGTCGGTGCCGGTACCGGCAAAGGCCACCGTCATGCCGCCGGTGTAGAGCAGGTTCGTGGCCGGCGCGGTGATCGTGGCCACCGGCGCCACATTGGTCGTGACGGTCAGCGTGGCTTCGTTGCTGAAGAGATTGCCGACGCTGTTCGTGACGTTCACGCGGAAACGCGCGCCGCTGTCGGAGAGCTGTGCGTTCGTGCGCGTGTAGCTGGCGCCGGTGGCGCCGCTGATGTTGACGCCGTTGCGCTGCCACTGATAGGTGAAGGGCGGCGTGCCGCCGGCGGTGACCGAGAAGGTGGCCGACTGGCCCACGGACACGGTGCGATTCGCCGGCTGCGACGTGATCGTGGGCGCGCTGCTGCCGAACTGCACGCGGTAGACGGCGCCCGACCCGCGCGCCAGGTAGTAGAGCGCGCCGTCGGTCCACACCTTCAGATCCACGGGGCCGTTGACGCCGGACGCGAAGTTCACGGCGGCCGAGGCCTGCAGCGGGTAGGCCTGCACCACCGTTGGATCGACGTACTTGATCCAGCCGCTGCAGAAGTCAGCGAAGAAGTACATCCCCTGATAGCTCGCCGGGAAGTTCGGCGCGACGGGGTTGTAGAAGGCGCCGCCGGTGATGGCGCAGCCGGTGGTTGGGCCGCCGCTGTGCGGGTAGGCGTACCTCGGGCGGGTGAATGATGGGTACGACGCCGGGTTGAAGTCGCCGTCCGACGTCGTGGGCCAGCCGAAGTTCGCGCCCGCGAGTCCGTTGTTCACTTCCTCCCACGAGCCGCCGCCGACGTCGTTGATGAACATCGCCGGCGTGCCGCCCGGATTGAACGCGAACGTGAACGGGTTGCGCAGGCCCACGGCCCAGATCGATCGGTAGATCCCGGACGTCGTGCCGGCGATGCCCGGGAAACTCGTGGGGTTGTCGCTGGGAATCGTGCCATCGGCGTTCAGGCGCAACATCTTGCCGTGACGCGTGGTGAGCGACTGCGAGAAGCTGGTCACGGCATTCTCGCCAATGGCGACGTAGAGCTTGCCGTCGGGACCGAAGTTGATGGCGCCGCCGTTGTGGTTGGTGGCGCTCAGGTTGTCGAGCTCGACGACGATGAACTCGCTGCCTGGCACGGCCACGTCCCCGTTCGCGGTGAAGCGGCTGATGCGGTTGTGCACCGTCACACCGGGGCCCGAGGGCACGGTGTAGTAGACGTACACGTACTGATTCGCGGCGAAGTTCGGGTCGAAGGCCACGCCGAGCAGACCGCGCTCGCCGGTCGAATCGACGGTGAGCGACACGAACGGCGTTGGGAGCAGCGCGCCGTTACTGATGACCCGCAGCGCGCCGCCCTGCTGCGCCACGAATATCCGTCCGTCGGGCGCGAACTGCATGGCGGTGGGATTCGACAGGCCGGAGGCCACGAGGGCTTCGGTGAAACCAGCCGGCAATGTGGCCGCGAAGAGTGAGGGTCCCGCGCCCAGGGCAAGCAGCATCAGGGCGATCGCGCGCAGGTACGCGCGCCGCCAGCACGAACGTGTCTGGAACATGTGGCCGTCCTCGAGGCGGGGGAACGACCTCCCCTCCATCCTACGACGAACCGCGGCCGCCACGGCATGGCCTTGACTCCTGCGGGCGACGGACGCAGGATACGCGCGCTCCCCCAAAACGTCGAGCTAGGTGCCGTCCCTGCGGCTGGAGGATGTCATGCGACTGATTCGAGGTTCCCTGCTCCACATCGTACGCGCCGTGGTGCTGGCGCTCTGCTGGTCCGCGACGGCCCACGCCGACTCGTTCCGCGGCCTGGCGCCCGGGCAGTTCGAAGTACTCGATCAGCGCATTCCCGTGAACATCGTGTTCATCGGCTACGAGCGCGACGCGATCGACCTCGACGCCCTGCGGGCGGTGCTGCCGGCCACCTACCGCCCGGTGGTCCGCTATCCCCAGTTCTACGGCCTCAACGGCCGCGACATGGGCCTGGCCTACGAATTCCGCTACGCGTTCGACTTCGCCGGCTCCGGCTTCGAGCGCCGCTTCTTCCGCTTCCTCGCCGCCACTGGCGTGGACGGGCCGCCCACGGTGTTCCAGAACGCCTACAACGCGCAGACGAAGAACGTGCTCGACGTCACGGGACCGGTGCTCTACATCGACGCGCAGAAGGTGGAGCGCTACCTCGACGAACAGGACGGCCGCCGGCGCCGGGGCTACACGATCTACTTCATCAACTGGTACGGCCGCGACGACTTCCGCTTCCATCTCTATTCGAAGACGGATGAAGCCGACCCCGACACCGCGGTGAACTTCGGCACGCGCGGCTCGCGGCAGATGATCGCCTGGGGCGGCACCTCGTCACGGTCGTGGTTCTACGATCTGTCGGCCGGCCCCGAGTCGTGGACCAACAACTGGATCGTCGACGACAACCAGACGCAGTACCACATGCCGCCGGTGTGGGAATACGCCACGCCCGGCTATCGTCCGCCGAGCCAGCTCAGTCAGGATCTGGGCCTCGTCGCCCGCTTCGTCGGCATCGATCTGCTCTTCACCACCTCGCCCCTCTACGATCCGCTGGTCACCGCGCCCGAGGCGGGTGGCGGCAAGGTGGCGCACGTGGCGATGCTGCAGGAGGATCCGGCCAGCAACGGCCTCAGCTACTTCAACGCCGCGTTCATGAAGAAGCAGATGGCGCTCTTCCAGCCGTACTACCCGTGGACGGTCGGCGTGAGCAGCACCAATCCGATCGATCCGGGGGCGAAGAAGGCGCTCGACAACTTCGCCGAAACGGTCGTGGACACCAGTGAGTGCTGGGCCGCCTATGGCACGCCCTTCGCGCAGATGTACTGCTACTTCGACGCCAACCTCGGCACCTACATCCCGGCCTACGGCCGCCGCGACTACGTGGGGGAGGTCTTCGCGTTCGACGCGAAGGACGCCAGCATGGGCGCGCAGTTCGGGCTGCTCGGCTTCGCCGACGACAACTGGATCGACGGCACGCAGTCGTACGTGTTCATGTTCGGCTACCCCGCCGTGAAGGCGGCCGGATTCGGCTTCACCTCCACCGGCGTGCACGAATTCGGCCATCACCTCGGCATGTCGCATCCGCACGACGGCTACGACTCGGAACTCGACCTCGACTTCGCGCCCTCCGGGCCGCTCGAGTTCGCCTGGTCGGGCGACGAAAGCCAGACCGTGATGCACTACCTCGCGCTCTCGAACGGCTTCGGCCGCTTCGACCGCGACAACCTCTACCGGTGGGAGACCGCCGGCTACCTCAACCTCTCGAACGCGCTCGCGGCCGATGTGCTGGCGAACGCCGACAGCGTCAAGGTGCGGCTGCTCATCGGCGCGGCCGATCTGGTCGCGCGCGGCGCCAAGTCGTCGTTCGACCGCTGGGACTACCTGAACGCCGCCGCCAGCGCGCGCCTCGCCTACACGCTCGTCTCGGCCGCCGCCGGCCACATCAACGCCGTGTCGCCCACGCTCACGGCGGCCCGCCGTCCGCTGCCCGGGCGCCGGCATCCCGACGGCTGCTGGGTGCGCTTCCCGCTGCAGTAGCCGCCCGACGCCGTCGCCACTCGTATCGTTCGGCCCGCGTCACAGCATACGTGGCGCGGGCCGTCGTCTGTACGGCGACCGTCACGCGTGCCGAGGGCCGGCGTGTGGTCCGCGTGCGCGACTGATCTAGACTGCTGCCCATGCCTCACGTGCCGTCCGTGTTCGTCCGCGCCGCCGCCACCGCCCTGCTCGCCGCTTTCGTCGCCGCCGTGCCCGCCGCCGCGCAGGCGCCGGTGTATCCCGACCCGCGCCAGCGTGTGCTGACGCACCGCGAGCAGGCGCCGCTCGTGAAGGGCTGGATCGAGAAGCGGTTCAACACGATCATGCCCGAGCTCATGACGCGCACGGGCATCGACATGTGGATCATCGTGTCGCGCGAGTACAACGACGACCCGGTGTTCCGCTCGATGGCGCCGCTCACGACCTATTCGTCACGCCGGCGCACCATCCTCGTGTTCTACAACCCCGGCGGCGGCAAGCCCGTGGAGCGCTACTCCGTCGGCCGCTTCGACATGGAGAAGCTCTTCACCCTGGTGCCGACGGCCAACGACGGGCAGTGGGAGGGCCTGCGCAAGCTCGTCGAGCAGAAGAATCCGAAGGTCATCGGCATCAACGAGTCGTCGGCGTGGAATCACGCCGATGGCCTGACCGCGAACGAGAAGCGCGAGCTGACCGAGGCCCTGGGCCCGGCGCTTGCGAGCCGCATGAAGAGCGCCGAGATGCTGGCGGTGGGCTGGCTCGAATACAAGCTGCCCGAGGAACTCGAGGCCTACCGCCACGTGATGCAGGTGGCGCACATGATCATCCGCGAGGCCTTCAGCAACAACGTCATCACGCCCGGCAAGACGACGAGCGACGACGTGGTGTGGTGGATGCGCCAGCGCGTGGTGGAGATGGGGCTCGGCAAGTGGTTCCAGCCGTCGATCACGATCTGGCGCGAAGGCGGCAACCTGACCACGATGCAGGGCGTCATCCAGCCCGGCGACATGCTGCACACCGACTTCGGCATCGTCTACCTGGGCTTCTCGACGGATACACAGCACAACGCCTACGTGCTGAAGCCGGGTGAGACGGATGCGCCGCAGGGGCTCAAGGACGGCCTCAAGGCGGCCAACCGCCTGCAGGACCTGACGATGCAGTACGCGAAGCTCGGACGCACCGGCAATCAGGCGCTGCGCGACGCGCTGATGCAGGCGCGCAAGGAAGGGCTCGTGCCGTCGATCTACTGCCACGCGGTGGGCTATCACGGCCACGCGGCCGGTCCGCCGATCGGCATGACCGACTATCAGGAAGGGGTGCCCGTGCGCGGCGACTACGAGTTCCTGCCGAACACCTGGCACTCGATCGAGCTCAACGTGACGTTCCCGGTGAAGGAGTGGGGCGGCCTCGCCGTCCGCTTCGCGCTCGAGGAAGACGCGGTGCTGCTGCCGAATGGCAGCTGGGACTGGATCGACGGCCGCCAGGAGTCGTTCTACCTCATCGAGCCGGCGCCGAAGATGTAGGCGCCCCGGGAGCGCCGCAGGTGGGTGAACGCAACATCTCCCTCCGGCTCCCCTTCGCTCCGGCATGCCGGGTCGACCGGACACGAAGATGGCAACCGCCGTGTCGTTGACAAATGGGGGACCGGCAGAGCTGCCGGTGCTCAGAGGTCGCCGTCGGGAGATGCCGCGTCCACCCACCTGCGGCCCGGCGCGGTAGTTGCCCGGGTGGCGGAGGGGCATCATGCACGTTGCCGAGCTGTATTTCAGATCAAGGGTCGCGGGCAGCGCCGATGCGCAGGCCAACGCCATCCACACGCTGCTGGCGGCCTGGTTCAAGCGTGGACAGATTGCGCGCGGCAACACACCGATCGCGCGCGTCCGCGAAGGCTTTCGAGTCGTAGTCCGTATTCCCGAGAAGGATTCGCTCAAGAACAAGTACGCGAACGATTGGGTAACCAGGGCCCTCATCGAGGTTCGGCAGTCCCACCTCCATACGCCGAAGATTGCCGTCCTCGGACTGGAGCCCCAGACGCGTCCGGCGTGCACCTGCAGGCGCCGTCCGTTCCTGATTCTGTTCACCACATTCCTGCACGATGAGCCAGCGGTGCGTTGTGGGTCATGCTGCGGCCCCGTGTCGCTCTACCGGCTTCCGCCCACGAACGCCAACGGCACCTACGAAGACTTCCTGTCGTGGGTCGATGCGTACCAGACGCTCGATGACCTGTTCATCGGCTCAGGCGTCGGTGAGCGCTTCGCGCACGACCAGATGGCGCGACACGACAGCGCGTTGTCACGTGACGGCCGGGAGCAGGCCGCGCTTCTGGAGCGCAACACGCGCGTGCCGGTCTTCTACTACCTGTCCAAGTACTTCGGACGCAGCGACGCATCAGAACGAGGTCGACGGTGCCCGTCGTGCAAAGGCCCGTGGTTGCTGACGTCCCCGCTGCACGGAGCGTTCGATTTCAGGTGTCACCGCTGCCGGCTGCTCTCGAGCGTCGCCAGCAAGGTTCGAATCGCCACGCCAACTGCCAGGCCCTAGCCCCGGATCCCGAGCCCCTGGTCCCGGTTCTTCCGCCACTCCATGACCATGAACCACGGCACGCGGCGGTAGGACGCGGCGCGCGAGGGGGACGCGTCGGCGGTCGGCTCCGGCTCGTCGAAGTGCGTCAGCACGAGTCCGGCGTCGAGCAGCGCCTTCATGTAGGTGCGGAGCGGCCGGTGGTGGTTGACGATGCGGATGCCGCGCCACTCGATCCACATCGCCCGTTCCTCGAGGTACTGGTCGACCGGAAAGTGCAGGCGGCGGCCGTCGGCGTCGTGCACCCAGTCGCGATCGGCGCAGGCCGAGTTGAAGCCGTTGAGGTTGGCGATGAGCAGCGTGCCGCCCGGCGCGAGTACGCGCGCCATCTCGGAAATGGCGGCCTGCACGTCGGGGATGTCAATGAGCGTCAGGTAGCTCACGACGAGATCGAAGGCGCCATCGTCGAACGGCAGCTGTTCCGCCACGCCTTCCACGTAGGTGCCGCCGGCATCACGCGCGCGCGCCCTGGCGAGCAGGGCCGGCGTGGGATCGAGCCCTACGGTGTCGATGCCGCGCTGGCGGAGCATCCGGCAGAAGCGGCCCTCGCCGCAACCCACGTCGAGCGCCCGGCGCGGCGCGCACGCGAGCGCCCGCGGCAACATCACGGGATCGAGCACGTAGCGCCGTCCGAAGTCGCCGTGGTCGCCCATGTCCGCGATCCACGCATCCGCCGAGTCCTGCCAGCCGTCGTCCTGCATAGTGGGGTCAGACCCCATTCTGGCTGGAACCGCACTATCGGTGCATCTCCGCCCGCGGATGTGGCAGCAAGTTCACACAGTCTGGCCCGGCCCTGATTTGGGACAGTCCCCCTCACACTTACTCGTAGCGCAGGGCGAGGTTCGGGTCGACCAGGCTGGCGCGGCGCGCGGGGATGAAGCCGGCGGCGACAGAGACGAACGTCAGGACGGCCATCGTCGAGAGCGCCATCCACGGGTCGTTCGGCTGGATGCCGTAGAGCTGCGACGACACGAAGCGGCCGAGCGCGACGGCGACCGGCAGCCCCACCGCGAGGCCGACGCCGAGCAGCAGCAGTACTTCCTTCATCACCAGCCACACGACACCTGACGGGTCGGCGCCGAGCGCGAGGCGCAGTCCCATCTCCTTGCGGCGGCGCGCCACGACGAACGCCATCACGCCGTAGAGGCCCACCGACGCCAGCACCGTCGCGAGCAGCCCGAACCCGGCCGACAGCGACGCAATCAGGCGATCGGTCAGCAGCGTCTCGTCGAGCTGCCCCTCCACGGTCTTCATCGCATAGACGGGAATCGCCGCGTCGAGCGCCGCGAGCTCGCCGCGAATCTGGGTGAACGTGCTGGCCGACGCGTGCTGTGAGCGGACGTAGAACGTGGCCGTGCTCCTGCCCCACTGCGGGATGAAGACCTGCCGCCGCACGCCCTCGCGCGGACCTTCGTAGAGCGAGTCCGCGGCCACGCCCACGATCTCGATGTCGAACGTCATGCCGGGCCGATCGCCGAAGCCGATGCGGCGGCCGATGGCGCTCTGCCCCTTGAAGAAATGATCCGCGAAGCGCTTGTTGACGATGGCCACCCGCGCCTCTTCGGCGGCATCGCCGGGACGGAAGTCGCGCCCCTCGATCAGCGGGATCTTCATCGTCTGGAAGTAGCCCGGCGACAGCATGTTCATGTAGGCCTGCATGTCTTCGCCGTCCACCGCCTTGTGACCGTCCACCGACATGGTGCTGTCCCACTCGTCGCCGCTCAGGATCGGCACGACGGCGAGCGCCGCCGAGACGACGCCGGGCGAGTTGCGCAGCCGCTCCTGCAGCTGCGTGTAGAGCACACCCGTGCGCGTGTCGTCGTAGCCGCTGAGCGCCGGTGACACCTGGAACGTCACCAGGTTGTCGAGCGCCACGCCGGTCTCCGTGCCCTTCAGGTTCTGCAGGCTCTGCACGAACAGACCGGCGCCGAAGAGCAGCAGGAAGCTCAGCGCCACCTGCGCCGCCACGAGACTCTTGCGCAGGAAGAGCGAGCCGCCGGAGCCGGCCACCGCGCCCACCGTGTCCTTGAGCGTGCTCCACGTGTCGGGACGGCTCGCGCGCAGCGCCGGCAGCAGGCCGAACACCACGCCGGTCGCGAGCGTGAGCGCGAACGTGAAAGTGAGGATGCGCGCATCGGGCGTCGGGCTCACGAGCAGCGGCGCGCCGTCCACCGGAATGAACGCCAGCAGTCCGCGTGTCATGACGGACGCGAGGCCCAGGCCGACGATGCCGCCGGCGCCGGCGAGCAGCAGGCTCTCGATGAGCAGCTGCCGCACGAGCTGCCCGCGCGTGGCGCCGAGCGACAGCCGCACGGCGATCTCGCGCTGACGCATGAAACCGCGGGCGATGAGCAGGTTGGCCACGTTGGCGCAGGCGATGAGCAGCACGAGGCCCACCATGCTCATGAGCACGACGAGCGGCGTCGAGAAGTCGTTGCGCAGCCTGGAGTAGCCGATGTCGGCCCGCGTCACGAGGAGCTGCCCCTTCATGAACTGCTCGCGCACGTAGGGCGAGAAGTCCTTCGCGCCTGGCAGCGTCATCTCGTGCTGGCGGATCTGCAGGAACAGGCCCTGCAGGGGCCCCTGCGCCGATTCGGCCGTGTAGCCGGGCTTGAGGCGCGCGAACACCTGCACCCAGCGCGTGCGTTCGTCGTCCATCTTCACCCACACCCATTCGGGCGCGAGCGCCGGCTTCATCAGGATGGGCACACGGATCTGCGGGGACCTGGTGGGATCGAGCCCGGCGAATCCGGCCGCGGACACGCCGACCACCGTCATCGGGTAGTTGTTGACGAGGATCTTCGCGCCCACCGCCGCCGGATCACCATTGAAGCGGCGCATCCAGTAGTCGTGACTGAGCACCACGACGGGATGCCCTTCGTAGCGCTGGTCGTCTTCCTGCGAGCTGAACACGCGGCCGAGGGCGGCCGGCACGCCGAGCATCGAGAAGTAGTTGCCCGACACCATCTCGGCGGTGAGCCGCTCGGTCTGCCCGGCGATGGTCACGGAGGTCTCGATCGTGCGCCGCGCCAGCACCTCGGCCAGCGGCTCGGCGCCCTGCTGGAACTCGCGGTACATCGGATACGAGTGCATCCGGTCGCCCATGTTGCTGCCGGCGTGCGGCCCGCGCTGGGCGAGCATCACCAGCTCCTCCGGGGCCTTCACCGGCAGGCGGCGCAGCAGGATCTGGTCCACCAGCGTGTAGATGGCGGTATTGGCGCCGATGCCGAGGGCCAGCGACAACACGGCCACCACGGCAAAGAGCGGACTGCGGCTGAGGCCGCGCAGCGCGAAGCGGAGGTCGTTGAGCGGCAGCGTCATCACCGCGATAGACGGCGGCGCGCGACCGAAGGTTGTCAGGCCGTGGGCACGACCCACCGCCAGGCTGGCCCGCTCAGTGCGGATCGGGCCCGACGAAGTCGACGTTCTCGAAGGTCTGCCCGCGCACGGTCAGCGACCGCAGCACCGCGGCGTACTGCGTGACGCCCTTCATCGCCGGCGCGGTGCCGGCGAACTGCGACGTGTCGCCCACGGTTTCGCCCGACAGCGTGTTGGCCTTCGCGCTGAGCGTGACCGCGGCGGGACTGCCGCCCGCCGGCGTCAGCTCGAGCTCGATCGCGGGTGCGGCAATGCGCACGGCATTCTCGGCACCGCCGTCGAGCACGTAGGCGGTGAGCCCGCCCGTAGCGGCGTCGAGCACCAGTTCCAGGTGCGCGAACTCGTTGCCGAGCTCGACCAGCGTGCCGCCATGCGGCGCGGCATGCTCGTGATGGCCGCCGCCCTCCGCGGCGGCTTCCGGCGCCATGCCGCCGGCTTCCTCCGGCGACATCTCGCCGACGACGGTGGGCGTGACCTTCTCGGCGGCGGGCGCCGGCGCCGGCGACGAACCACAGGCGGCCTGCAGCACGCCGAGCACGGCCACGGTCGCGGCCAGGGGGAGACGAGGGAGCACGATCACGGGCAGATCCTTTCCGGGACGCGCCGCGGGCGCGGCACGGTCAGGGCCGAATCGACACGCCGTCGGCCTCCAGGGCGTAGAGTGAGGTGACGCGGCCGTCGCGCCGCTCTTCGCGCACCGAGAGCGTGCCGAAGACCATCACCGGCGTGTGCACGAGCGGGGCCCGCCGCCCGCCACGCATGGTGACGACGATGAACTGGTTCGGCAGCGTCGGCGCGCCGAAGTAACACATGTCGAAGCTGGCGTTCAGGATGAACGTGCGTACGCCGTCTTCGGTGATGTCGAGCGGCAGCATGTAGCCGGTAATCGACACCGGCGTGCCCGAGAGCGCCAGCACGGCCTCGGGAATCTGATACGACACCGGCGCCGTACCGCCCCGCCCGTCGGGCTCGCCATACGGAAAGCCGGCCAGCAGGTTGAAGTCGGTGGAGGTGTAGCGGCTGCCCACCTCGGTGATGCGCGCTGACGGCACGACCGTGCTCGGGTCGAAGCCGCGCGCGCCGCGCGTGGGCGGGCCGACGAACAGGATGGCCAGAATGCCGAACGACACGGCGCCGAGCAGCGACAGCGCCACGAGCCGCAGCGGCGACGGCGTGGCATCGGGTGGCGCGACAGAGGTCTGGGTGGACATCGCAGGCCGGCGTGGAGCCTGCACGAATGTGCCGTGTCCCGGCCGTGTTCGCCCACACGTTTTGCGTCGGCGGCTGCATCACGCACATGGATGGCTGTTCGGTGCCGATGGGCAGCGGGGGCGTCCGCACGGCGCGGCCTAGGAGGCGGGCACCAGGTTGCTCGCGACGTCGGTGCGGTAGGCCTTGAAGGCCGGCACGAGCCCCGAGAGCGCGCCGACGACGATCATCGCGATGGGCGTCATCCACAGCACCGGATCGGCCTTGAACACGTCGAGCACCACGCCGGTCTGCGCCCGCACGATGAGAAAGGCGATGCCGAGGATGCCGGCGTAGACGACATACCCGAGCAGCGCGCCAAGGCCGGCGATGGCGGTGGCTTCCGCCACGATCGCCGAGAACACCGTGGACTTGCGCGCCCCGAGCGACCGCAGGATGGCGAACTCGCGCCGCCGCTCGTTCATCGTGTTGTAGAGGCTCGACAGGATCGTGCCGGCCGCCACCAGCACCACCAGGTAGGCGACCAGTTCGAGCACGCGGTTGACCCAGCCGATCTTGTCGAAGAGATCGGCCATCGAACGGCCGATCGGCCAGGCCAGCGTGGCCCGGGTGCCCTGCCGGTTGATCGTCTGATCCAGATAGATGCCGGCCTGCGGGTCCTTGAGTTTCAGCATGACGGCGCTGACCTCGCGGTGTTCTTCCGGAATCGCCTGGCCGGCTTCCGGCCGGAAGTTGCGGCCGGTGCCGCGCAGCACGTGGCCGCTCATGCGGTAGACGCCTTCGATCGGAATCCAGACGATGCGATCGAGCGGGCTGTTGGTGGCCTCGAGCACGCCCACCACCGTGTATTCGTCTTCGTGCCGCTTGTTCTCGTCGAAGATGAGCCCGTGATACGGATTCACCGTGGCGCCCGTCGTGAGACCGGTGCGCTGCGCCACCACACTGCCGACGACGGCTTCACGGGCATCGGCCGTGAAGAACCGGCCGCCGGATTCGACACGGATGCCGCCTTCGCCGGGGAACTTCTCGAAGAGATCGGGCGTCGTGCCGACGATGCGGAAGCCCTGGTAGTTGTCGCCCACCGCATAGGGCACGGCCAGCGCCACGCCGTCATCCTGCGCGATGGCCTGGTACATCGACCACGGGATGTTGCCGGGCGAGGTTTCGAGATGGAACACCGTGTTGAGCACGAGCTGCAGCTGGCTGCCGCGGGCCCCGAGCACGGCGTCGAAGCCGTTCGAGCCGCCGGTGAAGGCGTCGTAGGTCTGGCTCTTGATGGCGAAGACGGCCATGACGAGGCCGGCGGCCATCGCCACCGAACACGCCGTCACGGCGGTAGAGAGCGCGTGCTGGCGCAGGCTGCGCGAGACGATGAGCCAGAGTCCGGGTCGTGCGTTCATGCCTGCCCCACGGCCGCCAGCGGCGGCATCGGCGCGACGTCGGCCGCGAGGTTGACCACGGCCAGGTCTTCGACGCGCTCGAAGCGGGCGAGCACGCCCGGATCGTGACTGACGAGCAGCAGCGCCGCCTGCTGCTCGCGGCACACCGTGCGGATGAGTTCGAGAGCCTCGGCCGCATGGCGCGGGTCGAGGTTGCCGGTGGGCTCGTCGGCCAGCACGAGGCGCGGATGGTTGGCGAGCGCGCGCGCCACGGCGACCCGCTGCTGCTGCCCGACCGAGAGCTGCCGGGGGCGATGATGGAGCCGCGACGAGAGCCCCACGCGTTCGAGCAGGGCGGTGGCGTGCGCGGCATCGGCACCGCGGCCGAACATCATGCCGAGCATCACGTTCTCGAGCGCGGTGTACCCCTGGAGCAGGTTGAACGTCTGGAACACGTAGCCGATGGTGCGCGCCCGCCAGGCATCGCGCGCGCCTTCGGGCAGCGCCGCCATGTCGCGGCCGTCGACGAAGATGCGCCCGGCGTCGGCATCGAGAATGCCGGCAATGAGGTTGAGCAGCGTCGTCTTGCCGGAACCGCTCTGCCCGCGCAACGCCACCTGTTCGGCCGGCGCGAGCGCGAAGGCCGGCACGTCGATGACGGCCGTGCGCTCGCCGTCGGGCGCGAGGAACGACTTCTTCAGCTGTTCGATACGGAGGACCGGCCCTCCGGCCGTGTCACTCATCGGCCGTCCTCGACCTCGGCGAGATCGGCTTCGAGGCGGTAGAGGCTCGCCACGCGGCCGTTCCGCATCTCCTCGCCCACTTCGAAGCGTCCCTTCACCGTGGTGGCCAGATGCGTGAACTTGGCGCGCTTGCCCGCCTTCATCTTCACGAGCACCCACTCGTTCATCCGCACCGGCGCCCCGAAGTAACACATGTCGAGGCTGGCGTTCAGCATGAACACCGACACGCCGTCGGGCGTGAGGTCGAGCGGCAGCATGAACCCTTCGAGCGCCACCATCTTGCCGTTCAGCGCCTTCACGGCCGCCGGGATGACGTTCTGCGGCGCCTTCGAGGACGGGTCGAGCGGATCGGGCAACTCGTACTCGTAGTTGCTGATCGTGCTGAACGACACGGGCTGGTAGGTCACGGCGGCGGCCGCGATGCCGGCGGCGGCAACAACCACCGCAATCGTCGTGTAGATCTGGCGCATGGCGACTAGTCTCCTCCGCTGGCAATGGCCGCGGCGTCCTGCAGGAACCGGCGATAGACCGCGCGGGCTGCCTCGAAATCCGCGAACACTGTGGCTTTTTCGTCGGTCGATGTCCAGCCGGGCCAGGCGTCGGCCATGAGCTGGAGCATGTCGATCCATTTGAGCAGATACTGCGCGCTTGCGGCGTCACGGACGGGCTGGCGGCCCACGGTGACCCAGACCGGATTCGTGAAGGCCTGCGCGTAGAGCGCGTCGAGTGGGAACCGGTCGGCCGGGGCACCTTCCGCCCGCAGATGCACCCAGCCACTGCGCCCGACCGGCAGCGCCTGCGTGAAGCGGGCGGATTTGCGGTCCGCGGCCAGCGGAATCTCGGCCACCTCGACGCCGTTGGCCACGAGCACCACGCGCTGCAACGGCGTCACCGACGTGACCCAGCCTTCCACCTGCACCGAACCGGCCGCGTCGAGCCGCACATCGCCGCCGGGCCCCTGCCCGTTCACCGTGAGCCCCACGAGCGGCCCGGTGGTGACGAACGTGCGCCCCTGGCGCACGCCGTTCCACCACGCGTCGGCGCTGAGCGGCGCGCCGCCGAGCTGCACGTAGGTGCGCACGCAGCCGAGCAGCCGCATCATGTGCAGGTTGCTGATCGTGTCTTCGCCGCCGATCGCCGTGACCCGCAGCCCGTTGTTGAGCGCGGCATACCAGGGCACGAACGCGCCGCGGCCGGCACTCGCCCACTCGATGGTGTCGGCGAGGCCGAGCGCAGCATCCACCGGGAAGGCCTTGCCGAGCCCGAGCCCCGCCTGCATCGGGTCGCCTTCGCCCGCGAACGCGTGCACGTAGCTCGTGATGGCGCCGCGTGCCTTGGCCGCGCGCAGCACGGCGCTGTTGCTCGGCGCAAGCGTCGGCGGCGGATTGCCTTCGTAGCCGATCGTCACATCGAACAGCCCGGCCAGCGGCGTGGCGTCGCCGAAGACCGCGACGTGGCCGTGGAACGGGGGACGGTATTCCTGCCCGAGCACGAGCAGGCGATCGGCGGTGGACGCCGGGTGCGCCGCGCGGCCCCACACGAAGAACTCACCGGTGCCGACGCGCGCATCGCGATGCGCCAGGGCGTTGTTGACGACGTCGAGGTCTTCCGCCCGCGCCTGGGCGAGCAGCGTCTCCTGCGCGTAGCGCTGCAGCCCGGCGCCGTGCACGTGCGCGCCGGTGGAGCCGCTGTACCAGCCCTGCGCCGCGAGGTCTGCCACGCGCTCGAGTGTCACGGTGAGTTCGCGCGTCTGTCCCGGCTCGATCGTGGTCTCGACATGCGCGGGCGCCACTTCGAACCCGCGGACGACGTCGAGCACGACGCGGCCCGCCGGCAGTTCCAGGCTCTCGCGGCCCGCCGCGTGGAACACGCGGTCGCCCGCCCAGTCGATGCGCGCGTAGGCCGAGGGCGGCGCGTAGGCGCGGCCATCGGCAGCCGTGAGATGCACACGCGCCTCGACCGGCGTGTCGCTGCCCCGCTCGGTGATGCGCAGCTGCAGCGTGCCGGTGGGCCGCTTCCATGTGCGCGCGCCGACGGGCACGGAACGCACGGCGCCGGTCGCCACGTCCGCGACGGCGAGGCCCGGCAGGCCGCCGGCATTCGACACGAACGCGATGGTGCCGCCGTCGGGCGACCACGCGGGCGTAAACGCGTCGGCATCGGCCGTGAGCGCGCGCGGCGCGCCGCCGCCGAGCGGCTCGACCAGGAGCGTGTGCCACGGATCGCGCCCGCCGCGGGCGGAGACGTAGGCGAGCCGCGTGCCGTCAGGCGAGATGTCCGGCCGCGCGTGATAGAAGGTCTGCTCGGTGCGCAGGGCCATCGTGGCAGCGCCGGCGCCGGCCTCGGCCAGCGCACGCACGATGTGTCCGGCCCCGAGCGCCACACCACGATTCGACACGAACGCCAGCTCCCGGCCATTCGGGAACCACGTGGGCGTGATGTGCATGTCCTGCGCGGTGAAGTACGGGCGATCGCGGCCGAGCGAGCCGTCGGCCGTCACCTGCACCGGAGCGCCGCTGAGCGCGCCGTCGCGGAACGTCTGCACGAAGACGTTGAAGAAGCCGTTCGGCTGGGACGCGGTGAAGGCGAGCCGGCTGCCGTCGGGCGAAAACTCCGGATCGGCGTAGATGGCGCTGCCGCTCGTGAGCGCCGTGACGGCCCCCGACTGCACGTCGAGGGCTTCGAGATGCACCGTGCGGCCGCCGTCATCCGCCGTGTAGACGATCCACCGGCCGTCGGGCGACCACGCGGGCTGCGAATGGTAGGTGGCGCTGGCCGTGAGCTCCGTGGACGCGCCCGTGGCCACGTCCAGGCGCCAGATCGAGCCGGCCATCGACACGGCCACCGACCGGCCGTCCGGCGCCCAGGCGGGCGCCCAGGGCGTCGAACTCGGCGCCGGGCCGAGGTGGTAGTTGTGCATGTAGTTGCCGCCGTACCGGGCCGGTTGGTACGGACGGCGCGCCCACTGGGCCAGCGGCTCGGCGGCGAATGCGACGAGCAGAAGGACGGAAACGGCAACGACCGGCCGATGCGCGGGCATGACTGGACCAGCAGAGTGGTCCAGTCGCACCGGCCGTCAAAGCCCGTTCCAACCAGCGTCCCCTGGGCGGGGGGCACCGGTCGGAATCGGCATACGAACGGCGTCAGCCGTTGACGGGATAACCGAACTTGACGTCCTTGAAGGTCTCGCCGCCGATGACGACTTCCTTGATGACGCCGGTGAACGCCGTCACGCCCTTGAGCGCGGCCGCCGTGCCGCCGAACTGCGACGAGTTGCCCACCGTGTCGCCGGTGAGGCCGTTGGCCGTGCTCGCAAGCGACACCGTGACCGCCGCGCCGCCGCCGGGCGTCACTTCCACCGTGATGGCCTTGGCGGGGATGCGCGTGACCGCGCCACCCGCGGCGTCGAGCACGTAGGCGGTGAGCAGGCCGCTCGACGGGTCGTGCACGAATTCGAGCTGCGCGGCCGTGCCGAGCTTCACGAGGGTGCCGCCGTGCGGGCTCGCGTGGCCCTCGGCTTCCTTCAAGGTCGAGGACTCGGCGCTCATCCCGCCGGCTTCCTCGGGCGACATCTCGCCCACCGTCGTGGGCTGGATCTTCTCGGCCGGCGCCGGAGCGGGTTCCGAGCCGCCGCAGGCGGCGGTCAGCCCGGCAGCGAACACAAGGGCGGTGGCATGCGCGCAAACACGAATAGCTCTCACGTCGGTCTCCTCCGAAGGCCCATCCGGGCCTGGCGGATCAGTCGTCCGCCAGAGGTCGATTCTATCGTGCCGCGCGGCCCGGCGCGACCCGCCGTGGGCGGTGGCGGCGGAGCTGGGGGACCAGACGGCGAAGGGCTGGCCCGCCTCCCGCGTCCGGCCTGCGCAGGCCGCTCTACCATTGAGGGACAGGCCTGCTCTTGAGGCGTTTTGCCACTGCGACCTCAACCGGCAGAAACGTCGCATGCACGCGCGCTGCGTCGCCATCCGACGACACGTCGTAGGTCAACGTGTTGCCCGTGTTGTCCTCCCACTCCCCGTGCCAGGCGAGAGCTACCGAACTCTGATCTCCCTTGGTTATCGCGTCGGGTGACAGGATGCCATTCGGAACTCGCTCGCACCCCGTTGTGAAGGAGGTTCGGAGCCTGGGCATCAGAATCTGGCTTCTGCGCTGGCGCCATCCAGACGCACGGAAATGCTCGACCAGGCCCGCCGCCGTCCTGTCGCACCGCTCCATGAGCGTGAACGTCAATGCACCGGTGCCGTCGCCATGAACCAGCCGCCCGTTGACTACCTTTTCGCCGCGACTGGGCGGCGTCACCACCGCGGCCGACCGAGGCGCCCACAGCGCCTGAGCCGCCGCCAGATGGTCAGCAGGCGCCGCGGCTTCTCGTTGCTCGCCTGCGCCACCGGCTTGTAGCGCAAACACGAGAACGGCCACAGGCACCAGCTTCACGATGAACCTTCTCGGCACGCCGCTCGATGTTGCCGTGCTGGCGGGTGGCGCAGTGGCATCTGCCACGTTCAGCCGCGGGCCGCTCGCAGAGGTGGCTTGGCTTTGGCCGACTGCCTGGCACGGCTCGTGGGATGCGAAGTCTTGTCAGCCGCGCGTGCTCGCGCCGCCTGCCAACGACGCAACGACCGCACGCTCTCGTTGGAGCCCTGCCCGGCGAGCAGCGCTTCAACCGACACATCCTCGTCGATTGCGGGCCAGTGAATTCCGAGGCCGGGTCCGATGAGCTCCCATCGCCGGCGCTCGCTCGGCGTCGCCGCCGCCAGGCGCGGATACCACGTGAGCGGGACGGACACGATACGGCCATCGCGAAGACCTACCACGAGGGCATCACCCGTGACCTTTACGTCGGTCGCCACGGGAACGTCAGTTCCTGCCGAAGTACTCATGCCAGGCCTTTAGAATCGCGGCTTCGTTCGCGCGCACCAACGCCGTCACCTTCGCCAGTTCCACCTTCGTGAACCCGCGGTTGTACTCGACACGCACCGGCGCCAGCCAGAACTTCGCGGCCTTTCGGTCGCGCGCGACGTGCACGTGCACGGGTTCACCACGATCGCTCGAGAAGAAGAACAGCCGGTACGGGCCGCTCTGCAGCACCGTGGGACTCACCTATTGATTGTGCCAGCTTTACTGTCGGCACGCCACGGTCAGGTCCGGCTGGTAGACTCCGCGCATGCGACTCCTCCGCCCGGGCCTCGCGCTGGCGCTCTCCGCGCTGCTGCTCCAGACCACATCCGCCGTCACCCCGTTGCCATCTGCCGACGGCCAGTTCTGGGACATCCAGGACACCTCGCCCTGGGCGCAGGACAGCGGCGGCATCGCCACCGGCGGACGCGCCAATCCGTTCAACGGCTTCGGCTACCTGAAGCTGCAGGTGCGGCGCAGTGCGACGGGCCGGCCGGAGGTGGCGAACCAGTACCTGCGCGGCTTCGGCCTGGCCCGCGACGGCGAGCGCTTCGACAGCATCACGCCGGTGCTGCACGACGGCGTCGTGGTGTCGCGCGCGCTCTTCGCGCCGGCGGACACGAGCTACCTGCGCTACTACGACGCGTTCACGAACAGCACGACGGAGCCGCGGACCATCGAGGTGGCCTGGGGTGGCGCCACCGGCGCCTACGACGACGGTGGGCGTGTGACCGTGGCCACGACCTCGAGCGGCGACCGCGTCATCGACGCGCAGGACACCTTCGTGACCGTGATGCAGAACACCCGCGCGGTGGCCGACCCGATGCAGGGGCCGTCGGGCCACGGGCCCTCGGCGCACGTGCTCGGCGACGCCGCGGCGGCGCGCGTGCTGCAGCGCGCGGGTGACATGTATGGCGATCCATTCAGCGAGACATATCCGGGCTTCGATCCGGCGCACATCGGCTACGTCTACCGGCTGGAACTGGCACCCGGCGCCACGGCCGCGCTCGTGACGTTCGTCGTGAAGGGCCTGAGCGAGGTTTACGACCCGCGCGGCGGCTATCCGGTGCCGCGACGCGATGGCCTGCTCTCGTCGTGGACCGATGCGGTCTACGCCGGCGCCGATCGGAAGGTGCCGTCAGCCGGCAGCGAAATCGCGCGCGTCACGGCGGAGGCGCAACGGCTCGTGACCACGCCCGATCTGCGTGGTCTCACGCCGCGGCAGGTGGCCGCTATCGCCAACTGGACGCGTCCCACCGCGCCCGCGCGTCCGGCCTTCACCGTCTTCGAGAAGACCGTGCTGCAGCTGAGCGAGGCGATGGGCCGGGGGGACGTCACGAGCGAAGACATCGTGCGCGAGTACCTCACGCGCGCCACCGTGTTCGATCGCCACGGTCCGACGTTCAAGGCCATCCTCGCGCTCAGCCCGCGCGCCATCGCCGATGCGCGCGCCCGCGATGCGGCGCGGGCCGCCGGCCGCGTCAGCGGCCCGTTCCACGGCGTGCCGATCGTGCTCAAGGACAACATCGACACGACGGAGCTGCCGACGACCGGCGGCGCGCTCGCCCTGCTCGATCACCGGCCGCGTGTTGATTCACGTGTGGCGGCCGGCATGAAGGCGGGCGGCGCCGTGATCCTTGGCAAGGCCAACCTCGACGAGTTCCCGTTCGGCGACTTCGGCATCAGCACGGTGGGCGGCACGGTGGGGAACGCCTACGATCCGTCGCTCTCGACAGCCGGGTCGAGCGGCGGCAGCGCCACGGCGGTGGCTACGAGCCTGGCCGCCCTCGCGTTCGGCACCGACACCTGCAATTCACTCTCGAATCCGGCCGGCTTCGCCTCGCTCGCCACCATCCGGACGACACGCGGCTACACGAGCCGGGCCGGTGTGATGCCGCTCAACACGTTCAACGATGCGGTTGGGCCGATGGGCAAGACCGTGCGCGACATCGCACTCGCGCTCGACCTCGTGACCGGTGTGGACGAGGCGGACGAAGCCACCGCTGACGCCGCCGCGCATCCCGGGCCGTCGTTCGCCGCCGGCCTCACCGCCGATACGCTCAAGGGCGCGCGCATCGGCCTCTTCCGCCAGCGCTTCATCGGCATCACCGGAGAGCGCGAAGCGGCCGAGACGATGGACCGCGTGGTGCGCGAACTCGAAAAGGCCGGCGCCACCGTGGTGGATGTCGCGATCCCGAACTACGACGAGGAATACGCCAAGGCGCGCGGCGCCGCCCCGGGATCGCTCAAGGCCGGCCTGGAGGCGTATCTGGCGCGCGGCGTGAAGGTGCGGACGATCCAGGAGCTCATCGACTCCGGCAAGATGTCGCCCGCCGGTCAGCGCCGCCTCGAAGGGGCGCTCGTGCCGCCGCCCGCGAGCCCGTCGGCCGAGCAGTTCGTGGCGGCCCGGCTCGCCTACCGCGCCCTGCTCGTCGCGGCGATGGATGCGGCACAGGTGGACGCGCTCATCTATCCCGCCAATCAGGCGCGTCCGCACACGCACGAAGGCGGCGCGGAGCGCTACGGGGCGGAGCCAGGCACGTGCGAGGAAAGTGCGGCGGCTGGGCTGCCGCAGGTCACCGTGCCGGCCGGCTACCTCGGCGGACGCTATCCGGTGGGCGTGTCGTTCCTCGGCCGCATGTGGACCGATCGGCAGCTGCTGGGCCTTGCCTACGCCTACGAGCAGGCGACGCGCCACCGCCGTCCGCCGACGACGGTGCGGTGAAGCCCCGACGCGGACGCCAGGGGCAGCAGCCCCTGGCGGGTCCGCGCGCGGTGCACTACATCAGCGAGAACGGCACCGTAGCCATCGACTTGTCCCACTGGATGGCGAACTTGCCGCCCTTCGCCGTGACGTCGACGATGCTCCACGTGAGTGTCTCGACGGTGTAGGGCAAGGTCGTGAGCGCCATCGGCACGCGCACGACGTCCTTGTCGGGCGTGTAGCCGTAGGCGCCCCACAGCGCGGCCTTGTTCTTCGGGTCGAAGGTCGTCTGGATGGGCCACGACGACAGCACGAACGTCCACGCGCCGGGCTTCACGTCGATGTAGACCGTGTATTCGCCGGGCGGCACGTGCGTCGAGCCGAACATGAGCGCGGTGTCGGTCTTGAGCCGGGTGGCCACGTTCGCGCCCGCCCGCCAGATCGGCGCGCCGGCGAGGATGGGCTTGCCGTAGTCGGCACCGGTGCCGAAGATGTCCGTGCGTCCGCGCAGTTGCGGACGGCCGTAGGTGATGTCGATCCACTTGCCGCCCTGATACACGGAGCCCTTCTCCGTCTTCACCCAGGTGCCGCCCACCTCGGCACTGGCCGTGCCGGTGCCGCTGGCCGGGCGGCCCGCAGCCTGGCGGGCCGTCACCGAGGCAGTGGCCGTCAGGGCCAGGGCGGCCACGAGGGCCATCGTTCGCATTCGAGTCATGAGTCCTCCAGGGGCAGATGCTACCAAAGGGCATCTCACCATCGGAACGGTGAACTGCCTATCGCCGGCCGATGAATGGACGCCAGGAGCCAGTGAGTGGCGTGGCCGGACCTTCCCGCGCGACGCGTCCGGCCGCCGCTACGGGGTGACGCGCAGGTTCGTCGGCGGCGCCGGCGTGCCGGGCGGCGTGGGCGCCTGCCCGGTCAGCGCCTGCGCCACCTCGTTCAGGTAGACCTCGATGTGCGCGTAGCCGCTCGCGTCGAGCAGCGCCGAGTCGAGCGGATTGGCCGGGTTCAACCCGTGCGTGAGCTCCCACGCGTCGGCGATGCCGTCGAGGTCCGCGTCCACCGGCGGCGCCGGGCCCGGGCCGGTCGTGAGCGCATCGTCGAGCTTGCCGAGTGTGCCGGTGCCCGACCGCACCTCCTGCACGGTGCGCGCCGTCATCGCATCACGCGGCCACGCGCCGGCGTGGTCGAGCACGTCGTCGAAGGCGACGGCGGCCGACGTCGTCGTCACCGGCGGAAACGAATGCGGCAGGGCGAGGTAGGTCGGCGTCGAGTAGATCGACATGATCGACTGGCCCGGATACACGTTGTCCTGCATGAAGATCGTGCCGCCGAGGCCGAAGAGCATGGAGCCGGCCGGCGTGTTCGGCCCACTCTTCGCGTAGTTGCCGACGAGATTGAAGTTCGTGCCTTCCGGCGGCGCCGCGTCCGCCCGGTAGATCTGCTGGAAGCCGCAGTTGTAGAAGACGTTGTTGCGCAGGTCGAGCTTCGCGCCGTCCGCCGGCAGCGGCCCGCTGCCGGCCCAGTGGAACTGCGCGCCGCAGCGGCCCTGGTGATGCGCGCTCAGGTTGTGATGGAACGTGATGTTCGTGGTGGGGCGGTAGGCGATGAGCCAGCCGAAGTTCTGGCTGTTCGGTCCGCGCTTGCTGTTGGTCACGGTGGACCACTGCACCGTGAAGTCGTGACTGAAGTCGATGTCGAACGTCTCGTCGGCGCCACCCGACATGTCCACATGATCGATGACCAGGTTGTAGACGGGATTGAAGGCGAACGTGTCGCCATCGACGGCGCGCAGCTTCAGGAAGCGGAACACCGCGTCGTGGAAGTTGGTCTTGTAGTTGGTGATGGCGCCGTTCACGAGCGTGATGCCGCCCGGACTGCTCTGCCCGAGCACGGTGACATGGCTCTGCGGCTCGGCCACGACGATGTCGCCGCCAAGATCGATCACCCCCGACACGCGGAACACGATGATGCGCGGGCCCGTCGCGAGCATCGCCTCGCGGAACGAGCCGGGGCCCGACGCGGCCAGCGTCGTCACGACCTTCACCGGGCCGCCACGTCCACCCGGGGTCGTCGTGCCGAACCCCTGCGCGCCGGGAAAGGCCGGGAGCGCGCCGGGCTGCGCCGATGGCGCGAGTTCGCACGCCACGACGAGCACGGCCAGACACGCGAACAGGCGGCGCGTGCTCACGGCACCCTCAGGTTCGTGGGCGCGGCCGGCACCGTCGTACCCGGCGCGCCGGCTGGGCCGACACGAAACACGAAGGCGTTCTGGTCAATAGAGTTCACGAGCGCGAACACGCCGTACTGCGGGAAGTAGCTCCAGCGGCCGTAGGTGCCCTGCTGTGGCGCCGGCACGTTCGGACCGATGCCGGCGGCGACCTGCGTCCACGCCGCGGTGGCGAGGTCGAGCGCGTAGACGCTGTTTCCGCCGTGCCAGGCGACGATGCGGTTGGCCACCGGGTCGAACGCGATGCCGGGCGACTGACGCGAGGTGACGAAGGCCGGGGCGTTCGTCGTGGCGAGCCGCGACGTGGCGAAGGTGTCGAGATCGATCACCTGCACGCCGTCGCCGAGCAGCACGAACTTCCGCCGCGCCGGATCGATGGCGGCCGTCAGGTGGTAGTCGGTCGAGAAGTCGGCGATGTGCCGCGTGTAGCGATTGGTGGCGAAGTCGTACGACGAGAAGCCGTAGGTGTCGTGAATGAAGACCTTCTGCGTGACCGGGTCGTACGCCGAGGCCGTCACACCGTAGACCGGCAGCGGGCCGGCCGGGTTCATCAGGTGCCAGCGGTTCGTCGAGAAGTCGAACGTCCAGGTGTCGTTCACGAAGCCGCCGTTGATGCAGGCATGGGCGCCGCCGAAGGCGAACATCCGATCCACGTGCGGCATGTAGACGAGGTTGCCGTAGGTGTGGCGCGAGGCGGGGTTGCCGTCAGGCAGCGTCCCGAGGCACCGGCTGGCGGAGCCGATCGGACTCGGATCGGTGAGCCGCCGCATCGCCTTCGTCGTGAGGTCGAGCGCGTAGAGTTCGTTGCCGTAGTAGTCGTTGTGACCGCCGCCCCACACGATGAGACGGTTGCGGGACGTGTCGGCCGCGGCGCCACCCCAGGCAAGGATGATGGCGTCGGGGGAACCTTGCGGCAGCGGCGACGGCAGCACGCTCCGGATCTTCGTGCCCGGCAGTTCCATCCACTGCCCCGGGACGAGCGCGTCGTAGGGACCCGCCTGCGCGGCAGGCCGGCTGGCGGCGAGCCCGATCCCCAGCGCCGCGACAACGCACGCACTGGCCAAACGCGTCGAGAGCCTCATGATCAGGGCACCACGGTGAAGGGCGTCGCCGCGATGGGCGACACCAGCGAAAGCGTGCCGGGCGCGGTGACCGCCGCCAGCCACTGGTAGGTGCCGGGCGGCGCGCCGGCGAGCGGGAAGCTGAAGGGTGCCGACGCGGTGGGCAGCACGATGCCGCGCGCGATCGGCACGAGGCCCGGCACGAGGCGGCCATCGAGCTGCAGCGAGAGCAGCAGGCCGCCGGCCTGCACGACCACGTAGGCATCGATGGGTGTGGTGATCTGGCCGCCCACCGCGTTTACCGTCGCCACGAGTGTCTGATTGCGGGTGAACGACGTCTGATTGAGACTCACCGAGAGCGGCACCGTCAGCGCACCACCGGCCGTGCCGCATCCTTCGTTGGTGTAGGCAGACGGGCCGATGGCGTTGAACGCCCGCACGCGGTAGCAGTAGGCGCTCCCGGCGGGAAGGGCCGGGTCGAGGTAGGCGGTGGCGTTGGCCGGCAGGGTCGCGATCTGCGCGAAGCTGGCCGAGGCGCCGTCGCGGCGTTCCACGAGGTAACCGGTTTCGTCGGTGGCGTTGTCGGTCCACGACAGCCCGAGCTGCGCCGCCTGGGCGGCCCGGGGCGCGGCGGCGGCGAGTGCCACGCCGAGCACGAACGCCACGAGTACATGGGAGGTGCGAGACAGCATCCGCCTGTCTCTTGCAAGTTCAACGCCGGTGACCTCAGCGCGGGCCCGGCGGAGAACGGCCGGGAATCGGGACTGGCCAGGCCTGGCCCGCCTGCATCAATTTCGTACGTGGACCGTCAGATTCGACAGGGCGACGTCGGGGCCACCGCCATCCCATTCATTACGCCATCCGTCACTGTTGAGCTACGATTCAGCCCTCCAAGCCGTCGGTTCGCACCAGCCGGCGGTCTGCGAACGGAGTGGCGACGCGATGACGTTCCTGATTCGAGCGGGTCTGGCATTGGTCCTGATGGCTGCGGCCATCACCCCGGCACTTGCGCAACGAGACACCGCCACGGCCCTCGGCGCCGTGACCGACAGCCAGGGCGGCGTGCTGCCCGGGGCGACGGTGACGGCGGTGAACACGGCCACGGGTGTGGCGCGTTCGACGGTGACCGATGCGGACGGCATCTATCGTCTGGCCGCGCTGCCGCCGGGCACCTACGACATCCGCGCCGAACTGGGCGGCTTCGCGCCGGCCGTGCGCCGCGCACAGACGCTCGGGCTCGGCGCCGAGGCCGTCCTCAACTTCACGCTGTCGCTCACGACGCTCACCGAGGCGGTCACGGTCACGGCGCAGGTGCCCGTGGTGCAGACGACCACCTCGGCACTCGAATCGCGGCTCGACCGCGAAGCCATCGATCTGCTGCCGCTCATCGGCCGCGACTACGAGTCGCTGCTGCGCCTCGCACCGGGCGCGCAGAGCTCGAACGGCGTGTCGTTCATGGGCTCGCGCGGCCGCTCGAACCAGTGGAACGTCGACGGCATCGACAACAGCGAAGACATCTCGGGCTACTCGCGGCAGGCCCTCGCCCTCGATTCAGTGCAGGAAGTCCAGGTGCTCGTCACCGGCTTCAAGGCCGAATACGGGCAGGCCTCGGGCGGCGTCGTGAACGTGGTGACCCGTTCGGGCACGAACGACCTGCGTGGCAGCGGCTTCTACCTGTTCCGCGACCAGCGCATGATGGCGCGCAGCCCGTACGCGGACCGATCGCTGCCGGCCGATCCGTTCCAGCGCGTGCACTACGGCGGCTGGCTCGGCGGGCCGGTGAAGAAGAACACGGCGCACTTCTTCCTGAACTACGAGCGGGAAGACCGCGACACGAACACGGCGAGCGCCCGGGTGCTGCCGGCGTCCACGGCGGCCTTCGCGCCCTCCACGCTGCAGTTCCTCGCCGCCAACAACATCCCGGTGTCGCTCTTCGGCGCCGGCGGCACCGTGCGCCACGTGCGCCCGGAGTACATCGACATCCACAACGTCACGGCGAAGATCGATTCTCAGCTCACGAACGCGCAGTCGCTCACCGGGCGCTATCAGCTCACGCACGACCGCCAGCCGTCCGGCGCGAGCGGCACGATCTTCGACTTCAACGGCAACACGGTGTTCTTCCGCACGAACTACGTGAACGCCAACCATAAGTGGATCCTGGGGGCCGACCTGCTGAACGAAGCCTACGTGCAGGTGGGCCAGTCGTACGGCGACTTCCAGCCGAACCACCCCGGCCTCGTCAACCTCTCGATTACCGGCGGCTTCACGCTCGGCGGCGATTCGGGCTATCCGCAGCGCCGCGAGGACTGGATCTACCAGGTCATCGACAACCTGTCGTGGTCGCGCTTCGGCACCCGTACCGGCGATCACGCCGTCAAGGCCGGCATGCAGATCAAGGTCTTCGAGTCGGACGGCTACTTCGACTCGAACTTCCGCGGCACCTACACCTTCCCGACGCTGGCGTCGTTCGTCGCCGGCACGCCGACCCGCTTCACGCAGAACCAGGGCAATTCCTCGCTGGCGCGGCCGAATCAGATCTACGGCTTCTATCTGCAGGACGACTGGCGGCCCACGCCGAGCCTCACGCTGAACCTCGGGCTGCGCTACGACTACGAAGGCGCGAAGACCGAAGCGCTGGCCGATGTGACCGGCGCCCCGGGGAACGGCGTCTCGAAGGACCGCAACAATCTGGCCCCGCGCTTCGGCTTCGCGTGGGCGCCGGGCGGCAGCACGAGCCAGGTCGTCTACGGCGGCACCGGCATCTACTACGACCAGGTGATCCTGAACGTCATCGGCAATGCCCGCTTCACGCCGCCGAAGGTGATCGGCATCCAGATCGACAACCCACTCTGGCCGGAGCCGTTCGGCGGCGGCACGACGAGCATTCCCCCGCCGAGTCTGTCGGTCATCGACGAAGGCCTGCGGACGCCGTGGAACTGGAACTCGCAGCTCGGCTACCGCCGCGAGCTCACGCGCGACATCGGCGTCGACGTGAGCCTCGTCTACAACCGCGGCTACGACCAGGTCTTCATCCAGAACACGAACGCCGGACGTCCCGGCAGCGCCAACATCAACGGCGGCGGCGCCGTCAGGCCCGATCCGCGGTACACGAACGTCAGCTTCTATTCGAACTACGGCGAGATCCGCTACCGGGGCCTGGTCGTCGACCTGCGCAAGCGGCTCACCGGCCGTTTGTCGTGGGGCGCCAACTACGTGCTGGCGCAGTCGCGCGACAACGCCTTCAACTTCGTGAGCGGCTTCCTCGTGCCCGAACGTCCCGACCTCAACTGGGGGCCCGGCACCGACGACCGCCGCCACGTCGCCAACGCCCACCTCGAGTGGCGCCTGCCGGCGAACCTGATGCTCGGCGTCATCGGCGAATTCGAGAGCGAAGCGCCGATGAACATCACGGTGGGCCGCGACGTGAACGGCGATGGTCTGACGACCGACTGGGTGAACGAGAGCATCTGCCGCAACGTGGCCTGCCCCGGCTCGACGTATTCGCGCAACAGCGTGCGCGAGCTGTCGCTCGAGGAGGCCAACCGCCTGCGCGGCCTCTTCGGCTTCGCGCCGATCACGAACTTCGACAACAACCCGAAGTACTTCAACGCCGACGTCACGCTGCAGTGGGCGCCGTCGCTCGGCGGCAACCGCTCCATGCGGTTCACGCTCGAAGCGTTCAACGTCTTCAACATCGCCCAGCGCAACCTCCCTACCGAGAGCATCTCGTCGGGCACGTTCGGCCAGGTGACGAGCGTCCGGCAGCCGCGCGCGATTCAGGTCACGGCCCAGCTCGGCTTCTGAGACCGGCGGACGCCCGTGTTCCTTCTGGGGCTATGAGACGATTCGTAAAAAGTTAGCTAGGCTTATCATTACTCAACAATCTATAAGATTGACGGACTCAATGGCGAGCCAATAGGCTTGTCCATAACATGACGTCAAGACGACTGACCGGCGCGCAGATCCTCTGGGAATCGCTGGTGCGCGAAGGCGTGACCTGCGTCTTCGGCTACCCGGGCGGAGCCATCCTCCCCGCCTACGATGCGATGCTCGACTACCCGATCCGCCACGTGCTGGTGCGCCACGAACAGGGCGCCGCCCACATGGCCGACGGCTACGCCCGGGCGACCGGGCAGGTGGGCGTGGCGATTGCCACCTCGGGCCCCGGCGCCACCAACCTCGTGACCGGCATTGCGACGGCGATGATGGATTCCTCGCCGGTCGTCTGCATCACGGGGCAGGTGGGCAGCAAGCTGATTGGCTCCGACGCCTTCCAGGAATGCGACATCACGGGCATCACCCTGCCCATCACGAAGCACAACTACCTGCTGACCAACCCCGAGGACGTCGCCGCCACCGTGCGCGAGGCCTTCCATGTCGCGCGCTCGGGCCGGCCCGGCCCGGTGCTCATCGACATGACCAAGGACTGCCAGCAGCGGGTGTGCGACTTCGAGTGGCCGGAAGAAGCCGCCCCTGTGCGTCAGCGGCCGAACCTCTCGCCAGGCGACGCGGAACTCGCGCGCGCGGTGGACCTCATCCACCAGGCGAAACGCCCGCTGATTCTCGCCGGCAACGGCATCATCGCCTCGGGGGCGTCGGATCTCGTGCGCCGCTTCGCCGAACACGCCGACATCCCGATTGCGATGACGCTGCTCGGCATTGGCGGCGTGCCGGCCAGCCATCCGCTGAACCTCGGCATGATGGGCATGCACGGCGAGGCCTGGGTCAACACGTCGATTCAGGAAGCCGACCTGCTCATCGCCGTCGGCATGCGCTTCGACGACCGCGTGACCGGCAACGTCAAGACCTACGCGCTCAACGCGAAGAAGATCCATCTCGAGATCGACCGCTCGGAGATCAACAAGAACGTCAAGGTGGATGTGGGCCTCGTAGGCGACTGCGGCCAGCTGCTCACGGCGCTCCTGCCGCGCGTCGAACGCGGCAACCACGCGGCGTGGCGCGCCCACATCGACGCGCTCAAGGGCGACGCGGCGGTGCGCGACATCAAGAACCTGCCCGACAGCGGCCATCTCTACGCCGCGCACGTCATCCACGATCTGTGGCGCGAGACCGGCGGCAATGCCGTGGTCGTGACCGACGTCGGCCAGCACCAGATGTGGGAAGCGCAGTACTACCATCACGATCAGCCGCGCTCGCTCATCACGTCGGGCGGCCTCGGCACGATGGGCTTCGCGCTGCCGGCGGCCATCGGCGCCAAGATCGCGCGGCCCGACGCCGAGGTGTGGGTGGTCGTCGGCGACGGCGGCTTCCAGATGACGATGGCGGAACTGGCAACCATCGCCCAGGAAGGCATCGACATCAACGTCGCCATCATCAACAACGGCTACCTGGGCATGGTGCGCCAGTGGCAGGAGTTCTTCTACGAACGCCGCTACGCCGCGACGCCGCTCTCGAGCCCCGACTTCGTGAAGCTGGCCGAGGCCTTCGGCCTCACGGCCGCCCGCGTCACCGACCGCGCCGGCGTGATTCCCGCCGTGCAGGCGGCGCGCGCCAACAAGGGCACGGTGGTCATCGACTTCCGCGTCGAGCAGGAAGACACGGTGTACCCGATGGTGCCGGCCGGCGCCGACCTGCACAACATGATCCGCCGCCCCAGCGTGCTCGCGGAGACAGGAGCGGACCAGTGATCACCTTCGTCGTGCACGTGGAGAACAAGCCGGGCGTGCTCACGCGCGTGGCCTCGCTCTTCCGCCGCCGCGCCTACAACATCGAGTCGCTCACGGTGGGCAGCACGGAGACACCCGGCGTGTCGCGCATGACGATCGTCGTCGACACCGACGACGAAGGCGCGCACCATGTCGAGGCGCATCTCTACAAGCTGGTGAACGTGCTGCGGGTGGACAACGTGACGGCGCGGCCGAACGTCATCCGCGAACTCACGCTCATCAAGGTGGCGACCACGGCCGGCACGCGGCCCGAGATCTTCCAGCTCGCCGACGTCTTCCGCGCGCGGATCATCGATGTCTCGGCCGACTCGCTGGTGCTGGAACTCACCGGTGGCACGGCCAAGCTCGATCGCCTGCTCGAAGTGCTCGAGCCGTTCGGCGTGCTCGAGATGGCGCGCACGGGCACGCTGGCCATGGCGCGTGGCGAAGGCCCGGGCCGGATGGCGGCGCCGCAGGCGCGCGCGGCCACCGCGGCCGCCGAATCTCAGGACATCGCCTACTCGGTGTAACCCGCACGTTCCGGGGCGCCCATCGCGCCGCCGTTCCATTCAGGAGATCCGTTCGACATGGCCGTCATCTACTACGACAAAGACGCCGACCTGGCGCCCATCCGCGATCGCAAGGTCGCCATCATCGGCTACGGCTCGCAGGGGCACGCCCACGCGCTCAACCTGCGCGACAGCGGCGTCGACGTACGCGTCGGCCTGCACCCGGGCAGCAGCTCCGCCGCCAAGGCACGCGCCGCCGGGCTGCGCGCGGTGTCGATCCCGGAGGCGGCGGCGGAAGCCGACGTCATCATGCTGCTCATCCCAGACACGATTCAGGGTGAGGTCTACCGCCGCGACATCGAGCCGCACCTCACGGCCGGCAAGATGCTGATGTTCGCGCACGGCTTCAACATCCGCTTCGGCATCATCACGCCGCCGGCGCACGTCGACGTGGCGATGGTGGCGCCGAAGTCGCCCGGCCACCGCGTGCGCGAGCTGTACGAGGAAGGCGCCGGCACGCCGGCCCTCTTCGCCGTGCATCAGGACGCCACCGGCACGGCGCGCACCGTCACGCTGTCGTACGCCAAGGCCATCGGCGTCACCCGCGCCGGGGTGCTCGAGACGACCTTCGCGGAAGAGACCGAGACGGATCTCTTCGGCGAGCAGTCGGTGCTCTGCGGCGGCACGAGCGCGCTCGTGAAGGCGGCCTTCGAAACCCTCGTCGAGGCCGGCTACCAGCCCGAGATCGCCTACTTCGAGTGCATGCACGAGCTGAAGCTCATCGTGGACCTGATGTACCGCGGCGGCCTCAACTACATGCGCTACTCGGTGTCGGACACGGCCGAACACGGCGACTACACCGGCGGTCCGCGCGTGGTCACGGCCGAGACCAAGGCCGAGATGAAGCGCATGCTGGCGGACATCCAGGAAGGGCGCTACGCCAAGCTCTGGATGGACGAACACGCCGCCGGCCGGCCCACGTTCACCGCGACGCGCCTGTCCGAGCAGAAGCACCCGATCGAGAAGGTGGGGGCCGAACTGCGGGCCATGATGCCGTTCCTCAACCCGGTCACGGTGAAGCCGGAAGACCAGCGACAGCCGGTCGGCTGAGCCGCCCGCCGCGGGTCAGCGCACCATCAGCTCGCGCCGTCGAGCGCCTCGCGTACGCGCAGCGCCAGCTCAAGACGCGAGAACGGCTTCTGGATGAAGCGGTCCTGCGAGGTCTCGACGCCGTGGCGGATCACGGCGTCGTCCATGTAGCCGCTCATGTACAGCACCTTGGTGCCGGGCCGCCGGGCGCGGATGCGATCCACCAGCGCGCGACCGCCGAGATCGGGCATCACGACGTCGGTCACGAGCAAATCGATGGGGCCGTCGTACGCGGCCTCGACCCGCAGCACGTCGCTGCCGCTTGCCGCCACGAGCACGGTGTAGCCGAGGGCCGTGAGCAGCATGCGCGCCAGATCGCGCACGCCCGGCTCGTCTTCGGCCAGCAGCAGCGTCTCGGTGCCGCGCGGCGCCGCGGAGATCGCGCTCGACTCGCGCCGGCCCGGCGTCTCGAGCACGGCGGGCAGCAGCAGGTGGAAGGTCGTGCCCCGGCCGACCTCGGTGTCGACGGTGATGGCGCCGCCGGCTTGACGCAGGATGCCGTAGACGGTCGCGAGCCCGAGCCCCGTGCCCTTCCCGACGCCCTTGGTGGTGAAGAACGGTTCGAAGATCCGCGCCTGCACCTCGGGCGACATGCCGCCGCCCGTGTCGGTGACCGAGATGCGGACGTACTGGCCGGCGGGCAGGTCGTCGGACGGTGGGGCGCCGGCCTTCGGCACGTCGACGGCGGCCGTCGCAATGGTGAGCCGCCCGCCGGTCGGCATCGCGTCGCGCGCGTTGACGGCGAGGTTCATGAATACGTGTTCGAGCTGGCCAGGGTCGATGCGCACCGCCGGCACCGGCGCGAGCGACGTCACGAACTCGACGTCCTCGCCGATCAGGCGGCGGATGAGCCGCGCCGACGAGTCGACGAGCTCGTTCACGGCCAGCACCTTCGGCTCGATGATCGCCTTGCGGCTGAAGGCGAGCAGCTGCGCCGTGAGCTCGGCGGCGCGCAGGCCGGCCGTGTGGATGTCGCCGAGCATCTCGTGCTTGGGATCGGCGGCCGGGGTGCCTTCGAGCAGCACCTCTGACGAGCCGTTGATGACCGTGAGCAGATTGTTGAAGTCGTGCGCGACACCGCTCGCGAGCTGGCCGACGGCCTCCATCTTCTGGGCCTGACGGAACTGTTCCCCGAGCCGCTTCTCTTCGGTGACGTCGCGGACGAAGCCGTAGATGGTCTGGTCGGCCATCAGCGGGATCGATTCCCACGACAACCAGCGATACGTCCCGTCGGCGCACTGGAAGCGGCTCTCCAGGCGATGGACCACCTGGCCGCTCGTGAGCCGCTCGAGCGCGGCGCGGCAGGCAGCCCGATCCTCGGCATGCACGAGGTCGGGCCAGGTACGCTCGAGCAGCTCGGCCTCGGACCAGCCGAGGCACTGCGTCCAGGCCGGGTTCACCTGGCGGAAGCGGCCGTCGAATCCCGCGACGCAGAGCGGCTCGGGCGCATGGGTCCACAGACGGTAGAGCTCCTGCCGGACGCTCACGAGGTCGGTGATGTCGGTGAGTACGCCGCAGATCGCGTAGGGGCGACCGTCGCTCTCGTTGAGCGTGAAGTGGTTCCCGATCACCCGCACCTTGCGGCCGTCCGGCAGCGCGAGATCCGATTCCTCACGGATGGCGGCTGTCGCGGCCAGCACGCGTTCGTCCATGCGCTCGCACGCCGTGGCGAGATGCGTCGGCAGCACCTCGGTAGCGCGCCGTCCCTCCCATCCTTCGGGCGGCACGTCGAAGAGGTCGGCCATGGTGCGGTTGACGAACAGATAGCGGCGGTCGAGGTCCTTGAGGAACACGGCCGAGAGCGACGAGTCGAGCACGCTGCGGAAGCGCGCCTCGCCCTGACGTACCGCGTGCTCGGCCTGGCGCCGCTCGATCGCGACGCCGGCAAGGTGCGCCGCTTCGATCACGCTTTGCGACGGGCGCGGGTGCGCCGTGTCGGTCGAGGCGCGCGTCTGGATGGCGCGGCTGGCGAGGGGCTCGGCGCCGGAGAGCACCGTGAAGGTGTGCGGATCGGGCATGCCGGTGTCGCGGCGGTAGAGCGCGAACGTGCCGATGACCGAGCCGCGTTCGTGGCCAGGGACGTTCCCGCTCGAGAAAATCGGCACCGACACACACGAGCGCAGGCCGTGCGCGAGCGCCAGGTCGCGGTAGTCGGCCCACAGCGGATCGTGCGCGATGTCGGTGACGACAACCGTCTGCCCCCGGTGGGCAGCCGTGCCGCACGACCCGGCCGAGGGGCCGATGGGCACGCCGTCGACTCCGCGGTTGTAGGCCTCGGGCATCGACGGCGCGACACCGAGACGCAGTCGCTCGTGGGCGCCGTCGACGATCAGCACCGAGCAGAGCGTACCCGGCAACTGCTCTTCGACGAGCGCCACGACCGCGAGCAGGGTCTGGTGCAGGTCGGCGCCGGTCGCGATGAGCTCGAGGATGTGGTTGTAGGCGGTGAGCGCCCATTCCGAACGCCGGCGTTCGGTGATGTCTTCGACGGTGCCGACGACGGCCACGGGGTCGCCGTCCGGCGTGCACTCGATGCGGGCGAGGTTGGTCACCCACCGCACGGCACCGTCTGGGCGAATCACGCGGAACTCGGCCGAGAACGGCAACCGCCGTTCGAGCGCGGTGTCGAACTCGACCTGCATCGCCCCGATGTCATCCGGGTGCACCAGCCGCTGCCACGAGTCGACCGTCCCATCGAAGTTCTCGACGCCGAGCACCTGATGGACCTCGCGCGACCAGTAGATCCGCCGGGTCTTCAGGTCGAGCGACCAGACGCCCATCTGCGCGGCCGAGAGGGCGAGCTCGATCTGCCGCGACTGCGCGGCCACCTTCAGCTCGGCCTGCTTGCGGGCGGTGATGTCGTAGTGGGCGACCACCGCCCCGCGGCCGTGGCCCGAAAGCGGCGTCACGTGCATGGCGAACCACCGCGGTTCGGTCGGCGAATCGCACGGATACTCGATCGTGAAGGCCGGCAGCTTACCGTTCAGCACGCCCTCGATGCCGAGAGCGGCAGGCATCGCCTCCTCGGAGCGGTCGCCGGTGGCCCCTCGGCATAAGCCGAGGTAATCGGCGCCGATCCCGCACGTCGACGACACGACGCCGCCGGGCGAGTTCTCACGGCTGAAGCGCTCCCAGGCCCGGTTGACCTGGCTGATGCGGCCGTCGGGCGTGATCACGGCGACGTGGGCCGCCACGGAGTCGAGGATGTCGATCGCTGAGACGTCGTGGTGCATTCGTTCACCCCCTCAGGCATGCCGGGCGCGCCGTGGGATTCGATGCGCTGCGAATCCTGGCCAGACGTCCGGCGACGCGGAGGGTCACCTTTCACGAATGATGAGTCAATTTGTCGCGCGAGATTCTGCCGCAGGTCAGTTCCCGCGCGCCAGCATTCTCTTTGGGCCTGCCCGCGCCCGGGTACTGCGATGCCGAGGGCGCATGGGGCAGAATATGCTCGCCCATGCATCGTCTCCCCGTGCTGCCGCTCGTCGCGGTCCTCGCGACCGCCACCGCCGCCTGTCAGGTGAAGGCCCCCGCGCCTGCCGCCGCAACAACCGCCGCAACCGATGCACGCGCGGTCATGGACGGCGATCTGCTCGACGTGACCGTCGCCGGCCTGCATCGCCTCTACGACGCCAAGGGCTACACCGTGACGCAGGTCGTGCAGTGGCATCTCGACCGCATCGACCGCTACAACGGCGTGTACGGCGCCATCGAGCAGGTCTACCGCACTGACGCGCTGGCCGAGGCCGCGCGGCAGGATGCCGCCACGGCGACCGCCACCGGCGGGGCCGCGGCGCGCGGCGCGCTCTGGGGCGTGCCGATCGTCATCAAGGCCAACACCAGCATCGCCGGCCAGGTGACGACGGCCGGCTGGGCCGGCTTCACGAAGCCGGGTCTCGAGCTCATCGCGCCGCAGGACGCGGCCATCGTCGCGAAGTTCAAGGCCGCCGGCGCCATCATCCTCGGGCACACCAACATGCCCGACCTGGCCAACAGCGACACCAACCGCAGCAGCTCGTTCGGCCGCACGGGCAACGCCTACGACGTGCGCTTCTCTCCGGGCGGGTCGTCGGGCGGCACGGTCACCGCCGTGGCCGCGAACTTCGCGGTGCTCGGCAACGGCACCGACACCGGCAACTCGATCCGCATGCCGGCGGCGACGAGCGCGCTCGTGGGCGTGTTCCCGACGCGCGGCCTCGTCAGCATCGCCGGTATCGCGCCGCTCGACTGGCTCCTCGACAACACGGGCCCCATCGCGCGCACGACCGCGGACGCGGCTGTCGCGCTCGCCGTGATGGCTGGTCCCGATCCGCTCGACGCCCGCACCGCCGAGGCGCCGGCGGACGCGCAGTCCGGGCCGTTCGCGCCGGCGCTGGCGGCCGCGACGCTCAAGGGCAAGCGCTTCGCCGTGCCGGCCTTCATCCTCGCCGGCGAC
>JALHON010000004.1 GCA_022842985.1 Acidobacteriota bacterium | reverse complement strand
TGTCCGGGCCGCGGGCGCCTCGGGCGCAGGCGCGGAGGGCGCACAGGCCGCCGCGCCGAGGGCCGGAGCCGCGAGCAGGAACGTGCGGCGGCCGGCATTGACCGGCGACTTCGAGGACGTACGGGGCGAACGGCGCGGTGACATGCGCCCTGTTTATACCTCAGCGGCATGACACCGGCCGGCACGCCGGGCCGCGCGGCGGCGGGTCAGCGCTGATATGTGAGCGACAGCACGGCGTAGGCCGTGGCGGCGTCGCTCATGAACTTGCCGATGTCCGACTCCGGGTCGCGATCCTTGTTCGGCGAGACCGCTGGCCAGCGACCCGACACCTTGTCCTGATGGCGGCGCAGCCAGTCGAGGCCCTTCGCCAGGCGCGGGTCCGACGCCGGCACACCGGCCGCCTGCAGCGCGAGCGTCGCGAGCGCCGTGGCGTAGCCGTCGCTGCGTGTGTCGGTCGCGGTGTTGTCCACACGCGAGTAGCCGCCGATCGCCGGGGTGTTCCAGCCGCCGTCGGCCTGCTGCCGCGCGAAGGCGGCCTCCACGGTGGCCTGGCGCTGCGCCGGGCTCAGCAGGTCGGGCACGCGGCTCGTGGCCCAGAGTCCGGTGAGCTGATTGAGCAGCGACACCTGCGCGTGCTGCTTCTGGAAGTAGTCGCGCATCGGCTTCATGCGATCCGCGATCTCGGGGGACGCGGCGTAGCCGCCGGGCGCCGAGCCGATGGCCAGCGCCGCCATCGACGCGCCGAAGTAGGGCGAGTTCGGCGACTCCCACGGCTCGAGCTTGAAGTTGAGCCACGTCCACACGCCCGTCTCGGGCCCCGTCTTCATCTGCAGCGCCCACATCACGCCGAAAGCCGAGCGGGTGTCGTCGCTGAGCGTGCCGGTCACGGCGTCGCGCCGGCTGAGCACGAGCGCGTTCATCACCGATTCGATGGCGCGCGATTCACTCGTCTTCGGGATGCCGCGCGTCTGGTCGGGATACCAGGGCTCCACGTCGCGCCAGGCCCGCGCCCGCGTCAGCAGGTTGCCGACGATCTTCTGCTCCCCCGCCGACGGGCCGCCTTCGTTCAGCAGCCCGCGCAGCGCGGGACGTGCCAGCGCGTACGGCAGCGTCGTGTGGCACGACATGCAGTAGGTGCCGCGGTCGCGGGCGGCGTTGGGCCAGGTCGTCCACCAGGTGGCGCGTCCGTCGAGGTAGCGCGCCGCGGCCGCCGCATCCCAGCCCACGGGGTCGTTCGGCGCGCCGGCGCGCACACCGGCGCTCATCGTGATGACGGTGACGAGGGCGAGGGCGGCGGGCAGGAACAGGCGGAGCGACAGGGTCATGACAGGGCCTCGACCTGGGATTCTACCAGCGGGCCCGAAATCCGCGAGACGACGGCGGTGGAGCTGTAGCACCATATCGGGTGTGAAGCTGACCGACCTGCGCGGCATCCTGCAGTACATCCCGGAGTTCCGGGAGAAGACCTTCGTGCTGGCGATCGATGGCGAGATCGTGTCGGACGAACGCTTCGCGACGCTGCTCAAGGACATCGCCGTCCTCTGGTCGCTGAATATCCGCGTGGTGATCGTGCACGGCGTGGCGGCCGAGATCCGCCGCCTGGCGGACGAGCGCGGCGTCACGGCGTCGAACACGGACGGCACTGGCGTGACGGACGCGGTCACACTCGGCCTGTCGGTCACCGCGTCGAACCGCTTGACGCACGAGATTCTGCAGGGGCTGTCGGCCAACGACCTCCGGGCCGCCTGCACCAACGGCATCGTGGCGCACCCGGTGGGCGTGATCAAAGGGGTGGACCAGGAGTTCACCGGCAGCGTCGAGCGCGTGGACGTGGGCTTCCTGCAGTCGCTGCTCGGCCAGGGTGTCGTGCCCATCGTGCCGCCTCTGGGCTTCGACGGCGAAGGCCGCACCTACCGCGTCAACTCCGACGGCATGGCCGTGGCCGTGGCGGCGCAGCTCCGCGCCGTGAAACTCATCTACGTCACCGCGGCGCCGGGGCTCGTGCATCGCGGGCAACCGATCCGCCAGATGATGGTGGCGCAGCTCGGCGATCTCGTGCAGAAGGACCCGGCCGGCTTCGAAGGTGAGCACCTGTCGAAGGCGCAGCACGCGGTGCGCGCGTGCCTCGCCGGCGTGCCGCGCGTACACGTCATCGATGGCACCCTCGACGAGGGCCTGCTCGGTGAGGTGTTCTCGAACCACGGCTTCGGCACGCTCATTCACACGAACGAGTACGAGAACATCCGCCCGGCGGAGCGCCGCGACATCGGCGCCATCCAGTCGCTCACGCGGCAGGGTGTCGAAGCCGACGAACTCGTGAAGCGCACGCGCAGCAGCATCGAGCAGCAGCTCGGCGACTACGCGATCTTCGAGATCGACCGCAACCCGGTGGGCTGCGTGGCGCTGCACGTGGACCGCGAGCGCAATCAGGGCGAGCTCGCCTGCCTCTACGTGAGCACGGCGCACGAGAACCAGGGCATCGGCAGGAAGCTCATCCAGTTCGTCGAGAACCGCGCGCGGCAGCAGGGGCTGGACCGCATCCTCGCGCTCTCCACCCAGGCTTTCAACTACTTCAGCGCCAAGGGCGGCTTCGTCGAGGGCACGGTGGACGATCTCTCCCCCAGCCGCCGCGAACGCTACGAGAAGAGCGGCCGCAATTCGAAGGTGCTCGTGAAGCGCCTGCGTTAGCGTCTCAGGCGCCCGCGGGCCGCGCCGTCCGCTGCCGCGCGAATCCGGCCCGCGCCGCCACGATGCCCGCCATGTGCACCTCGGCCCAGGCGATCAGGGCGCCGAGTGGTTCGAGCAGCGACTCCCCGAGCGGCGTCAGCCGGTACTCGACGCTCGGCGGCGTGGTCGGGAACACCTGGCGGGCCACCAGCCCGTCGCGCTCGAGGTCGCGCAGCGCCTGCGTGAGCATGCGCTTCGAGATGTCGGGAATCGCGCGCTGCACCGCACTGAAGCGATGCGGCCCCTGGGTGAGCACGAGCACGACCAATGTCGTCCACTTGTCGCCGAGCTGGTCGAGCACCGAACGCACCGGGCAGCGCGCCGGATCGAACGGCAGGTGCGCCCAGCCGCGCACACGCTGCGCCAGCGCCTCGCGCGCCGCGAGGCGGTTACCTGCGCGTGCCCTTGTTCCCACGATCTGCCTCCTTCCGCCGAGTTTCATGAAGTCTCATACTGCATCTTAGTCTCATCGTGAGACCTCTTTCGACGAGGTGGCGGATGGCAACGGACACAATCGCGGTCACGGGTGCGACAGGACAACTGGGGCGGCTCGTGCTCGCCGGTCTGGCACAGGCAGCGCCACACGCGCGGCTGGTGGGCCTCGTGCGTGACCGCGCCCGGGCAGCCGACCTGGCCGCGGCCGGCGTGGAACTGCGCGTGGCCGACTACGACGACGCGGCCGCGGTGGCGGCCGCGCTGCAGGGCGCCGACAAGGTCCTGCTGATCTCCTCGAGCGAGCTCGGCCGGCGTGCCGCCCAGCATCGCGCCGTCATCGCGGCGGCGCAGCGGGCGGGCGTCGGCCTCCTCGCGTATACGAGCCTGCTGCATGCGGACACGACGTCACTGAATCTCAGCGTGGAACACCGCGAGACCGAGGCCGACCTGCGCGCATCGGGTGTGCCGTTCGTCCTGCTGCGCAACGGCTGGTACACCGAGAACTACACGGCCGGTGTGGCGGCCGCCCTGCAGTACGGCGTGGTCCTCGGCAGCGCCGGCACGGGCCGCATCTCGTCGGCGACGCGGGCCGACTACGCGAACGCCGCGGTCAAGGTGCTCGCAGGCGACGTCGCCACCGAGGCCGGGCGCACCTACGAACTCGCAGGCGATACCAGCTACACCCTCGCCGAGTACGCGTCGGAGATCGCGCGGCAAAGCGGGGTCGCCGTGAGCTACCGGGACCTTCCCGAGGCCGACTATGCCGCGGCGCTCGTGCAGGCCGGCCTTCCGCAGGCGTTCGCGCAGCTGCTGGCGGAAAGTGACAGCAAGGCCGCCCAGGGCGCCCTGTTCGACGACAGTGGCACCCTGGGACGCCTCATCGGCCGGTCGACGACGCCCCTGGCCGAGGCCGTGCGGCAGGCCCTCTCGACCATTGCCCGGTAGGCCTACGACGGATGGGAGCATGAGTCCGGCCGGCCGTCCGAACGCGGCCGGGAGCGTTTACCCTAGGGGGACCTGTCACGTCATCGCCCGGCCAATGCCGACGCGTCGTGTCAGGTCGCCCGGAGTTCACATGCCTGCCGACCGCCGCTCGTTCCTGAAGACCACCGCCGCCAGCCTCGCCTCCGCCACGGCCACCTCGTTCGCGACGACGGCGCCCCTCGAGGCGCAGCGCAGCACGCCGGCCACGTTCGAGATGCCGCGCAACATGACGCTGCTCAACATGCGGACAGCCGCCGGTCCGCGGCTGGGCGTGAAGCTGCAGAAAGGCATCCTCGACGTCGCCGCGGCGGCGGCGATGTACAAGCTGCCGGCACCGGTGGATACCGACGACCTGCTGCAGCGCGGCCTCGGCGGCCAGCTCGCGAAGGTGGTGGCCGCGGCGGCCGATGGCCCGGCGCGCCTCTACCTGCAGGAAAGCGCCGTGCAGCATGCCCCGCTCGTCACGCGCCCCGAGAAGATCATCATGATGGGGTTCAACTACCGGCGGCACGCGGCGGAAACGAACACGCCGATTCCTGGGAACCCGACGCTCTTCAACAAGTTCAACAACGCGCTCAATCACCACGGCGGCACGATCGCCCTGCCGACGGCCACCGCGAAGCACTTCGACTACGAAGTCGAACTCGTGATGGTGTTCGGGCGCGAGTGCCGGAACGTCTCCGAAGCCGACGCGCTCAACTACGTGGCCGGCTACTGCACGGGCAACGACTTCTCCGCCCGCGACATGCAGTACCTCACGAGCCAGTTCATGATCGGCAAGACGTTCGACGGCTTCGCGCCGCTCGGTCCGCATCTGGTCACGAGCGACATCGTGGGCGATCCCAACAACCTGCGGCTCGAATGCCGGGTGAACGGCGAGCAGCGGCAGGACTGGAACACCAACGACATGATCTTCAACTGCCGGCAGATGGTGAGCTTCGCGTCGCGGATGATGACCATCAAGCCGGGCGACATCTTCTTCACCGGCACGCCGCACGGTGTCGTGTTCGGCAAGCCGAAGGCCGAGCAGGTGTGGCTGAAGCCCGGCGACCGCGTGGCCTGCAGCGTGGAAAAGCTCGGCGAGCTGGCGTTCAGCCTGACGTAGACCCGAACGTGAAGATCGTCGCGGCCTCAGGCGTGCCGCCGGCCGCGCGATAGAAGGCGGCGGCGCGGGCGTCGTCGCCGCCAGCGGGGACGAACACCACCGGGATGCCGGCGGACTCCGCCAGTGCGCGGACCGCGGCCACGAGGTCCCGGCCGATGCCCTGTCGTCGGTATTCGGCGGCAACCGCGAGGTCGTAGACGAACACCTCCGCCAGCTCTCCCCGCGTCATGGGCAGCACGTGGGCGGTGAGACCCCCGACGACTCGGCCTTCGACCGACGCGGCCAGCGCCCAGAAATCGTCCCGGCGCAGCAGGCGCGCCAGGTAGCCGTCGCTGAGAGGCTCCGCCTCTGCTTCCAGCAGACTGGTCATCAACACGAAGAGTTCTCGCGCGCGTCCGATATCGGTCGCGGTGAGGCGGGAGACTCGTGCACGCGTCGCTGGCGCGCACCCCGCGGTGACGTCGTTCGCGTCACGGTGTCCGCCGTCGGCGGCGTCAGATGCCGGGAGCCAGTACTGCGCCATCAGTTCGTGGGACCAGTCGGGCTGCCGCACGGACTCGCGCGGCAGGAACTCCTGCATCACCGGCTTGATGTCCACGACGGGAGTGCCCGCGACCGCGTCGAGTTCCGCGACCACGAGCCGTGTGCCCTCGACCGACACGACGCGGCAGATCGTGCTGCCGAGACGATTCGGCCGGTTCTTCGCGCGCTGCGCAAAGATGCCGACGGCGGGCCACGAAGGGTTGTTGCGGGGATGGCGCGCACCCACGACAGCGCCGGACGGCGGCACTGCGTGGAAGAGATACACAACCTCGACATGCGAGAACGCGGCGAGCCCTCGCAGGGCATCTTCGCCGAAGCGCTCGGACAGGTCGATCGCCGCGGACGTGCGGCCCCAGAAGTCGTCATCGGTGCGTCGGCGGCCTGTTGACACGACGCCGACGGGTTCGATCTCGTATCGCACAGGTTCGTCCCCTTTCGAGTAACGCATCCGACCAGCCGTCATCACCCCGACGTCGCTGCCGACGCGTCGCCCGGCTTCTGCCCGACGAAGAGATAACGCGGCGTCCGCTCGTCGGCGGTCCGCTCGACCACGACGTCAGCGACGAAGCCGCGTGCCGCCAGCACGCGCGTCCAGGTGTCCTTCGGAAACAGGCCGCAGTCGTGACGCTCGTAGATGGACCGGACATGCCCGTCGGGTTCGCGCAGCAAGAAGTTGTAGTGCACCGCCATCTGCGTAGCGCCCGGCGCGATGTCCTCGGTCCACTCCAGCAGGCGCGCCGCGCGTCCGTCCGCGTGGTCTCCGCCGCCAGACTCCGTGCCGGGCTCGAACGTTTCCGTCACCGCGTCGGGCAGGAGCAGTACGAGGCCCCCGGGGCGAAGGTGTCGCCAGGCGGTGTCGCACACACGTGCCAGATCCGCTTCGGAGGTCATGTAGTCGATGGCGTCGTGTGCGATCACGATGTCGAACGTACGTTTCAGGTCGAGGGTGCGCATGTCGCCCTCGATATGCTCGCACTCGGGGTTCAGTTGACGTGACACGGCCAGCATCTCGGCACTGATGTCGGTGAGGCAGCACGCGAAGTGTGGTCGGAGGTAGCAGGCCACGTGTCCCCCGCCGCTCCCGAGCTCCAGAAGCGTACGCGCGCGCGGCCGATACCGCAGCAGGACGTCCCGGATTTCGCCGGCCTCTTCCGCGTAGTCCTCGACGGGCGAGAGCACCGGCCACCATTCCGCAAGCGTCCCGTAGAACTGCGTCACGACTGTGTCCTCCTGTAGCGTTGTTGCCTCGCGCGATGGCTGCAGCCGTCGTGACAGAAGCGCCGCCGGCCGTGCTGCTGCACGAAGAACAGCCCGCACCCTTCGCCTTCGCAGCGGTGGATCGGGTGCGGCCCGCTGAGCACCTCGATGCAGGACGTCGCAAGACGCGCCCGCCCCGCCGCCTCGCCCCGAAACCGGATGGCCGTGGACACGCCGCCTCGCGCGTCCAACTGGAGCACCGCGGCGGCGCATCCCGCCGCGGCATGGCGGTTCAACGTGCCGATTGCGCGCCGGCTGAGCGGCTGGCCGGCGGCGCGGGCGGCCACGAGGGCCCGCACCGTGTCTCGCAGCTCACACAGCGCCGCCACGTCGTCGACAGGCGGAGCGCCGGCCGCCGCGGCCCAGGCACTGGCCATGTCGGGCGTGGCGAGGAAATCGGTGGCGTCCTGCCCGGCGCCGTACCACGTGTTGGCCAGCTCGATGCCGAGCGGCTCGCCCAGGATGGGGAATTCGAGAGATTCCAAGGTGACGTTAAAATAGTATATTTAACGTCACCGCGCAAGCCGCCCCCGGGAACCCGGCAGTCGCGCCCATGACGGCGCGGTGCAACCGATGCACGCGAGGACAAACAGCGATGAAGATCACGGTCGGTGAGGTCGCGGCGCTCTTTCGCTACCCCGTCAAGTCCATGCGCGGCGAACCCGTGAAGGCCGTGGGTGTGGGCTGGCACGGTCTCGACGGCGATCGCCGGCTGGCGCTGCGCCGCACCGGCGACCTCGGCGGCTTTCCGTGGCTGACGGCATCGAGGCTGCCGGAGCTCCTGCTGTTCACGCCCGCACGCCCCGGCGTCGACGACGCGGGCGATCTGCCCACGCATGTGCGCACGCCTGACGGCCGCGACCTGCCGGTCTTCGGACCGGAGCTGGCGGCGGACATCACGCGGCGCAGCGGCACCGCGGTGGAGATGACGCACCTCAACCGCGGCATCTTCGACGAAGCCAGCCTCTCCCTCATCTCGCACGACACCGTGTCCGCGGTCAGCAGCCTTGCGGGCTTGCCGGCGGATGTGCGGCGATTCCGGCCGAACATCGTCATCACGGGGGCCGCCGCATTCGCCGAGGACGACTGGCTGGGCGGCGTGCTGACGTTCGGCGATGGCGACGACGCCCCGGCGCTCGTCGTCACCAATCGCGACGAACGCTGCGCGATGGTGAACTACGACCCCGACTCGGCCAGGCCCTGCAACGAGATGTTGAAGGCACTCGTGCGGGACCGCGGCAACCGCGCCGGCATCTACGCCACGGTGGTGCGGCGCGGCCGCCTCACGACGGGCGCCCAGATCTTCTTCGAAGCGGCGAGAGGCCACGCGACGCAACGCTGACGGCACCGCGTCGTAACGCGCCGTCAGCCCTGCGCCACCAGCTCGCGGAGCCGCACCAGGTGGTGGTCGTCGTGCTCCGCCACGAAGTAAGCGAGGTCGATGACGCGCATCGGCGTGCCGAGCCGCGGGTGGCGGGCCGAGCGCTCGAGATCGGCGGGCGTGAGCGCTTGCAGGGCCGCCACCAGACGCGCCCGCTCGACGTCGAAGCGGCCCGCGAGCACCTCGAGCGGCCAGCGATCGTGGTCGCCCTCGTGGGTGGCCCGATTCGTGAGGTCGGCCACGGTCAATTCGGATCGGCCTGCGGCGATGTCGTGCACGCGCGCCAGCCACAGCGGCTCGAGGTCGATGAGGTGGCCGAGTTCCTGCGCGGGGCTCCAGCCGGACCGCGCGTCCGGGCTTCCTGCGCGTGCCGCCAGCAGCGCCGTCAGCCGGGCCGGTGTGCCGCGGAGCCGCTCGAGAATGCCCGGCAGCAGGCCGTTGTCGTCGATCGCGGCGAATCGCCGTTCGAACCAGGGTGTCCGCGTCACGCCGCTCTCCTCACGGGCAGGCCGTCCACGCATATGGACGGGATGGCCGGCCGCACGCTAGTGTAAACAGCCTCGGGCAGCGCACCGAGCGCGAAGGAGACTGTGACCATGACGCACGACCGCACCGTTCACGCACCGGCACGACGCTCGTTCCTGTCGCGGCTCGCCGCTGGCGCCGGCGCCTTCGGTGCCGCCTTCGCGGGCGCGGCCACGGCATCCGCCCAGCCCGCCACGGCCCCGGGACGGTTCGTGCCCGCGCGGCACGCCGAAGACGACTGGCTCGACGACACGACGGCGAAACACCGCTTCTTCTACGACACGATGACCGCCGAGGCCGGCGGGCAGGCACTGTTCTTCGCGCGCAACTTCTTCGTGGCCAACGCGAGCGGCTACAAGCTGACCGACGCCGATCTCGCCCAGGTCATCTGCCTGCGGCACGCCTCGGCGTCGTTCGGATTCACCGACGCCATGTGGGCCAAGTACAGCGACGCGCTCTCGGCGCGGGCCGGCAACTTCCTCGACCCGAAGACGAAGCAGGCCCCGACGGTCAACGTCTACCAGGCCTCGGGCTACGGCGAGGCGCTCAGGAACGTCAACGTGACAATCGATCAGATGGCCAAGCGCGGTGTCCGGTTCGCGGTGTGCGGGCTGTCCACGCGAGCCACCGCGCAGCTCATCGCCCAGAAGACCGGCACAGACGTGGATGCGGTCATGAAGGAGCTCTCGGCCCACCTGGTGCCGAACGCCCGCATCGTGCCGGCAGGCATCGTGACGGTGAGCCGGGCACAGGAGCGCGGCTATACGTTCGCCTACATCGACTGAGTGGGCGTGGCGCCAGCAGGCGGCACGGCTCTGGCCTCTACCCTCTAGCCGAAGTATTCGCTCTTCGCGTTCTCGCAGATGGCCACCGCTCCCGGGTGGCGCAGACGCTGCTCGACCGAGATCGCGTAGAAGCGGTTCTTCATCGACGGGATCGTGCCCACGGTGCGTAATCCATAGCGACGGCGCGCGTCCGCCTCCATGACGCTGGGGCAGGCATACACACCGTGGCCTTCGGCGGCGAGCACTTTGGAGAGGCTGCCATCGTCGATCTCGCCGACGATCCGCGGCCTGATGCCATGCGAGACGAACCAGTGCGCGAGTCCGCGCCTGAGGGCGGCGTTCACGCCAGGCATCAGGAACGGCGCGCCGTCGAGCGACTTCGGAAAGCGCTTTCGCAGCGACGCGGCGTCGCTGGCGGACCCCAGCACGGTGGTGCCGCACTCGCCGAGAAGGTGATTGAAGAGCTTCACCGGCGCGCCGATGCCCGCCGGTTCGTCCGAGAGCACGAGATCAAGCGTATGCAGGGACAGGTCCTTCAGGAACTCCTGCAGTGACCGTTCCTCCCGGCAGATCAGGTAGGGCGCCGGGGCCAGGCGCAGCGCCGGCTCGAGCAGCCGCTGCACGATGGACTTCGGGAGGCAGTTGACGACACCAATCGCCAGATGCATGGCCTGGGGCGTCGCCTCCCGCCTGACGACGGCCATGAACTCCCGGCCAAGGCCGAAGATCTCATTCGCGTAGCGAAACGCCGTCTGTCCGACATCCGTCAAAGCGAGTCCGCGGCCAGCGCGCTTGAAGAGCTTCTCCCCGATGGTGGCTTCCAGCTGGTGAATCTGGGCGCTGACCGTCGGGTGCGTGAGGCGCAGCTCGCGACTGGCCGCCGCCACGCTCCCCGTCCGTGCGACCACCCAGAAATAGTAGAGGTGGTGATAGTTCAGCCACTCCATGCCTCGGTACTATGTCTGCGGCAGGCCCGGCGTCGCAACTCACGGCACGACCAGCACCGGCACGGCGCTTCGGTTGACGGCGCCCTCGGCAGTGCTTCCGACGTGGCCCGCTCTCGGACCGCTCGACGACGTCGCACCAATCACGAGCCCCTCCGCGCGCGTCTCGTAGGCACTGCGCAGGAGCTCATAGAGCGGCGCGCCGGTTCGGACCTGCTCCCGCACCCGCCAGCCCGCCTCCCGCAGCGAGGCCGCGCTCCGCTTCTGGATGCGGTCGGCCCTGGCCCGTGCCTTCGCGCCCCGCGCCAACGCCTCCGCGCGGACTTCCGCGGTGAGTCCTGGCAGCAACGGATGGCTCGGGAACAGCTGGCTGGGGAGCACCGTGACCAGGGTGATTGTTCCCCCCTTCGGAACAACGGCGCGCGCGAGGAGACGCACGGCCCGGGTGGACGCGGACGATCCATCGACACCGACGGCGAGATGGGTCATCCGCGGTCCCGCGCGGTTGACGACGAGCACCGGAGTCTCCGCGCGACGGAGCACGGCACGGGAGACACTGCCCATCAGCAGGCGCCGGAAGCGTCCATGTCCGCGCCACCCGATGACGAGCGCGTGTGCGTGCCACCCGGTGGCCTCGGCGAGAATCCGATCGACGACGTCGCCGTCTCGCACGACCGCGTCTGCCTCCGGCCATCGCGCGCGCAACGTGCGTGTCGCGACGACGGCGGCGCGCTGCGTGGCCGCGTCGGATTGTGCCCAGAGGTCCGCGTTCGGCGGCAGGAACAGCCCCGGCCTCACGACGATCGCGTGCGCCTCGCTGTGGCTCGGCCACGGAAAGGCCACCGACGTGGCCATGGCGGCCCTGGACGCGGGAGAACCGTCCGAGGCGTGGAGGATTCGAAACGGGTGTCGTGTCGCCATGAGGGGCTCCGCGCTGCGATCGGACGTTACTGGGCGGTGTAGCCGCCGTCGATGACGAGTTCCGAGCCGGTGATGAACCTGGCTTCCTCGGAGGCCAGGTAAACGACGCCCCAGGCGATGTCGTCCGGATCGCCGACGTGCCCCAGCGGATGTTTGGCGTCGAGCGCCCTGCGCACAGCCTGCACGTCGCCCTGGCTCCCGGCGAACGACTCCACCATCGGCGTCCAGATGAATCCGGGATGGATGGAATTGACGCGGATACGGTCCGGCGCGTAAATCAGCGCATCGTTCTTGGTCATGAGCCGCACGGCCCCCTTGGAGGCGTGGTACGGCGGCACGTCACCGGCCCCGATCAGTCCGTAGATCGATGACAGGTTGATGATGCTGCCCCGCCCGGCCTGACGCATCGCGGGAATGGCGTGCTTCGTACAGAAGAACACGCCCTTGACGTTGACCGCCATGAGCGCGTCCCACTCGGCCTCGGTGATCTCGTGGGTCGGCTTGTTCACGCCCGAGATGCCGGCGTTGTTGACGAGGACGGTCATCGGCCCGAACCGGGCGGTCACCGCGGCGAACACCTGCTGCACGTCCGCTTCGCTGCTGACGTCGAGTCGCCAGAACGCGGCAACGCCCCCTGCCCGCTCGATGTCGGCGGCCAGCGCGCGGCCGTCGTCTTCGCGGACGTCGGTAATCGCGACGGCGGCGCCCTCCTCGGCAAGGCGCACACAGGCCGCCCGGCCGATCCCCACGGCGCCGCCGGTGACAATGGCTACTGCTCCCTTGAGTCGATTCATCGCCTGCTCCTTGACCGTTCGTTACGACCGCCCCAGATACACGAGCCCCACGGCACCGGCGTACACCACCGCCATGGCGGCGCTATCCCATGCAACGCGGAAACGCTTCGTCAGTACCTGCTCGGTCAACCCAATCAGAAAGAGGGCGTTCATGATGACCACCGCCAGCACGGTGATGAGGTGGCTGGGGTCGACCGCACTCAGGAGCGGCGCCGGGGTGTAGAAGACGTCGTTCATCCCCAGGATCCACAGATTGAAGAGATTGCTGCCGAGCACGTTGCCGATCCCCAGCTCCAGGGCGCCCAGACGCACGGCGGCGACCGACACGACGATCTCCGGCAGCGAGGTGGTGATCGCAATGAACAGGCTGCCCACGAACGCCTCGCCGAGCCCTGTCTCCCGTGCCAGCGAGGCGCCGAGCACCGGCAGGTAGAGGGCGGCACCCACGACGAATACGGCTGCTACGGCGTAGCGGACGAGCGCCGCGCGGAGGCTGACGTGGGTGTTCGCCGGATTCACCGTGTCCCGGTGGCTGCCGGATGCGCGCCGGCGCCGTTCATGGATGAACAGCACCCGCATGGCCACGAAATAGACCACGATCAAGAGCGGCGAATAGAGCCCCACCCACCCGACCGCGGGCCAGTACGGCCCACCCGCCAGCCCCATCCCCGCCAGAGCCATCAGGACGAGGCCGAAGCCGATCGCCAGCGCGTGGCCCTGGTGGGCGCGGGCGCTGAGCCGCTCCGGCTGAATGGCATCCATCAACGACAGAATCAGCAGATTGAACATGCAGCTCCCCAGCACGTCGCCCACGGCGATGTCCGGCAGGGGCGTCAGTGCCGTGGCGCCGAAGCCGGTGAAGAGCTCCGGCAGACTCGTCGTCGCGGCCAGCAGGACCACACCGACCCAGCTGCGGCCCAGGCCGCTCTTCTCGCCGATGACGTCGCCGTAGCGCGCGAGTTGCACACCGGCAACGACGATGACGGACGCGACGACCGCAACGTCATGGGCGGCCTGTCCGGGCAGTGGCTCCGTTGCGACCGGCCGTCGCCAGCCGCGCCGCCGCCTCAAGGCTCGTCAGTCCGGACATCGCCATCGCCTCCGCGCAACCCGTGTCGACTCTAGCAGCGCAGGCATGCGGCGCCGGCGCAGGAAATTCGACCGCTTCACGTCGAGGAACTCGACGGATGGGATCTGCAGTGGCTGCAGGGCCGGGCCGGCCGCGCGACGGCTGCCGCAGGTTCTGACACGTCGGCCCGCTCTACGGATTCTGGCGAGATTATCGGCTGGCCGTGTCCAGCCGCCGGCGCCAGCATTCCCTGACGCTCTTCAGCCTCCGTGTGCCGAGGATTCGCCATGCCGACGACCGACCGCGCGACCATCACCTGCGGAACCGATTTCTCCGAGGGAGCACGCCGGGGATCGCTCGTCGCCGCAGCCCTCGCCCTGCGGCTGGACGCACGACTGCAACTGGTCCACGTCGTCGACGACCTCGGGGCGGACGCGGCATTCGCCGGCGGTGACCTCGCCGCCTACGAGCCGCGGCGCCAGGCCCTCGACACCGAGGCCGCCGAGCTGCGGCGCGCATATCCCGTCACCATCGAGACGGTGCTCGAGCCTGGCGCGGCAGACGAGCGCCTCGTGGAGGTCGCCCGGCGTGCTCACAGCGTGCTTCTGGTGGTTGCGTCGCTGGGCCAGACGCGTCGACACGCCCGCTGGCTGCTCGGCAGCGTCGCGGAGCGCGTCGCTCAGGCCGCCTCGATGCCGGTCCTGGTGGTCCGCAACGGCCGCGGCCTGATCGAGTGGGCCTCCGGGACACGCGCCCTCAGGCTGCTCGTCGGGGTTGACGACGGTGCCGCGGCGCGAGCGGCCCTGGACTGGGCCGGCACGCTGCGGCAACAGGCCCCCTGTGACCTGCGGATCGTCCGCATCGTGATGCCGTCCGAGGCGCACACGCGGCTCGGCGTGCCTCCGCCCGTCCCCCTCGAAGGCCTGCGGCCGACGGTCGAGCGGCTGCTGCGGCGCGACCTGCGCCGCTGGGCCGGTCACGTGCCAGGCGAGGGCGACGTGTCGTGGCTGGTCGAAGGCAATTGGGGCCGGGTGGACAGTCCGTTGCTGCACGAGGCGCGGCGCACGGCCGCCGATGTGGTGGTCGTGGGCACCAACCAGCGCGCCGGCCTCGCGCGGGCCTGGCAGGGCTCGGTGTCGCGGCACGTGCTGCACGCCGCCGAGGGGGATGTGGTGACCGTGCCGGCGTCCTGCCGGCGGTTGACGGGTGTGGCCCGGCACGACCGCGTCCTCGTGGGCACGGACTTCTCGGACCTGGCGAATCGTGCGATCAGCGTCGCGTATGGCCTCGTGCCTCGACACGGCGTGGTCCACCTGGCCCATGTGGCGGAGGCTTTCGACGCCGCGGCGGAGAAGGCGGCTCGCGACCGCCTGGCGGCGCTCGTCCCCACCGATGCCAGCGCGCGAGGCGTCGTCACGGTGCTGGAGGTCGTCGGCGCCAGGAACGTCGCGGACGCGCTCCTGCAACTGGGTGCGCGCCGCGGCGTGGACGCGATCTGCATGGCGACGCACGGACGCACGGGCGCCTCGCAGGCCATGCTGGGCTCAGTCGCCCAACAGGTGGTGCAGCAGGCACGGTGCCCCGTCGTGCTGCTGCCGCCACAGTGCACGCCGTAAGTGGTGGCGCGAAGACGACTCGGGCCCCGACGGCCGGGTGCCTGCGTGAGCCGCTCAGGGGGTCGGCGTACCTGACGCGGGGCGTCCGAACCGGTCGTAGAGAATCGGCACGACGATCATGTTGAGCGCCGTCGAACTGAGCAGGCCGCACATGATCACCATGGCGATCGGCGCCTGAATCTCGCTGCCGGGCTCACCGGCGGAGAGTGCGATCGGCACGAGCGCGAGGCCGGCGGCCAGCGCCGTCATCAGGATCGGCACGACACGCTCGGTGGCCCCGTGCACCACCGCTGCGCGGAAGTCGGTCAGGCCTTCCTCGGCCTGCAGGTGCCTGATGTGCGACACCAGCATGATGCCGTTCCTGGTCGCGATGCCGAAGAGCGTGATGAAGCCGACAATCGACGCCACCGAAAGCACGCCGCCGGCAAGGTAGACACCGGCCACTCCGCCGATGAGCGCCAGCGGCAGGTTCACCATGATGAGCAGGCCATCGCGCGCGGATCCGAACGCGGCCGACAGGATGAAGAAGATGGCGACGATGACGCCGAGCGACAGCCACAGCAGCTGCTGCGACGCATCGGCTTCGCTCTCGAACTGGCCACCGTATTCCACGCGGTAGCCCTGCGGCAGCGTCACCTCGGCCGCCACGCGCGCCCGGATGTCGTTCACCACGCCGCGCAGATCGCGGCCCGCGACGTTACACTGCACGACCATCCGGCGCTGCGCGTTCTCGCGCATCACGAAATTGGGCCCGCGGTCCTGCTCGAGCGAGGCCACGGCAGACAGCGGAATCTGCCCGCCATCCGGCGTCTGGATGCGCGTGTCGCCGATCGCCACGAGCGATGTGTAGTCGCCGAGCGCCGACTTCACGACCAGCGGGAACGCAATCTGCCCCTCGAGCACCTGGCCCACCTGCTGGCCGACGCGCGCAGTCTGCAGCGCCTCGGTCACCTCACCGGTTGTCAGGCCATAGCGGGACGCGGCCGCCGCGTCCACCTTCACCCGCAGGGTCGGGATGTCCGTCTGCGCCTCGGCGGACAAGTCCACCACGCCAGGCACGAGGGCCATCTGGGCCTGCACCTGCTGGCCGAGCGCCCGCAGCTGCGCCAGATCGTCGCCGAAGATCTTCACGGCGATGTTCGCCCGCGTGCCCGACAACATGTGATCGATACGGTGCGAAATCGGCTGCCCCACCGTGACGTTGGTTCCCGGCAGCAGCGACACCTTCTCGCGAATCTCTTCGAGCACGACCTCGCGCGCTCGCTCCGAGGGCGTCAGACGCACGTCGATCTCGGCCGACTCGACCCCCTGCACGTGTTCGTCGAGTTCCGCGCGCCCCGTGCGGCGTGCCGTGGACGACACTTCCGGCACGCTCAGCAGCAGGCGTTCGAGCGCGTTGCCGAGCGCATTCGAATCGGCGAGGCTCGTGCCCGGGATGGTGACGGCACTCACGGTCAGCGCCCCTTCGTTGAACTCGGGGAGGAACGACCGCCCGAGTGACGCCATGCCCGCGACGGCGGCCAGCAGACACGCGACGGCCGCAGCCATCACGAGCCGCCAGTGCGTGAGCGCCCGCAGCAGCGATCCCTCGTAAACCCGCTTGAGCCAGCGCGTCAGTGCCGGCTCGGTGCCGGAGCGGATGAGCGCGGATGACGGCAGCAGCCACGCACACAACACCGGGGTGACGGTGAGCGCCACGAGCAGCGAGGCCGAGAGGGCCACCACATAGGCAAACGCCAGCGGCCGCAACAACCGGCCTTCAACACTGGTCAGCGCGAAGAGCGGCAGGAACACCAGCACCACGATCACGGTGGCGAAGACCACCGAACTGCGAATCTCCGTGCTGGCGCGATAGACGGTCTCGAGCACCGACCGGCGCGCCTCCGCGGGGAGCTGCGCGTTCTGCCGCAGCCGCCGCACCACGTTCTCCACGTCGATGATGGCGTCGTCCACGAGCTCGCCGATGGCGATGGCCAGCCCGCCCAGGCTCATGCTGTTGATGGTGAGACCGAAGCGGTCGAGGGCCACGGCCGCGGCCACGAGCGAGATCGGCAGCGCCAGCAGCGTGATGAGCGCCGCGCGGCCGTTCATGAGGAACAGGATCACGACCAGCACGACCAGGCCCGCGCCTTCGAGCAGCGCCGTGAACAGGTTGCGGAGTGCCTGCTCGATGAAGTCGGCCTGGCGGAACAGGCTGCGGTCGATCCGCATGCCCGGCGGCAGTGCCTGCTCGATGTCGTCGAGCGTCGACTCGATCTGTCTGGTCAACGCCAGGGTGTTGACGTTCGGCTGCTTCTGAATCCCGAGGATGACGGCCGGCCGCGCGTCGTGCGACCCTTCCCCGCGCTTGATCGCCACGCCTTCGCGCACCAGGCCGACGTCGCGCACCAGCACCGGCACGGCCCCGGCCGTGTGTACGGGCACGGCGGCGATCGCCTCGGTATCCACGAGACGGCCGACGCCACGAACCAAGTACTCCTGGCCGTCGGCCACCTGAAACCCGGCGGTGGCGTTGCGATTGGCGGCCGTGAGTGCCCGCGCGACCTGCTGCACCGTCACGGCCCGTGCGGCCAGGCGGGCCGGGTCGAGCACCACGTCGTACTGCTTCTGGTCGCCGCCGGTAGCGATGACCTGCGACACGCCAGGCACGGCCAGCAGGCGCCGCCGCACCAGCGTGTCGGCGACGGTGCGCAGATCCTGTGGTGAGTGCCGGTCCGACTCGAGGTCGATGAACAGCACTTCGCCCATGATGGACGACACGGGCGCGAGGAACGGCGGCTCGACCGACGGCGGCAGCGCGCCAGCCACGAGCGACAGCTTCTCGGTGACCGTCTGGCGGGCGCGCGTGATGTCCTGTCCCCAGTCGAACTCCACCCACACCACAGCCACGCCCACGGCCGTGGCCGAGCGGACACGGCGGACGCCGGCCGCGCCGTTCAGGGCCGACTCGATCGGGAACGTCACCAGCGCTTCGATTTCGAGCGGGTCCATGCCCGGCGCTTCGGCCAGGATCGTCACCGACGGCGCCGTCAGATCGGGCAGCACGTCGAGGGGAATGCGCGTGGCCGTCCAGCCGCCCCAGACGAGAAAGGCCGCAGCCAGCGCCACCACGGTGGCGCGGTGCTCGAGTGACCAGCGAATCAGTCCATCAATCATGGCGTGCCTCGATCAATGGACATGGCCGTGCGACGGCACCTGGGTGGAGAGTGACGCCAGGCGAATCAGATACGCGCCGGTGGTCACCACGCGGTCGCCCGGCGCCACACCGCTCACGACCTGCACGACGTTCCCGGATCGCGCGCCGAGCGTGACCGGCCGCCGTTCGAAGGCTTCGCCGTCGTGCTGCACGAACACGATCGGACGGCCGGCATCGTCGACGAGCGCCGAGACCGGCACGACCGGAAGCGGCTTCGCTTCGTCGAGCAGCAGGTGGAGGAACACCGACTGGCCAACGGCGAGGCCCAGCGCGCCGTTGTCGAGCGCGAAGGTGATGGGCACGGTACGCGTGCGCGCATCCAGCACGCGCCCGAGCCCCTGCAGCTGGCCTGCCGGCACGCGGGCGGGCTGGCCGGGCACCTCGACTTCCGCGGCCGTGGCCATCCGCGCCCGCACGAGTTCGGATTCCGGCACCTGCCCGGCCACCTGCACCTGCCGCACGTCCATCAGCCGGAACAACACCGCACCCGCTGGCACGTTCGCGCCGGTCGTCGCGTTGCGTTCCGCCACGACGCCGCTCACGGGCGCACGTACGACGAAGAGGCCATCGTCACTCGCGCCGGCTCCGGCGGTGCGGGCGGCCTGATACTGCGCGAAACGCGCGTCGCCGCCCGCCACGCGCGCCTGCGCCTGTTCTTCCGCGGCGCGCGCCTCGTCGAGCCGCTTCTGCGGCGCCGCACCGGCGGCCACCAGACGCTCGGCCCGTTCGCGATCGCGTGTCGCCCACTGCAGCGCAGTCGCTGCTTCGGCCTGCGCCTGGCGGATCTGCGGCAGTTCGGAGGGCGCCGACGGCGGCGGCTGCACGCGCGCCAGTTCCTGACCGGCGGTCACCAGCGTGCCGGGTGCGGCATCGACGACCCGTACGAGACGGCCGTCGAGTGGCGCCACGACGTCGGCGGCGCCTCCCGGACGCGGCGCGATCACCGCTGGCACGCGCACGCTCTCGCGGACGGCGGACGCAGTGACGACGGTGGTGCCGAAGTCGAGCGCCCACTGCTGTTCCTTCAGGAACGCGATCGTCTCTACCGTGGACTCAGGAGGCGCGGGCGCTGCGAGCGCCGCCGCCCGATCGCGGAACACGGTCACCGGTCCGACGCGATGTTCGTCATCCAGGCCCGGCAGGCGCAGCACGATGGTCATCTCACGGGCGCCCTCGCGCGCCGGCGTCACGTCCACGCCGAAGATCCCGGGGCGCGACGGGCCGTCAGCCGCAAAGACCTCGTCAGCGCCGCCGCTCGCGCGGAGATGCACCTCGACCCGGCCGGCCGTGAGTGCCTTGTAGGTGTCGAGACGCGTCAGGTGGATCGCGAACCGCGAGGTCTGTCCCGCGACGAGCGGCGGATACTCCGCGAAGAGTTCTGTCTTCGCCGTCCACTGCGTGACGGCCCGCGGCTCGACCTCGGGCCCGGCGGCCGGCGGCGGCGCCGGCCGGCTGCACGAGGCCGCGAACAGCAGCAGCACGAACCAACGTGTCGATCTCATGGCCTCAGCCCTTCCCCTACCGCGCGCTCGAGCGCGATTTCAGCCAGGCGCACATCCATGCGCCGCTCCAGGTCCCGCAGCCGCGCCCGCGAAGCGGTGCGCACGGCGTCGAGAAGCGCGACGATGCCGATTTCGCCCTCGCGGTAGGCCACTTCCGCCGTCGCGACCAGTTCCGACGCCACGGCGTCGTCACCAGCGGCCGTCAGCGCCCGCTGGCGCAGCCTCAGCGCCTCGGCCGCGCGCAGGATGTCAGCGCGAATCTCGTGTTCGATCGCGGCGCGTTCGGCGGAGATACGCGCGCCTTCGGCCGTCCACCGTGCGGCCTCCCGGGAGCCGGCATCGAAGAGCGGCACCGTCAGGTTCAGCCCGAACACGCCGCCGCGCTCGCGCGCGCCCTCGTTGTCGGCACGCTTCAGGCCGCCCGTCAGCACGGGCGCCGGACGCCTGGCGCGACGCGCGGCGTCGGCTTCGAGCACCGACCGCTCCAGGCGGGACTGCAGCGCGCGCAGCTCAGGACGCGCGGCGCGGGCGCGCGCGACGAGCGCGCCGGTCTCGGGCACGCCGGCGGGTTCACGCGGCACGTCGGTGAGCCGCGTGACGGTCATCCCGACCGGCAGCAGTGCCTCGACAGCGCCGCGGGCGTCCGCCAGGTCGACCGTGGCGGCCACGCCGGCCTGCGTGAGCTCCGCCAGCTCCTGTTCGCCGCGGAGCCTGTCGAAGCGCGATCCTTCGCCTTCGCGTTCGCGCACGCGCAGGATGTCGACCAGGCGCGAGACGGCCTGGGTGTCGAGGGCCGTGGCCTCCACGCGTGACTGTGCCCAGCGCCAGCGCTCCACCGCCCTGGTCGCGTCGATGCGCAGGTCCCACAGGCGCACGTCGCGTTCGGCGTCCGCCGCGGCCGACGCCGCCGCGCCCGCGCGCTGCAGCGCGCCTCGCAGTCCGAAGGCCGGCAGCGGCTGCTCGAGCTGGAAGAACTCCGTGAAGCCCGCCCCTTCGCGACTGTAGATCACGCCCGGATTCGGCCGCGGCAGACGGGCCAGTTGCTCGCGGCGCACGACCTCGACGTCGGCGCGAATCGCCGCGGCGCGTGGTCCCTCGCGCACGATGGCCTCGATAACGTCGCTGGCGGTGCGTTCCTGGGCGCCCACCGCACCCGCGAAGACGAACACGCACGCCACGCCCCAGGCACACACGGGTGCTCGGCTCGACATGAACTTCCCTCAGTTGTACGGACGAAGAGCAGGACCGGCTGAGCCGGTCTGGTGGTCAGGCGGGGTGGACCACGGGCGGGGCGCGAGGCGGCGTGCGGCGAGATCGAGGGGGCCCGTGCACACGCACGTCGGCCGGGGCCAGGCGGGACGGGCCGGCCTGGGGTATCTGCGGCGCAAGCGACTCGATGGCCACGGCGACGAGCGACTGCCCCGCCTCCGGCGACGCGCCGACGAACGTCACCGTGACGGCGTGCGTGCCTGGATCGCAGCCCTCGAGCGTCGGCGTGTGGACTGCGTCTGCCTCCGCGTGTGACGCGTGCCCGGTGGCCAGATGCAGATGGTCGGCAACGCCGTGTTCGTGATCGCCGTGGTCGTGCCCCGCGAAGGCATGGACGTGCCGCGGCACGGCTGCCCCGGAGGTCAGCACCATGGCCACGGCGACGAACCCGGCGAGCAGACGCTGCACGGGCAGGAGTCTATGGGGCGCGAGGACAACCGTCAATCAGCACCCGGGTGACGGCCCTGCTGCCCCAGCCGATCACGTAGTCGTCAGCGATGTGCCGTTTCAGGACTCACGTCGACGGCCCTCGTCCGCCCCTGCCTCCCGTTCCGCGATGGTGCGAGCGCGCGCCGTGACCGGCATCGCCCTTGCAGCAGGCCACTGCGCGGACATCGCATGCGGACCAACACCCTTCACATGAGACTCCCCTACGCTCTCCTGGGCGCGGTATTGGCGGCGACCGCCGCCGGACACGTCACGTCGGCCCGCCAGGGGGCGATGCCGGCGGCGCCGATTCTCTTCGTCACCCAGGTGCCCACACCAGCCGACTTCGCCACCATCGGCTCGGTGTTCGCGAACCACAAAGGCGCGGTGTCCGACGCGCCGCGTGGCGGCGACCTCTGGATTCGTTATCCGAACGGCACGCTGAAGAACCTCACGGCGGCGGCCGGCTACGGCACCACGGGCCTGCAGGGCGCCGGCGGGATTGCCGTGCGCGAGCCGGCCGTCCACTGGGATGGCACGAAGGCCGTCTTCAGCATGGTCGTGGGCTCGCCGACCAGGCAGTACGAGGTGGCCACCTACTACTGGCAGCTCTACGAAATCGTCGGGCTGGGCCAGAGCCAGACGCCGGTCATCACGAAGGTGCCGAATCAGCCGGCGAACTACAACAACGTGAGCCCGATCTACGGCGCCGACGACCGCATCATCTTTTCGTCCGACCGGCCGCGCGACGGCCAGCGGCACCTGTACCCGCAGCTCGACGAGTACGAATCGACGCCGGTCGTGAGCGGTCTGTGGAGCCTGGATCCGGCGACGGGCGATCTCTTCCTGATGAATCACTCGCCGTCGGGTGTGTTCTCGCCGCAGGTGGACAGCTTCGGACGGGTGATCTTCACGCGCTGGGACCACCTGCAGCGCGATCAGCAGGCCGACGCCGACGCGGTGAGCAACACCTACGGCACGTTCAACTACACGAGTGAAGCCGCGGGCGCGGCGGCCGTGAACAGCCGCGCCGAGGTCTTCCCCGAGTCGCGCCGCACGACCGGCAACGTCGAGGCCTACACCCTCAACCACTTCTTTCCCTGGCAGATCAACGACGACGGCACGGGCGAGGAGACGCTGAACCACATCGGCCGGCACGAGCTGCACCGCTACTTCAACCGCAGCTTCAACGACGATGCACGGCTGCAGGAGTTCAACCCCGGGTCGCGGTTCAACACCAACTCGATCACGAACTTCCTGCAGATCAAGGAAGCGCCGTCGCAGCCCGGCACCTACATCGGCATCGACGCGCCGGAGTTCGCGACGCATGCCGCCGGCCAGATCATCAGCATCAACGGCGCGCCCACGGTGAACGCCGACCAGATGGCCATCACCTACGTGACCCATCCCGACACGGCCAGCACCGACGACACGCCGAGCCCCAACCACTCCGGCCTCTATCGCAATCCGTTGCCGATGGCCGACGGGTTGCTCGTGGCCGTCCACACGAGCGAGACGCGGGCGGACCGCAACGACGGCACCCGCGCGGCGCCGCAGTCGCGCTACCGGTTCCGGATGAAGACCATCACCCAGGCCGGCCAGTACTGGGTGCCCGGCCAGACGCTGACGGGCGCCGGCATCGTCGAAACGATCTCGTACTGGGATCCCGATGTGCTCGTCAGCTACACCGGCGAGTTGTGGGAACTCGATCCGGTCGAAGTGCGGGCGCGGCCGCGGCCGCCCCGGCACACGACTCCGATGCTCGCGCCGGAGCAGCAGGTGTTCGCCGATGAAGGCGTCGACGTGGCGGAGCTCCGCCGCTATCTGCGCGCCAACAACCTCGCGCTGGTCGTCAGCCGCGACGTCACGACCCGCGACGGCGCCGATCGGCAGCAGCCGTTCCGGCTGCGCGTGCCCGGCGGCGGCGCCCAGTCGCTGCCCGGCAGCGGCACCACCTACGACGTCGCGTTCATGCAGTTCTTCCAGGGCGATCTCATCCGCGGCATGGGCGGACCAGCGAACCCGCGCCCCGGACGCCGTGTGCTGGCGCAGCCGATGCACGAACCGGCGGCCCAGAACCCGCCAGTCGCGATTCCGCTGCAGGGCGCGGTGAAGCTCGGCCGCGATGGCTCGATGGCGGCGTTCGTGCCGGCCCGGCGCGCGCTGTCGTGGCACCTCACGAGCCCCACCGGCACGCCGGTGGTGCGTGAGCGCTACTGGCTGACGTTCCAGCCGGGTGAAATCCGCACGTGCACGTCGTGCCACGCCGTCAACACGAAGGACCAGCTGAACCGGCCCGAGCCGCAGAACAAGCCCGAAGCCCTGGCGGAGCTGCTGCGGTTCTATCGCACGCAGTCATCCGGCATGGGCGCACCGGCCAACCTGCAGGTGCAGTCGGTGGCCGGCAACACGGTGACACTGCAGTGGACCGCGGCCGCCGGGGCCACCGGCTATCTCGTGGAGGGCGGCACGACGCCCGGCGGCACGATGGGCCAGATCCCGACCGGCTCCACGAACACGACCTTCAGCTTCCCGTCACCAAGCGGCGTGTTGTACCTGCGCGTCAAGGCGCTCGGGGCGAATGGCGCTACGAGTGCGGCCTCGAACGAAGTGCAGGTTGCCGTGAACGTGGCGACGCCGCCAGCGCCGCCGGCCGCGCCGACGATGCTGACTGGCAACGCCGTCGGCAGCCGCCTCCAGCTCGCGTGGACCAACGCCACGACGGGTGGCACACCCACCGCGCTGCTCTTGCACGTCAGTGGTGCGCTGTCGTTGACCGTGCCGCTGGCTCCCGGGCAGACCTTCTCGTATCCCGCCGTGCCGCCTGGCACCTACACGTTCTCGACCTCGGCACAGAACGCGGCCGGTACGAGTCCGGCCTCGAACAGCGTCACGCTGACCTTTCCCGGCACGTGCACGCCACCCGGGGTTCCCACCGGCTTCCAGACCACAAGGGCGGGCAATCTCGTGACCGTGTCGTGGAACTCGCCCGCCGCTGGCGGCGCGCCAGACGCCTACACGCTGCACGTCACGGGATCGTTCACCGGCAGCGTCGGCACGGCCGCTCGCACGTTGTCAGGCACCGTGGGGCCCGGCACCTACACCCTGGCGGTCGCGTCCACCAACCCGTGCGGCACGAGCGCCGCCACGCCGGCGCAGACGGTGGTCGTGCCGTAGAGCCGGCCCTCCGCTGACGTCCACGGCGCGCGGGATGCGCCCGACCGGGCATATGATGCCGTCATGCGGGGCTCAGCCCGTTCTGGCGATGATCGCGAACTCGGGCTCGACCGCGCCATCTCACGCCGCGACTTCGTGAGTGGCGTGGGCGTCACGGTGGGCGCCTCGATGATGGGCGGCCGGGCCTCGGCCCAGGTCACGGCGCCGCCGGACCTCACGGCGGATCGTTATCCGCCGCTGCGACAGGGCATGCGTGGCGCGCATCCCGGCTCGTTCGAAGCCGCCCACGCCACCCGCGACCGCGCCCTGCCGCCGATGCCCGCCGACGACACCGGCGAGGTCTACGACCTCGTGGTCGTCGGCGCCGGCCTGAGCGGTCTCGCGGCCGCCTTCTACTACCGCACCCGCGCCGGGGCCTCGGCGAAGATCCTGCTGCTCGACAACCACGACGACTTCGGCGGTCACGCGAAGCGGAACGAGTTCGTGGTGAACGGCCGCACCCTGATGGCCACCGGCGGCTCGTCGTACATGGTGGCGCCGAAGACGTGGACGTGGGACGCGCGGCAGATCCTGCAGGCGCTCGGCATCGACCGGCGCGACAGCAACTACGCGCTCGACTGGGAACACTTCACGCGCATGGGCCTCGGTCCGGCGACGTTCTTCCGCAAGGAGGCGTTCGGCGTCGACCGCCTGGTGGCCGGTGGGTCGATCAACCGGCCCACGGCCGAGTATCTGGCGAAGACGCCGCTCGCGCCGGCGATCCAGGCGGATCTCGTGCGCCTGCACCACGGCACCACCGACTATCTCGCCGGGCTGTCACCCGCGGAGAAGGTGGCGAAGCTGCAGTCGATGAGCTACCGCGACTACCTGCTGCAGGTGGCGAAGGTCCATCCGGATGTGCCCTCGCTGCTGCACGGCGTGTGGGCGCTCTCGACCGATGCCGTCACGGCGTGGTTCGCGTTCTACCGCTACCGGCCCGGCTTCGCCGGCCTCGGCCTGACGCGTCCGCCCGATTCGCCCGAGAGCCCCGACCACTCGGCCGATGACTTCCCGCTGCCCGCCGGCAACTCCGACATCGCCCGCCTGCTCGTGCGCTCGCTGATTCCTGACGCGATGCCTGCCGGATCGTTCGCCGAGGCGCAGGGCGCGCGCGTGGACTACGCGCAGCTCGATCGGCCGGGTGCGTCCGTGCGCCTGCGGCTCGAGAGCACCGCGGTGCTCGTCAGCCACAGCGGCCCCCGGGCCGTGGCGCAGTTCGAACGCGACACCCGCGGGGTCGAGGTGGTGTATCTGCGCGGTGGGCGTCGATTCCGCGTGCAGGCCGCGCAGGCGGTGCTCGCCTGCAACAACGCGATGATTCCGTACCTCTGTCCGGAGCTGCCTGAGGCGCAGAAGGCCGCCCTGCACCAGTCGGTCCGCGCCGTGAACCAGATGACCAACGTGCTGGTGCGCGACTTCCGGGCGTTCGCGGCGCTGAAGGTCGAGACGGTGACGTGTCCGTCGTCGTTCTACGGCAGCTTCAATCTGAACGATCCGGTCACGCTTGGCGGCGTGGCGCCGCCGACTGACCCCTCGCAGCCGGCGATCCTCAACGTGAACACCGGCACGAATTCCGGCATTCTCTCGAACGACACGATGACCGCCGAGCTGATGGGCCGGCCGTTCCCCGCCGGCGCCACGATGCAGGAGCGCTTCCGCGCGCTCAGAGCCGCCCTGCTGCGCACGCCGTTCGAGACCTTCGAACGGGCCGCGCGCACGCAGCTCGCGCGCGCCCTCGGCGACGGCGGCTTCGATCCGGCGCGCGACATCCTCGCCATCACCGTGAACCGCTGGCCGCACGGCTTTGCCATGAGCCGCAATGCGCTCTTCGATCACACGCCGGAGGAGGAGACACCCTGCGTGCCGGCGCGTCAGCCGTTCGGCCGCATCACCATCGCCAACTCCGATGCCTCGGGCATCGATCTCGTGCAGACGGCGTTCGACGAAGCGGCGCGCGCCGTCCGCGAACTCGAATCGCGCCGCTACGGCTACTACGAGCGCATCTGAGCCTCTCTTCTCCGGTCCCTCACACCATGCGTCCACTGTCCGACTTCACGACTCTCACCTTCGACTGTTACGGCACGCTCATCGACTGGGAGGCCGGCATCCTCGCCGAGCTGCGGCCGTGGGCCGACGCGCGCGGCCTCGCGCTGTCCAACGACGCGCTGCTCGAGACGTTCGGCACGACGGAGGCCGCGGTGGAAGCCGACCACCCCACGCACCGCTATCCGCAGATCCTCGAAGAGGTGATGCGCCGCCTCTCGGCCCACTGGCAGGTCTCGACGAGCGACGACGCCGTGCGGGACTTCGGGCAGTCGGTCGGCCGCTGGCCGGCGTTCCCCGACAGCCCGGCGGCGCTCGCGTATCTGAAGCAGCACTACAAGCTGGTGATTCTCTCGAACGTGGATCACGCATCGTTCGCGGAGAGCAACGCCCGGCTCGGCGTGGCGTTCGACCGCATCATCACCGCGCAGGACGTCGGCTCGTACAAGCCGGACCTGCGGAACTTCCGCCACATGCTCGATGACGTGCAGCGCACGCTCGGCACGGCGCCGCACCAGATCCTGCACACCGCGCAGAGCATCTTCCACGATGTCGTGCCGGCGAAGGCAGTGGGCCTGGCCACGCTGTGGATCAACCGCCGCAAGGCCGTGGGCGGCGGCTGGGGCGCCACGCCCGCCCCGGCGGCGAGCGGCGATGCCACGCGGCCCGACTACGAAGTGGGATCGATGGCCGAGTTCGCCGACCGGCATCGCGCCGAGTGCGCCAGGTAGTCATCGGGCTCGGCTGCGCGGCGCCGCCCGCGAGGTATGCCGCGCATCTGCGGCGGCCTCCGCGTCAAGTGTGCTCGGCGACGACACATGGCCTATCCGAAGAGCTCGCTGCTTCTGTTCTCGCAGATGGCGACCGCTCCGGGGTGGCGCAGGCGCTGTTCGACCGAGATCGCGTAGAAGCTGTTCTTCAGCGACGGTATCGTGCCCACAACGCGCAAGCCGTAGCGCCGGCGCGCTTCTGCCGCCATGACGCTCGGGCAGGCATACACCCCGTAGCCTTCGGCCGCGAGCACTTTGGAGAGGCTGCCATCGTCGATCTCGCCAACGACCCGCGGCCGGATGCCCTGTGACACGAACCACAGCGCGAGGCCACGTCGCAGGGCGGCGTTCGCGCCAGGCATCAGGAAGGGCACTCCGTCGAGTGACCGCGGAAAGCGCTTTCGCAGCAACGCGGCATCGCGGGCGGACCCAAGCACCGTGGTGCCGCACTCGCCGAGGAGATGATTGAAGAGCTTCACCGGCGCCCCGATACCTGCCGGTTCGTCGGAGAGCACGAGTTCGAGCGTATGCAGCGACAAGTCCTTCAGGAATTCCTGCAGCGACCGCTCCTCCCGGCAGATCAGATACGGCGGCGGCGTCAGACGCAGCGCCGGCTCGAGCAGCCAATGCACGATGGACTTCGGGAGGCAGTTGGCGACACCGACCGCCAGGTGCATGGAGTGCGGCGTCGCCCCCCGTCTGACGACCGCCATGAACTCGCGACCGAGCCCGAAGATCTCGTTCGCATAGCGAAACGCCGTTTGCCCGACGTCGGTCAGCGCGAGTCCACGGCCAGCACGCTTGAAGAGCTTCTCCCCGATGACGGCTTCCAGTTGATGAATCTGGGCACTGACCGTCGGGTGGGTCAGACGAAGCTCGCGGCTGGCCGCCGCGACGCTCCCCGTCCGCGCGACCACCCAGAAATAGTAGAGGTGGTGATAGTTCAGCCACTCCATGGTCTGGCCACTATATGACGAGTGGCTTACGCACACTGCCGGGGCGGCATTGGCGTTCCCGACGTTCCGACGTTGTGCTCGCTGGATCGTCACGACGACTGCCCTCTCGCCTCCACTACGCCGACACGGCCGGACTCCGCATGACCAGTACTGGACAGGTCGCGCCCCGAACGACCAACGGCGTGAGCGTGCCGTTGGCCTGGCGGGTCACGTCGAGCGCCACCTCGAGCCCGGTCACGTCGGCGGCAGCCAGGGTAGCCCGCACGTCGGCCTCAAACGGCCTCCCTTGCCGGCGGCTGGCAATTCGTCATGCCCCCGCCGGCGCGATCCGAAGGCACGCCGATCGGGTCGAACGTCGGCACCACGTGCAACGCCGTCAGCCGCGCGCCGTGCCAACGCGCCATCGCCGCGGCCTACGCCAACGCCGGCCGAGACGCGGCACTCAGATCCGTCGGGTAGAGCACATGCGTGAATGTAACCATCTGATCGCCCCCGGTGCCCGACGCGGGCAGAACTCCGGCCGGGCACATGCCCTGCGGCGCCTGACGGACGCCTCGTCCCGGCACGGTGCTCAGGCCGTCTCCGACGCCGGCCGCGGCGTCTTCCACTTCTCGCAGATCCCCCTCAGCGTGCCGAGCATGGCATCCCGGAGCTTCGCGTCTCTCGATTTCTCCGTGATCTGCAGAACCACATCGTCCAGCGAGAGAACGCCGCACAGCGCGCCGTCGGCATCGACCACCGGCACCCGTCGCACCCGGCCCGCGCGCATGGTGGCGAGCGCCATGGTGAGGTCATCGGTGGCGCTGCCCGTCAGCACCTCGGTCGACATGACGTCAGCGGCCTGCACCCATGCGGCCGGCTGATTGCGTGTGCCCAATGCGATGCACACGTCGCGGTCCGTCACGACCCCGCGCACACGGTTGTGCTCGTCGACGACCGGCACGATGCCGCAGTCACTCTCCCACATGACCTGCGCCACTTCAGCGAGATTCGCCTCTGGCGCGCAGGTGTGTACATCGATGGTCATCACGTCTTGAACCTTCATGTGTCCCTCCTCGGCGCTGCGCGGCGCGCCGCCCTCCTGATCACGCCCCATCATTGGCGTGTGACGCTGCGCGGTCCAGTCGCAAAGGCGACCCCATTCCGTAGAGAGAACCGACGTGACAGCGGACCGACCGTCCATCCGATCGCCCGCTCATCGGGTGCACCTTGAGGACCACGGCGCGCGCCGGTCAGCGGACGATCACGGCGATGCCCTGCCACGCCCATTCGTGCTTCATGGCACCACGAGAACGGGCACCGCACTTCTATTGACGGCACCCTCGGTGGTACTTCCCAGGAGCCCCCTCCGAGCCGAGCGTTGGGACGTCGCCCCGACGACCAGCGCATCCGCGCCGGTCTCGTCCACGCTGCGCAGGAGCTCGTAGAGCGCGGCGCCGGTTCGCACCTGCCCGCCTACCCGCCACCCCGCCTTCCGAAGCACGTCAGCGGCTCGAGCCTGGTGGCGGTCAGCGGCGGCCCGACGCTTCGCCTCGTGCGCCATCACGTCCGCCCGGACGTCCGCGGAAAGGCCGGGCAGCAGCGGGTGACTCGGTAGCGGCTGGCAGTGGAGGACCGTGACCAGCGTAATCGAACCGCCCTTCGGAACAACGGCGCGCGCGAGGAATCGGATGGCCCGGTCGGACGCCGCCGACCCGTCGGCGCCCACGACCAGTTGGGTGATGACGCCGGTCCCGCGCCGCACGACGAGTACGGGTGTCTCGGCGCGACGAAGGACGGCGCGGGAGACGCTCCCCATCAGGAGGCGTCGGAAGCGCCCGTGTCCCCGCCAGCCGATCACGACCGCGTGGGCGCTCCACCGCCTGCCTTCGTCCAGGATGCGATCGGCGGCGTCCCCATCGCGCACGACGGCGTCTGCCTCCGGCCAACGTGCGCGCATCGCGCGTGACGCCGCCCGGGCGGCCCGGCGTGTGAACGTCTCGGACCGGGCCCACAGGTCCGCAGTCGTCGGGAGGAACAGCGCTGGCCTCACGACGATGGCCCGCGCTTCGCTGTGGCGGGGCCACGGGAAGCCAGCGGATGTGGCCACGGCGGTACGGGCGGACGCGGAACCGTCGGTGGCGTGGAGAACTCGAAAGGGGCGTGATGTGGCCATACGGTACTGACTCTCCTGTTGCGGCTACTGAGCCGTGTAGCCGCCGTCGATGACGAGTTCCGAGCCCGTCACGAACCTGGCCTCGCCGGACGCCAGATAGACGATGCCCCAGGCGATGTCGTCCGGATCGCCCACGTGCCCCAATGGATGTCTGGCATCCAGAGCCTTGCGCACGTCTTCCATGGCGCCCTGGCTCGCGGCAAACGCCTCCACCAGCGGCGTCCAGATGAAGCCGGGATGGATGGAGTTGACGCGGATACGGTCCGGCGCGTAGATCAGGGCATCGTTCTTGGTCATCAGCCGTACAGCGCCTTTCGACGCGTGGTACGGCGGTATGTCGCCGGCCCCGATCAGCCCGTAGATCGACGACAGGTTGATGATGCTCCCGTGTCCCGCCTGGCGCATCGCCGGGATGGCATGCTTCGTACAGAAGAACACCCCCTTGACGTTGACGGCCATGAGCGCGTCCCACTCCGCTTCCGTGATCTCGTGCGTCGGCTTGTTCACGCCGGCGATGCCGGCGTTGTTCACGAGCACGGTCACCGGTCCGAACCGGGCGCTCACCGCGGCAAACACCTGTTGCACCTCCGCTTCCTTGCTGACGTCGAGGCGCCAGAACGCGGCGGCGCCCCCGGCGCTCACGATCTCGACGGCCAGCGCGTGGCCCTCGGCTTCGCGGATGTCGGTGATCGCGACCGCGGCGCCTTCCTCGGCGAGGCGCACACAGGCCGCCCGGCCGATCCCTACGGCTCCGCCGGTGACAATGGCTACTGCTCCCTTGAGTCGATTCATCGGATCCTCCCAGATCGCGTTCTCACTCATTCCCAGGGTTCACGACCAGCACGGGACGCCGTAATGCGGCGACCACCCCCGCGGCTTCGCGCGCCTGCCGCCCACCTGGCGGCGTCGCATGCACCGTGACGTCGGTGCCGCACACGATGGGATGCTTGACGCGACGCGCCTCTTGTGCCATGGCTCCTGCCTCCTCCCCGACATCGCTTACGACCGCATCAGATACATGAGCCCTATGGCACCGGCGTACACCACGGCCATGGCGCCGGTATCCCACGCGACGCGAAAGCGCTTCGTCAGCACCTGCTGGGTCAGCCCGATCAGAAACAGCGCATTCATGAGCACGACCGCCAGCACGGCGATGAGCTGACTGGGGTCGACGGCACTCAGGAGCGGCCCCGGGGTGTAGAAGACGTCGTCCATCCCCAGGATCAGTAGATTGAAGAGATTGCTGCCGAGCACGTTGCCGATGCCCAGTTCCAGGGCGCCCATGCGGACCGCGGCGATCGAGACGACGATCTCCGGCAGCGATGTCGTGAGCGCGATGAACAGGCTGCCGACGAACGCCTCGCCGAGGCCTGTCTCCCGCGCCAGCGATGCGCCGAGCACGGGTAAGTACAAGGCCGCGCCCACGACGAAGACGGCCGCCGCACCGTAGCGAACGAGCGCCGATCGGAGGCTGACGTGCGCATTCGCTGGATTCGCCGTCTCCATACGCTCGTCGCTGGCCTGTCGCTTGCGCTCGTGGGTGAACATCACCCGCATCGCCACGAAGTACAACGCAATGAGGACTGGTGAATACAGACCAACCCACCCGATGACTGGCCAGTGCGCGGCGCCAGCCAGTCCGACACCCGCAATGGCCATCAATGCCAGGCCGAATCCGATCGCGAGCGCATGGCCCTGATGGGCGCGGGCGCTGAGACGCTCCGGCTGAATGGCGTCCATCAACGACAGGATCAGCAGGTTGAACATGCAGCTGCCGAGCACATCGCCCACGGCGATGTCCGGCAGGGGTGTGAGTGCGGTGGCGCCGAAGCCGGTGAAGAGCTCGGGCAGGCTGGTCGTCGCGGCCAGCAGGACCACGCCGATCCAACTGCGTCCAAGGCCGCTCTTCTCGCCGATGACGTCGCCATAGCGGGCGAGGTGCACCCCGGCGACGACGATGACCGTGGCGACGAGCGCGAACACCAGCCACGTCACGGGCGTCCTTTCTGCACATCGACGCCGCCGCCGGCGTCCGGCCTCGACGGATGGCCGCGCCCGCTTCGCCGCCACATCATGTGGCTGACGGCCTCGGCCACCGCCCAGGTCACCAGGACGCTGCCGGCCACCCAGAGGAACGCCTCGACCCCCAACGGTTCGAGTCCCAGCAGCAGACGGAGGCTCTGGACGAGCACCGTCGCCACCTGCAGGACGATGCCGAGCACGACGGCCGCGTGCAGCCAGCCATTGACCAGCGGGAAGACCTGAACATGGCGCGCCGGATATGCGAAGACGAGCTGCGCAATGGATTCGAACAGGAAGACCAGCGTGCGTGTCACAGCCACGCTGAAGCCATAGAGCGGCAGCATGAGGAGCAGTGCGCCGCCGGTCGCAGCTTTGACGACCCCGGTGACGACGATGAACTGCAGGGAGGCACGGTCGAGCAGCGGTGCCCCGGGATCACGAGGGGGCTGCTCCATCAGACCGGGATTGCGATCGAGCGCCAGGGCCAACGCCGGCGGACCATCGGCAACGATGTTGATCCACAACAACTGCACAGCCGTCAACGGAAGCAGGAGACCTCCGGTGGGATCCTTCAGATCCAGCAGGTAGGAGCCGACCACGCCGCCGACCACCAGCAACACGAGCGCGAGGTTGGTCGAGAACAGGAAGCGAACGAATTTCTGGATGTTTTCATAGATGCCGCGACCTTCCTCGACGGCCGCGACGATCGTGGCGAAGTTGTCGTCGAGGAGCACCAGGTGCGCGACCTCGCGAGATACGTCGCTCCCGCGCTGCCCCATCGCCACGCCGACGTCGGCGCGTTTGAGCGCAGGCGCGTCGTTGACGCCGTCGCCCGTCATGGCCACCACTTCGCCTGACGCCTGCAACGCCTCGACCAGCCGGAGCTTGTGCTCGGGCGCGACACGAGCGAACACGTTGGTGTCCTGCACGGCGCGCTGCACCTCGTCTGCTGACAGCTGCTCGAGGTCGACTCCGGTCAGCACCCGGCTCGGCGGGATGCCCACGGCGGTCGCCACCGCGAGGGCGGTGGCGGGATGATCGCCGGTGATCATGACGACACGGATCCCGGCGGCCTGCGCGCGGCGAATCGCGTCCGGCACCTCGGGCCGCGGCGGATCCCACAGCAGTGCCAGGCCGAGGAACTCGAGGTTCTCGTCGCTCTCGCCGGCACGCGTGGCGAGCGCCAGCACCCGACAGCCCTCGCGCGCATAACCCTCGGCCTTCTCTTCCCAGGTGCGTCGCTGGGCCGGGCTCACGTCAGAGCGCGCCAGCAGGACTTCGGGGGCGCCCTTGAGGAAGTTCACCCGGCTGCCGGCGTCATCCACCGTGACACGCATGTACTTGTGCCGACTGTCGAAGGGCCGCACGTCCCGTCTCGGATACCGCTTGACGATCGCTCCAGCATCCAGCCCCTCCGCACGTGCGTGCTCGAGCAGCGCAAGCTCGAGGGGATCACCGGCCCCGGTCGCCAGGTCCGCGTCGTTGGCCAGAACCATGGCCGTGAGCGCCCGTGCGCGGTCGACGGTGTCGAGGTCCTTCACGAACATCCGGTTCTCGGTCAGCGTGCCGGTCTTGTCGGTGGCGATGACGGTGACCGACCCGAGGGCTTCGACGGCCGACAGTCGGCGAACGACCGCCTTCCGCCTGGCCATGCGCTCCACCCCGAGCGACAGGGCCAACGTCAGAACTGCCGGGAGCCCCTCCGGCACCGCGGCCACGGCGAGAGCCACGGCAAACAGCAGCACATGTCCAAGGCCGGCGAGGCCCTCGACATAGAGCCCTCCGGCAGTGATCGCGACGGCCAGCACCAGCACGACCTTCGCGACCTGCGTGCCGAACACGCCCATGCGCTGCTCGAGCGGGGTCTTGCCGGCCTCGATGCCGCCGATCATGACCGCGAGGCGGCCCATGGCGCTGTTGGCGCCGGTGCGAGTGATCGCCGCGTAACCGAATCCGCGCAGCGCCAGCGTGCCGCTGAAGACGTCGCCCTCGATCCCCTTGTCGACCGGCACCGACTCGCCGGTCAGCATCGACTCGTCCAGCAGGATGCCCTGGGCTTCGACGAGCACACCATCGGCCGGGATACGATCGCCTGCCTCGACCCTGACGACATCCCCGGGGACCAGGTCAGTGGCCGGGAGATGTGCGAGCTTGCCGTCGCGCAGGACCCACACCAGTGACGCGGCGAGTTGCTTCAGGCGCTGCAGCGCCGCTTCGGCCTTGCCTTCCTGATACACGCCGAGGCCGGCGTTGAGCAGCAGAATGCAGGCGATCGCGATGCTCTCGACGGCCAGGCCCCCGGCGCCTTCCATCGTCCAGATCCCGATGTCGATGATGAGCGCGACCAGCAGGATGTAGATGAGCGGACTTTCGAACTGCCGGGCGACACGCCGCCACAACGGCTCGGGCGCCGGTTCCGGCAGGGCGTTGGGTCCGGTTGCGGCCAGGCGCGAGAGTGCCTCGGCCGTCGAGAGCCCATGTGTAAGCATCGTCGTCATAGCGGTTCGCGAGCGTGCACGACGGCTGGAAGAACGCCGCGCCCCGACGTCCCGGCGACTCTAGCAGCGCGTCATGGTGGCGAGACGTTGGAAATCCGACCGCCTCGCGTCGGGGAAATCGACGTGTCTCCCTCCGGCGATCCGTTTGGCATGCACAGTCGTGCAGCTTTCGGAGGACCGCAGACCGCCGCTCTCGCTCTATCGCGATCTGCGCGGCCCTCTGGCCCGTTCCCGGTCGTTCGCCACCGACCCGACGCTCGCGTCGAACTGCGTGGTGAACGCTGATTCGTCGAGTGGCTCTACGGATTGAGCCGAGATTTCCGGCTGGATCGCCGCGATACGTCCGAACGACCATCGGCTCGCCTGTTCGGCGTTGCGGGCGTTCTCTCCTCCGGTCGGACAGGAGCACCTACGACGATGCACCCAATGACGATTACCTGCGGGACCGACTTCTCCGACGGCGCGCGGCGGGCCGCCGGCGTCGCCGCGGCGCTTGCCAGCCGGCTTGGCGCGCGCCTGCAACTTGTCCATGTCGCCGACGACCTCGGCGCGGTGCTGACCTTCGCCGAGGGTGACATGAGCGCGTACGAGCCTCGACGTCAGACGCTCGAGGCGGACGCCGCCGAGCTTCGGCGCGCCTACCCCATCACCGTCGATACCGTGTTCGAACCTGGCGTGGCCGACGCGCACCTGGTTGACACGGCCAGGCGGGCCCGCAGTGCTCTTCTGGTGGTGTCATCGTTGGGCCAGACGCGTCAACATGCCCGCTGGCTGCTCGGGAGTATCGCGGAGCGCGTGGCCCAGACGGCGACCGTCCCAGTCCTCGTGGTTCGAGACGGGCGCGGATTGATCGAGTGGGCCTCCGGGACTCGCACGCTCAGGGTGGTGGTGGGCGTGGACGACGGTGCGCCGGCGCGTGCGGCACTGGATTGGGTCGGTGACCTTCGGCAGCAGGCACCCTGCGACCTTCAGGTCGTGCGGATCGTTCTGCCGTCGGAGGCACACGCCAGGCTCGGTGTGCCGCCGCCCGTCCCTCTGGAAGGCCTGCGGCCAGCGGTCGAGCGCATGCTCCGGCGCGACCTGCGCCGCTGGACCGGCCACGTGCCGGGCGAGGGCACCGTGTCGTGGCACGTCGAAGGCAATTGGGGCCGCGTGGATAGTCCGCTCCTGCACGACGCCCGACGAATGGCGGCCGACGTGGTGGTCGTGGGCACCAACCAGCGCGCCGGCCTGGCGCGGGTGTGGCAGGGTTCCGTCTCGCGGCACGTCTTGCACAACGCCGATGGAGACGTGGTGACGGTGCCGGCATCTTGCCGGCGGTCGACGGGTGTGGCCCGCCATGATCGCGTGCTCGTCGGGACGGACTTCTCCGACGTGGCGAACCGTGCCATCGGCGTGGCCTACGGCCTCGTGCCTCGGGACGGTGTCGTCCATCTCGCCCACGTGACAGACACGTCACCGACTGACGGAGGGAAGGCGGCTCGCGAGCGACTGGCTGCGCTCGTTCCCACCGATGCGAGCGCGCGGGGTGTCGTCACCGTGCTCGAGGTGGTCGACAACACCGACGTCGCGGACGCGCTCTTGCAGCTCGGCGCGCGGCGCGGCGTGGACGCGATCTGCCTTGCCACGCACGGACGAACGGGCATCTCTCAGGCTATCCTGGGATCGGTCGCTCAACAGGTGGTGCGGCAGGCACGTTGCCCGGTCGTCGTGTTGCCGCCGCACTGCACACCACACGCTTTCACACGCGGCCTGTGATCGCGCCGAGCGTCCGACCGTCCGTGGCGGTTGCGCGCGACCACTCACGAGGTTCGTCCATGCGCATCGCGTTCTACGACACCAAGCCCTACGACCGGGAGTACTTCGGCCGTACCGAAGGGGCGGATCGCCTTGAGTGGCACTTTCATGAGTTCCGCCTTTCCGCAGACACGGCTGGTACCGCTCAGGGGTCACAGGTCGTGTGTGTATTCGTGAACGACCGCCTGGACCGCGCCTGTCTGGAAGCCCTCACGGGCGCTGGCGTCAGGCTGGTGGTGTTGCGCTGCGCTGGCTTCAACAACGTGGACATGAATGCCGCGCGGGCGCTGGGACTTGCGGTCACCCGCGTGCCGGCGTATTCGCCTCACGCCGTGGCCGAACATGCCGTGGCCCTGCTGCTCACGCTGAACCGCAAGATTCACCGCGCCTACAACCGCGTGCGGGAGTTGAACTTCTCCCTCAGCGGGCTGGTGGGCTTCGACCTGCACGGCAAGACGGTCGGGATCATCGGCTCAGGCCGCATCGGCCGGGCCGCCGCCGAGATCTTCCGCGGCTTCGGCTGCCGCGTTCTGGCCAGCGATCCGGCACCCATGCACGACTGGGCGTCAGCACACGGCGTCGAATACGTCACCCGGGAGGATGTCCTGGCAGGCGGGGATGTGGTCAGCCTGCATCTTCCGCTCACGCCGGAGACGCACCACCTGGTCAGCGCCGCGACGCTCGCCCGCATGAAGCCGGGGGCCTATCTGATCAACACCAGCCGTGGAAAGCTGGTGGACACCACCGCGCTGATCCAGGCGCTCAAGTCCGGGCATCTGGGCGGTGTGGCCCTGGATGTGTACGAGGAAGAGGAGGGGCTGTTCTTCGAGGATCTCTCCGGCGAGGTGCTCCAGGACGATGAGCTCTCCCGTCTGCTGACCTTTCCGAACGTGCTCATCACCGCGCACCAGGGGTTCCTCACGCACGAGGCCTTGAGCGAGATCGCCCGCGTGACGGTGCAGAACGTCGGCAGACTGCACGCCGGGGACGCCTTCCTGGACGGCACCACGCTGTGACGACGTCGACGACGAGCGCCACGACCGGCGGCCTCGCCTCACCACGGCCGTGAGTGTCAGTCCCGCCGGGCAGGCCGCCCGCAGGCCCAGCCGACCGCCGCGAGCAGGAACATCGCCCCGGGTGCGAGCGCGGGCGTGGCGCCCGTCAACGACTCGCCCAGGAGCGCCCCCCCCGATAGTTCAGGGTCCAGCTCTTTCGCGAACTCGACATTGCTGTTGACGTGCAGCACCACGCCGGACACGCCCCCCAGGGCGATGAACACCATGAGCCCGAGGAAGACCCGGCGCATGGCGTCGGAGGGCTTGCGCCGCTTCACCAGAAGGACGACGCACCCGACCGCCAGCAGGACCAACGGCACCTTCTGCCAGACGCCTTCCGTGTGCGCCATCAGGAGCAACTCGGCGGCGGTGCCGAGTGAGCCCCCGAGGAACGTCAGTTCGAGCAGACGCTGAGTTGTCACTCGAGCGTCACGTAGCGCTCGAGGCGCGCCACTTCCCTGGCGTCCACGTACTTGCCGATCTCCCGACGAAACTGGGCGAGCGCCTTGTAGGGCCGGTATTCCTTGAATTCGCGCAGCATGCGCTGCCCCATGCGCGGGATGCTCATGATGTCGGCGTCGCTGGCCGTGTTCAGATTGATCGGCACGAACACGAACGGGTCGAGGGCCGCCACGGCCGGCTCGCCAATCGCCCTGCCCACCTCGTGGCGGAGCTGGACGAGCGTCGTGAACGGGCGCCCCTGTCTGATGGCCGCCATCGTGGCTGCCGTCATGCCGGGGACCAGCTGGAGCTCTTCATCGGGCGCGGCGTTGACGTTGACCTGCACGAAGAGGCGGCGGTAGACCTGCGCGCGTTGCGCCGGCGCGAGCGGCTGCAGGGCCGCGTCGAGCGCCGTCGCCGTCAGGAACGGCCGGCCGCCCACGAGACTCCGCGCCAGGTCCGGCGTGATACCCGGCACGGAGGCCAGCTGCTTGTCGGACGCCGTGTTGACATCGAGCACGTCACCGCGGCGCCCCGCCTGCCCCGCCGCGATCCGTGGACTGAGCAGCGGCAGCACTGCGACGCCGAGGGCCGCGCACACGCGGGTGAGTCGTCTGTTCATGTCGTCGGTCCTCCTCAGAAGCGGACTCTGACACCGGCCTGCACCATGCGGGGGATCCCCGGCAGAATGCCGCGCGTGCGGTCCACGATATACAGGGTGTCCAGGGCGTTCTTCACGGCCAGGAAGAACGTGCTGCGCGCCATGGTGTAGTTGACCGCGACGTTCCACACGGTGTTGGCCGGCAGCAAGCCCCGCTGGCCATCCGGGGTGGGCACGACGGTGTTGAGGTCGTCGCCGAACTGGGCCCCGGTGTGCACCGCTTCCAGCGACATGTCGAAGCTGTTCACCGCGTACCCGAGGGTGATGGCGGCCATCTGCTCCGGCGCGTAGGGCAGCCTGTTCCCGCTCACGCTGGTGGTGGCGAACCCGGCGATGCTGCTGAAGCGTGCGCCAGTGAACTTCGCCGTCGGCAGGTAGGTATAGGCCGCCCGCACGTAGAGATCGTGGATCGACCCGGTCATCGGCGCGGTATCGACCTGCGCCCGCAGCTCGAGGCCCTGGTGCAGGGTTGATCCGCCGTTGGTGAGCGTCGCGCCGACGCCGCCCGCCAGGCTCGCGGGCACCAGCTGGTTCTCGTAGTCCATCCGGAAGAGCGTGGCGTCGAGGCTGATGCCCGGCCGCATCGTGCTCCGCATACCCGCCTCGTAGTTCCAACTGAGCTCGGGATCCAGATCGATCACGCCGCCCGTGTTGGCGATGACGTCTTCGGTGCGCGGCGGAGCAAACCCGCGGTGGGCGCCGGCGAACAGCGTGATCCGCTCGCCCGCCGTGTGCGAGACGCCGAGGCCGGGGATGACACGTGTGAGGCGGGCGTCGCCCGTCACCCCAAGGCCGGCGTTGGCCAGGCGGTTGGTGCGCGCGAAGCTCACGTGCTCGAGCCTGACACCTGGTGTGACCGTCCAGCCGCCCAGCAGGAAGCGGTTCTCGAGGAAGCCCGAGAAGGCCTGGTTGGTGCGTATGTTGTCCTCGACCACCGCCCCGCTGCGGGCGGCCGGCGTGCTGCCGTTCTCCTGCCGGCGGTCCTGGTGCTCGAAATGTGCCCGCACCCCGAACTCCGTCTCGCTCGTGACGCCGAACACACGATGGAAGACACTCACCCGCGGCTCCACGCCCCAGGCGTGGTACTGGCGGAGGCGCCCCTCGTTGCCGCACGTCGTGTCGAGGTTCGCCATGCCGGCGCACAACGGATCGGAGGCATCGTTGGGCCGCTGCGCCGAGTTGCTCGACTGCCGCCACCAGTCGCGATCGAACGTGCTCCAGTAGAGATTGGTGGTCAGCGCCACGTTGCCGTTCACGGCCAGCGCCTGGGTGGCCGACGCGCCGATGCGATCGGCCTGGAAGACGTCGTTCTTGAACGGGTTGCCCCTGGGGTTGGCGGCATACTCGTCCTGACGCAGCCCTGAGTAGGTGACCGTAGAATCTTCGCCGTAGTAGTTGCCGCGGAACGTCCACTGCTGGTTGTCACCCACGCCCTGCACGAGCTTCACGGTGATGTCGTTCAAGGCGAAGTCGTGGTTGTCGCGCGCCCCGTCGCTCTGCTTGCGCATGTAGTCGAAGAGCAGGCCGGTGCGGCCCACCGTGGTGCCGACCGTGCCGTGACCGTTGAGGTAGTCACGGTTGCCGCCGGCGAAGGCCAGCGAGCCGCCGGGTATGGCCGGCGGTTTCGGGGTGACGTAGTTCACCGCGCCGCCAATCGTCTGGGGCCCGTGCGCGATCTGGGCGCCGCCCTTCAGCACCTCGATGCGTTCGAAACGGTCCACCGGCGGGTGGTAGTAGCTGGCGTTGTCGCCGTAGACGGCATAGGTCAGCGGGATGCCATCTTCGAGCAGCAGCACTTTGCTGGAACGCGTCGGGTTGACGCCGCGGATGCCGATGTTGGGACGCAGTCCGAACCCCTCTTCGTCACGCACGTGCAGACCGGGCACCTTGCGGAGCGCCTCGTTGGTGGTCATCACCCGGCTGCGTTCGAGGGTCTCCCTGGACACGACGTCCACCGCCCCCGGCAGGCGGCGGAGACGTGCGTGGCTGCCGGCCATCTCGCCGGCGACCACGACGACGTCCTCGGTCAGGCCGCCGACGCGGAGGCGCAGCGAAAGGGGTCGCGTCTCGCCAGGCTGCAGCGTCAGTCGCAGCACGGTGAGGGAGAATCCCTGGCCGGCGACCCGGATCTCGTAGTCGCCCGGCGGCAGGTCGGCCACCGTGAAGGCGCCGGCCCTGTTGGTCTCGACACGAGACTCCACGCCCGTGGCGGAGCGGCGGGCGGTGACGGAGGCGCCGGCGACGACGCCCCCACTGTCGTCCGTGACCGTGCCCGTGATCGCCCCGGGCGGCACCTGCCCCGAGGCCGCCGAGGCCCCAGGCAACAGGGCCAGGATGACGAGCAGACGAACGACACGCACACCAGATCGAATCATCGGAGGGCTCCAATATGAGACTGAGTCTCAATTGCAAGACCTAGCCTATATCCGACCAAGTCGGTCGGTCAAGCCGGCCCTCCGGGGCCTGGTGGAACGCGCCGTTCCGCTATTCGTCGTCGTCCAGCGCGTAGACAGCGGCGACGAGGGCCTCGGCGTCCGCCTCCGACACCTTCATCCGGTAGGCGACGTATTCGGCCGGGGAGAGGCTCGCCCGCTCCATGCCTGCCTCGTCGTCCATCCAGCGCTTCGCCGTCAGCACCTGGCTCTGGTTCAGTGCACTCGTCTCTGCCATCTGCGTGTTCCTCTGGTGGTTCGTATCGGTGAACGGCGACGGCCGATGGGCCATCGCCGATGTGGTCAGGCAAGCCTACCGCGTGCGCATTCGCGATTGGACAGACATCGCGGAAGAGAGAGACGATCGGCCGATGTCGCACGGAACCCAGGCCTTCGCCCACGCGAACGCCGCGCTCTTCGCCGCGGGGTTTGCGACGTTCGTGCTCCTGTACGCCGTGCAGCCGCTCATGCCCACCTTCGCCGCGAGCTTCGGCGTGAGCGCGGCCGTGGCCAGTCTGTCGTTGTCGCTGACCACGGCCCTCCTCGCGGGCTCGCTGCTCATCGCCGGCGCGGCGTCTGAAGCCTGGAGCCGGAAGTCGATGCTGGTGGCCTCGCTGCTCGCCGCGTCGGTGCTGACCCTGACGAGCGCGGTCTCGCCATCGTGGGGGCTGTTTCTGGCCTCGCGGGCGCTGCTGGGCCTCGCGCTCAGCGGCGTGCCGGCCACCGCCATGGCGTACCTGGGCGAAGAAATGCGCCCGCGCTCCCTCGCGCTGGCCATGGGCCTCTATGTGAGCGGTACGGGGCTGGGCGGCCTGGCGGGACGTCTGCTGGCCGGTGCCGTCACGGACCTCAGCGGCTGGCGGTGGGCCCTCGCCCTCACGGGACTCATCGGGCTCGCCTGCGCGGCGCTGGTGTGGCGGTTCCTGCCGGCGTCGCGACGATTCGTCAGGCAGACACCGGACGTGCGCGGCGCCGCCCGCGGGTATGCCGCGCACCTGCGCCGGCCTCCGCTGCCATGGCTCTGCGCCGAGGGCTTTCTCGTGATGGGCAGCTTCGTCACGATGTTCAACTACATCGGCTTCCGGCTCATGGCGCCGCCGTACGAACTCAGCCAGACGCAGATCGCCTCGCTGTGCCTGGTGTACATCTTCGGCATCGCGGCATCGACGGTCATGGGCGCGCTCACGGCCACGCTGGGCCGGCATCGCCTGCTGCTCGTCTCGCTGCTCGCCATGCTCGGCGGCACGCTCCTCACCGGCGCCGACGCGATGTGGCTCGTGCTCGCCGGACTCTCGTTGCTCGCGGTGGGCTTCTTCGCCTCTCACTCGGTCGTGAGTGCGTGGGTCGGGGCCGCGTCGAGCGACGCGCGGGCGCAGGCCTCCGCGCTGTACCTGTGCGCGTACTACGTGGGGGCCAGTGTGGTCGGCACGCTCGGGGGACGCGTGTGGGCAGCCGGCGGGTGGCCCGGCGTCACCGCGCTCACGAGCACGCTGCTCGTGGCCGCCGTGGCCATCGCCTGGCGGCTGCGACCATCAGCCTAGGCGACAGGCGACGGGCCAACCTCGCACGCACGGAACACGCCAGCCCGATTCACCGTCCTGTGGCAGTAGGCTGTCTACGTCCTCCTCACTGTTCTGCCGCCTTGGCGCGGGATGGACGGCCGACAAGGCACGGCCTGAACCTCATCCGCTTCGAGGAGTCACCGACATGTCCGGCATCAGTCAGGGCAGAGCCGCGGGAGTGATCTACCTGATCGTCGTCGCAAGCGGGATCTTCAGCCTCGCGTACGTGCCTTCGCAACTGATCACATCGGGCAATGTCGAAGCGACCGTCGCCGCCATCACGGCGTCCCAGGGGTTGCTGCGGTGGGGCATCGTCGCCTCCTTCGTCCGCGACATCGCCTTTCTGCTCCTGCCCTTCGCGTTCTACCGACTGCTATCGCACGTGGACCAGCACTGGGCCGTGCTCATGGTCGTCTTCGTGGCCATCGCCGTGCCGATCTCCCTGAGCGCCCTGGGCCATACCATCCAGATACTCACGCTGGTGAGCCATGAGGCGTACCTGGCGGCGTACTCTGCCGAACAGCGGGCGGCCGCGATCATGCTCTCGCTCTCCGCGTACAACAGCGGCATGCGCGTGGCCTCTCTCTTCTGGGGCCTGTGGCTGTTTCCCCTCGGCTATCTGGTGTTTCGCTCGGGCCTGCTGCCCAGAGCCCTCGGCGTACTCCTGATGCTCGGCTGCTTCGGCTACCTCGTGAACGCTTTCGGTGCGACGCTCATCCCAGGCTTTTCGGCGACGACACTCGCTCGGGTCGCATCGGCGCCCGCATCGATTGGCGAAATCGGCACATGCCTGTGGCTCGTGACCTTCGGCGCGCGGCGCCTCGGCGTCGCTCGCCCGGCGTGAGGTGCACTCGGCCAGCATCGCCCTCCCGGGCTCGAGCGGTCTACTGCGGTAGCAAGCGCGCCGCAACTTCGAACCGCCGGAAGTTGGAGTAGCGCGCGTCGCCCACGCCAGTACCGCGACTCGACACGAACGTCTCTCGCATACGAACCGGCACCAGCATCTTCAGGGGGCCATGCCATTCGAAGTCGACGCGGAGCGTGGCGGGCCGGCCAGTCGGAGTAGCCAGTTCGACATCGCCGCGTCGGACCGCACCACCAGGCTCCACCCAGACCGTGACCGTGGTGTGCAGGAAGCCGAGGCTACCGAAGCGGACGATTGCACCGGCACCGCGCTCACGGAAGACCAGGCGGCGCACACCGCGCTCGACGCCTGCGTCCTCGACATCGAACGCACTTCGTCGCCGTGGATGCACGAGCTCCAGAGGAAGCGTCGGGACGTTCACGGTGCGCGGCAACCCCAGGTGATGCGCCGACGACGTCTCGACGATGGCGCGTGCCGCGTCCATGGCGGCGTCAGATCCCTCGCCGAACAGGGCGACGAGGGCCCGCGGGTCGACGTCACTGACGGCTTTTCGATTCACACTGTGAACGCGGCGGTGGCCGAGCCACGCGCCGTCTCCGGGGAGGCGCAGGAAGGCCATTTCGGACAGCAGCAACCGTTCCATATTCAGCGCGGGATTGTACGGCCCCAAGTACGGTTCCTTCTGCACGAATCGCTCGTCGGCAACGAGCGCGCTCAGCGTCGGCTCGTACTCCGTCAGATAAGCATCGAGTGCTGCAATCGCGGACGTCGGCGCGGTTGACGGAGGGGAGGTCTGCTGCGGCGGTGCGGCCAAGGTCGGAATCAAGGCTGCCGCGCAAAGTGCCAGACACAACGCCGGCTGCGCGAGTCGCCTGCCGCGTACAGCCCGCCCCGTGACGGCGTTGACCGGGCCGTAGTGACGAGGTGGCACGGAGTTTCGGTCACTCGACGAGCGATCGCGGGTATGCGCTCCCGGCGTCATGGCGCCTCGGTGCAGGCTAACACGGGTTTCGCCACACGTCTCGGCCTGAAGCCCGGCTCAGCCGAAGGGGTCGGGCGACGGACGGAACGCTCCCCCACCGACGATGGGTCCGCGCGGCGCCGCTAGTCCTTCAACGTGAACGACATCTCGACGGTGACGCGCACAGCGACCGGCTCGCCGTCCCGCCGTGCCGGCTCGAACCTCCACTGTCGCATCGCCGCAACCGCTGCGTCATCGAGGCCGAACTCGGTGTCGAGCGACTGGCGGACCTGCACGTCGCCGACCGTCCCGTCCTTCTTCACGACGACCGACAGCCAGACCTGGCCCTGAATCTTGGCGTCCCGCGCGGCCTGCGTGTAGACAGGCTTCACTTCGTGCGTCAACCTCGGCGAGGACACGCCGTTGCCGATGTCGAACACCGGGTCCTGCGAGGTCCGTACGGACGGACCGGCAGACGCGCCGCCTGGCATCGGCATCGCCCACACCGTGCCCGCCGTGACTGCCGCGACGACCGCGATTGCCACACCAGCCGTCCATCGCCCTTCGGGTCGTGTCATGTTCGCCTCCTGTGACAGTGCCTGAATTCGTTGCTGTAGGTGCCGCGGCCGAATGAGCGAGGCGGCCGGGTGCGGTGTCGGCCCGGCCGTGTCCGAGAACGCCATCAACGTTCGCGCATAGGCGCGCCAGTCGCCGAGGGCAGAGACGACGTGCTGGTCCACCAGCATCTCCCGGGCTGTGTCGAGCCGCGTGACCAGCAGGCGTGCGCCCGGGTGAAACCACAGCAGGGCGCACCATGCCTCTTCAACGCAGACCCGGAGCCAGTCGCGCCGCTGCACGTGCAGCGTTTCGTGCAGCAGGATGGCGCGTGCCGACTCGTCGTCCAGGTCCGTCCACGACACGGGCAGCAGCACCACAGGCCGCACCACGCCGACAGTCACGGGCGACCGCACATCAGCAGAGAGACACACCGCGAGACCCGGTACCGATGCCGTGGCGGCCGAACCACGGGTCGGCGCGACGTCCACGGGCACCGCCCGGCGCACGTAACGACGGACCGCCGCCATGCCAACGATCAGCCAGGCCAGGCGTGCGACGGCGCCTGCCGCCAGCACCTGCGCCGCTAGTGTCAGCCCCTTCGCGACAAACGGGCCGGTCTCCCCTGACGACGACGCCACGCTCGCGATGACCATGGCCGGTCCGTCAGGTGTCGGATCGGGCGACCAGAGCGCCATCAACGGAAGCGCCATGGCGACCACCAGGAGCCGTTGCCAGAATCGGTGTGCTCGCTGTGGATTCCGGATTGGATAGGCCCACGTGACACCAGCCGCGACGGCCGCGACGACGCCGAGCTGCAGGCTGTACGCCGCGACGTTGGCCACGAATGCGGCCGTCACGGCTCACCCTCACTAATCAATCGTTCGAGCGCCCGCCGCTCCTTCACGCTGAGGCTCGCATCTTTCGCGAGATGGACCAGGAGCGGGCGCGCCGAGCCATCGAACATCCGTGTCACGAAGTCGCGCACCATGCCCGATTCGACCTGCGCCTG
>JALHON010000003.1 GCA_022842985.1 Acidobacteriota bacterium | reverse complement strand
GCGGTCGTGCCGCGCGCCGCGCCGTCGGGCAGTGTCGTGCTGCGCGGGGCACGCGTCGTCACCATGCGCGGCGGGGAGGTGCTCGACGACGCCGACCTCGTCGTGACCGGTAATCGCATCGCTGCCGTGGGCGCGCGCGGCGCCGTGGCCGTGCCGGCTGGCGCCCGCGTGATCGACGTCGCCGGCCGCACGATCATGCCCGGCCTCGTCGATATCCACGCGCACTGGAACGTCCGGCGCGAGGTGATCGAGCCCGATGGCACCAACGCCTACGCCAATCTCGCGTTCGGCACGACCACCGTGCGGGACCCGCAATCAGTGCCCGACATCTTCGCCTACAGCGACATGGCCGATGCGGGTGACATGCCCAGCCCGCGCATCTTCTCGACCGGCCCGGGCGTGTTCGCCGACACCGACTTCCAGTCGCCGGACGAGGTGCGCGCGTTCCTCACGCGCTACACGGACGACTACGGCACGCGCTACCTGAAGTCGTACCTCGCCGGTTCGCGGCGCCAGCGCCGCTGGATCGCCGATGTCAGCCGTGACCTCGGGCTCATCGCCACGACCGAGGGCAGCGCCGACGACAAGGAGGACCTGACGCACGCGATGGACGGCTACAGCGGCAACGAGCACGCCCTGCCGGCCGCGCCCATCTACAAGGACGTCGTGCAGCTGCTCGCGACGAGCGGCATCACCTACACGCCCACGCTGCTCGTTGCCTTTGGCGGCGCCCTGCCGATCTACCGCGAGCACCTGCAGGAACGGCCGATCGACGACGCGCGCCTCCGGCGCTTCTTCCCGCCCGATGCGTTGTTCGACCGCACGCAGACACGCCTGCTGGCGTTTCCCGACGAGGACTACAACGACCGCGCGGCCGGCGCCGGAGCGGCGGCGGTGCTGCGGGCGGGCGGACACGTGGCGCTCGGTGGCCACGGCGAGCTGCAGGGCATGCAGAACCACTGGGAGATGCGCCTGCTGGCCCAGAGCGGGCTGCCGCGGCACGACGTGCTGCGGGTGGCGACCATCGAAGGCGCGCGTGCCCTCGGGCTCGAGCAGGACCTCGGCAGCCTCGAGGCGGGGAAGCTCGCCGACCTCCTCGTGCTCGATCGCAACCCGCTCGACGACATCCGGCATTCGACGTCGATTCGCCGCGTGATGAAGAACGGCGTGCTCTACGATGCCGACACGCTCGCCACCATCTGGCCGGCCGAGGCGCCGCCGCCGGCGCGCTGGTGGGCCACGAGCGGCAATGCCGCCCCCGCCGTCCAGGGCGCCGACGTGTCGCAGGTCGACGCGATTGCCCGCGAGGAGATGGACCGGCAGCGCATTCCGGGCCTGGCGGTGGCGGTGCTGAAGGGCGACCGCGTCGTGCTCGCGAAGGGCTACGGCTTCGCCAACCTCGAGCACCAGGTGCCGGTGACGCCGCAGACGATGTTCGAGTCGGGGTCGATGGGCAAGATGTTCACCGCGGCCGCCGTGATGGCGCTCGTCGAACGCGGCACGCTCGACCTCGAGGCGCCTGTCAGCCGGTATCTGCCAGACGCGCCACCGTCGTGGAGCGCGATCCGGCTGCGCCACCTGCTCTCCCATACTTCGGGCATTCCCGACTACACCGGCGACACGTTCGACTACCGCAAGGACTACACCGAGGCCGACCTCACGCGGATGGCCTACGCGCTCACGCTGGAATTCCCGGCCGGTCAGCGCTGGAACTACTCGAACACGGGCTACGTGATGCTCGGGGTCATCCTGAGCAAGGTCACGGGCAAGCCTTATTGGGACTATCTGCGCGAGCGGCTCTTCACGCCGGCCGGCATGCCCACGGCGCGCATCATCTCCGAGTCGGACGTCGTGGCGCACCGGTCCGCCGGCTACCTGGTGGACGCGAAGGGGCAGTACACGAACCAGAACTGGGTGGCGCCGCTCACCAACACGACCGCGGATGGCTCGTTGCTGGTGTCGCTCGACGACATGGTGGCGTGGGCGCGCACGGTGCGGGCGCGCGCGGTGATCGCACCCGAGAGCTGGCGGCGCGTGCAGTCGGCCGTCACCCTCAACAGCGGCAAACCGTACCCCTATGGGATGGGCTGGTTCGTGGAGACGCTGCACGGACAACCGTACCTGCAGCACGGCGGGTCGTGGCAGGGCTTCAGGACGCAGTTCTCCTATTTCGCGGGCAGCGACCTCACCGTGATCGTGCTGGCCAACGCGCGCACCGCCGACCCGCTCGCCATCGCGAGCCGTCTCGGTGCGGCCATCGATCCCGCGCTCGCACCGCCACCGCCGCCGGCGACGCCGCTGGCCGGCGTGGACGCCGCGGTCACCACCTACGTCCGGCAGGTGCTCGAGAAGACTCAGCGCGGTGAACTCGCGCTCGCCGACTTCGAGTTCATCCGCCAGACCATCGTGGGCCGCATGAGCGCCGCCTATGCCGCGCTGCTGAAGCCGCTCGGCGGCATCCAGACGCTCGACCCGATGAGCCGCAGCGAGGAAGGCGACGATCGCGTCTACACGTATCGCGCGCGCTTCGCGCAGGGCGGCGCGAGTGTGCAGGTGAAGCTGGGACCGGGCGGCAGGCTCACCGGCCTGCTCATCCGGAGGGTCGAGTAATGCGCCGCGCCGCGGTTGCCGCGATCATCGCTGGCGCGCTGCTCGCCGTGACCCTGCCGGCGGGACGTGCCGCCCAGCCGCGCTACGACCTGCTCATCGCGAACGGCACGGTCATCGACGGCACCGGTGCGCCGCGTCTGCGGGCCGATGTCGCCATCACCGGCGATCGCATCGTGGCGGTCGGCCCCGGCCTCGCCGCGGCGAGCGCCGCCCGCGTCATCGACGCCACCGGCCATGTCGTGGCGCCCGGGTTCATCGACAACCACGCACACCTGGTCACGCTCGAGAAGTTCCCGCATGCGGAGAACTTCCTGCGCCAGGGCATCACCACCATCATGGCGTCGCTCCACAGCCAGGACCAGCCGTGGCCCATGAACGACTACCGCGCGCGCGTGAAGATGGCGCCCAACGTGGGACTCTTCGCGGGCCACACATGGACGCGCAAGCGGGTGATGCAGCTCGCGAGTCGCGCGCCCACCGCCGCGGAGCTCGACGAGATGCGCGGCATGGTCGACACGACCATGGCCGCCGGCGGTGCGCTCGGCCTCGCGACCGGCCTCGAGTACGTGCCCGCCAGCTTCGCCGCCATCGACGAAGTGATCGCGCTCGCGAAGATGGTGGCGCCGTACGGCGGCTACTACGTGACGCACATGAAGGACGAAGGCCCGGGCCTGCTCGACTCGGTCAGCGATGCCATCCGCATCGGCCGCGAGGCCGGGGTGCCCGTGCTCATCAACCACCACAAGGCCACCGGGGCGGCCCAGTTCGGCTGGACGGCGAAGTCGATCGCGCTCATCGATGCCGCCAATGCCGCCGGTCAGCGCGTGGCGCACGATCTCTACCCCTACACGGCGTTCAGCACCTATGCCGACCTGATGTTTCCCGCCTGGGCGCTCGCCGATGGCAAGGAGGCGTTCGCCGCCCGGGTGGCCGATCCGGCGACGCGCGCGCGCCTGGTGCAGGACATGCGGCGGATCTTCCCGCAGCAGGCGGGCGCCACGCCGGTCAGCATCCAGTTCCGCGACGTGGACTTCGACCCGTCGCTCACGGGACGCACGCTGGAGGACTACCTCACGCGACAGGGGCGTGGCACGACGCTTGACGACGCGGTGGACGCCCTCATCGAGCTGCAGCTGAAGGGGGGCTTCATCGGCATCTTCCATGCGATGGACGAGGCCGATGTCGAACGCGTCATGCGCCACCCGCTGTCGATGTTCGAGACCGACGGCGATCTCATCGAGATCGGCAAGGGCTATCCGCATCCGCGCAGTCTGGGCTCGTTCCCGCGGGTGCTCGGCCGCTACGTGCGCGAGCGCAAGGTGCTAACGCTGGAGCAGGCCGTGCACAAGATGACCGCGCAGGCCGCCGACTGGTGGGGCCAGACGGATCGTGGACGCCTGACGGTGGGTGCGCGGGCCGACGTGGTGGTGTTCGACCCGGAACGCGTCGCCGATCGCGCGGCCTACACCGACCCGCACCACTTCCCGGACGGCATCCGTGACGTCGTCGTGAACGGTGAGTTCGTGATCGATCGCGGCGTGCTCACCGCGGCGCTGCCGGGCCGGTTTCTCGAACGGCCCGCGCGACGCGTGCGCTGAGGCCGCGCCGGCGCCCTTCGCCGGGACGTGGGCCGAGCAGGCGGTCGACGTGTGTGCGGGCGAACGCGTCCAGGCCGCCGGGCAGCGGCGGCAGCGTGGTGGTCACCGCCTGCAGCGCCAGCCCTTCGACGAACGTCGCGATCGCCAGGCCGGTGGCCTCGGGGTCGAGGGCGGGATCGACCTCGCCGGCGCGCTGCGCCTCCGCCACGAGCGTGGCATGCAGCGTCCACCACCTGCGCATGCGCCGGGCCTGCGCCTGGCGGAGCGCGGACGTCGCGGCGGCATCGGCCAGATAGCCGGCCAGCAGCCGCCAGAGCAGGCGCCGTTCGACGTCGAGCGGCAGCAGCGCATCGACCACCGCGAGGATGCGCTCGCGGCCATGTGCCAGAGCGGCGGCGGCGTGCGCGCGGTCGAAGGCGCGATCGAACGCCCGCTCCTTGGTCAGCTTGAGCAGCGCCTGCTTCGAGGGAAAGTAGTGCGTGAGCACGCCGGTGGTGACGCCGAGGGCCGCGGCGATGGTGCGCATCGACACGTGCTCGCCGCCCTGAGACGCCATGATCGCCGCGGCGGCGTCGGCGAGCGCGGCCCGGCGGGCGGGATGGTCGGATCGGGGGCGGCTCATGCGCGGGCTGCCGGATTATGCCTCGGCGTCCGGGCGTTCGAACCGCGGACGCGCCGGCCCGACGGCCGCCAGGTGCTGTCGCAGGAGCTGATTCACCAGGACGGCGTGAGTGATCGGCAAGCCGTGCGAGGCATCGGCGACCTCGACGTACCGCCCGTGCGGCAGCCCGTCCCGCAACGCCCGTCCCGCGCTCGGCGGCGCGATCGGGTCGTGAGCGGCGGTCACGACGAGGGCCGGAAGGCCGGTCAACTCCGTCAGCCGGCTGGTCAGATCGACCGCGCGCATCGCGCGCAACTGCGCGGCGACCACCGGCGGCTGGTCCGCCAGATCGTGGCCGAACAACTCCGCCAGCGCGCCGGCGTCGGCCGTCGCCCCCGGCGGCACCACCAGCCGGAGAAAGCCGCGGCGTCGCATCGGCCGGGTGCCGACCCGCGATCGCAGGCCGAACCAGGCCAGCCGCCAACTGAGCGGGGCGGCGGTCTGGCTGCCGGTGAACGTGCACAGCAGCGCCAGGCTGCGGACGCGTTCCCGGGCGTCGAGCGCCAGTTGCAGCGCGACCGGGCCACCGAGCGAGTGCCCCACCACGTGCGCGTCCGCGATCCGTTCGGCGTCGAGCACCGCCCGCGCGTCGGCGGCCATCTGGGCCACGGTGATCTCGGCCCCGACTGGCTGGCTGCGGCCCATGCCACGGTTGTCGAACCACAGGCAGGTGTAGTCGGTCGCCAGGTCGGCGATCTGCGGCCGCCAGCCGGCCCCCTGAACACCTGCCCCCTGAATGAACAGCACCGCGGGGCCACTGCCCGCGACCGAGTAGGCGAGCCGACAGCCGCGGTGTTCGACCACCCGGTCCACCATCACGCCACCCGTCGATGTGGAGTGTGCCTCGACCGTGACCCGCGTCAGAAGCGCGTGACGATCGATCGCACCGTCGCCGGGGCGCCGGCCGTCAGGTCTCCGGCCTTCACGCCACGGAACGCGTTCTCGGCGGCGGCGCCCTCCTCCGCGGCCTTCGTCACCGCCGCCACGAGCGCGTCGTACGCCTTGGCGTTGCGCGCCGTCAGCTTCAGTTCGATGATGCCGTCGGATGCGATAGCGTTCACCGAGTTACCGCCGGTCAGGTTCGTGATCTGATAACTGCCGGCGGGCAGCGCCTTCTGCAGCAGGATCACGGTGCGGGCGGCGGCATGCAGGGCGCTCACGCGTCCATAGGCGCCGAAGCTGTGACCGCCGGGGCCCTGGAACTCGACGCGCACACCGGTGGATTGCTGGCCGAAGGCGGGTGTGCCGGCCGCGGCGACGACGAACGCGAGCGTAAGAATCAGGCGCTTCATGATCGGCTGCTCCACGGTTATCGGACGGTGTCCCGCGTCCGCTTGCCAATCGGTCCCACGGCGGGCGGCACCACGGTGCCATCGGCCGCGTGGAAGCCCGACACGATGAGCGCCGCCGTGAGCACACGATGCATGCGGGCCACTTCGATGGCGGGCGCACCGCGCGTGCCCCATTCCCAGAACGCGTGACCGCCGGCGCCGGCCGCCGACGAGGCCAGGGTGAACTGGTAGGTCGGCACACCCGTGTGCGCGGGGACGTTGTCGTTCAGGCTGCCGGAACCATCGCTGACGAAGGGCGCATTGATCGCCCCGAGCTGGATGCCCGACTGCAGTCCGGCGTGCACGGCGACGTTGTCGACGCTCTCGGCCACGTAGGCCGGCCGCAAGCCGTACCACATCAGCTCGAGGGTGATGCCTTCCGCGCTGCCGTCCTTGCGGCCATGCCGCGCGTTCTCCGCGGACGCGCCGGCCTGGAACGCCGGCTCGATGGCGTTGCGGATGTCCTCGAGCGTCTCCTTGCGCGTCGACCGCATGTCCACTTCGAGCGAGCAGCTCGGCACACCCATGCCCGGGCGGGGCGGCGGCTCGCAGCTGGCGCGGCCCACGGTGTAGGTGGTCTTCGGCGCGCCGGGCTTGAGGTCCGTCGGCGTCTTCACCTCGGCGATCTTCGCGATCGCCGCGGCCATGGCCGCCGGCGCACTCGGCCCGTTCGGGCGCGCGAACGGCGCCTTGAACTTCATCTCGAACCGGTAGCTGCCGACGAAGTTGACGATGCCGCCGCCTTCGAGACCGAAGTTGGCGACGATGTTGAGGGGATTGGAGCCGGTGCCGGCCTTCTGGTCGAAGCCGTAGAGCTGCTTCACGCCGGCCAGGTTGCCCTTGCCCTCTTCACCGGCGGTGCCGCAAATCCAGATGTCGTAGACGGGCTTGATCTTGTGCTTCTTCATCGCCGCCGCCAGCACGAAGGCGTTCGACGAGCTCGGCATCATGTCGCCGTAGCCGGGCACGTAGATGCGCACGCCGCCGCCGGCTTCGGCCTCCCTGGCGTTGGCGAACACCTTGCTGGCCGTGGCGTACTTGTCGTTTTCGATGACCCGGCCGCGCGCATCGAACGACAGCTCATCCGGAATCGCGGCGAGTTCCTCCGGGGTGGCGACCACCGGCTGCGCGTACGGCTGGAGCTTGATGCGGATGGAGGGGTCGCCCGACTTCGGCAGTTCCTCCGGGTTGACGACGTCGATATGGCCTTCGACGAGCACCTTGGGAAACTGGCCCTTGTAGTGCTGCGCGTCGGCGCGGCCCGCGTACGAACCCTTGATCACGACGCAGGCGTTGTAGACCGGCAGGCCATCCACGATGTTGGTGTCGCTTGCGGGAATGACGCCGTCGGCGCGCGTCATCACTTCGTCCGGCGTGAAGCCCAGCTCGTTCACGAGCCGGCGGTGGATCTCCGCCGCCTTCAGATGTTCCTGGCGCGGCGGCGAGGGGATGCGCACCAGTTCCAGGAACTGATTCCAGCGCGCCTTGGCGGCGGCATCCGTGCTCTGGTCCTTGACGAGCGCCATGACCTGCGGATCGGTGGCGATCTTCTCCGCGGCCGCGACCACCGGCGCCGGGATCGTCGCCCGGGTGCCGGCCTGACCAGGCGGCGGGCCGTCTTGTGACGCGCCAACGACGATCGTGGCCAGAAGCACTGTTGCCGTCGCGACCAGCGCGCGCGGATAGGGATGACGTGTCATGTAGGCTCCGACTGACTGCGAAACGCCACGATTCTACCCCCACCCTCCGGCCGTGGGGCCTCGCGCGCAGCGAAGACGCGGCGAAGGAGATCGCCGCCTACTGCCGCCGCCTGATGTTCTCGATAAGACGGCCGTGACGCGGGACTCGTGGCGATGAGTGCACTCCTCGGCGGGCTCGGCCTCGTCGGCATCCTGCTCGCCGCCGTCTTCGGCTTCCTGATCCTGCTGCTCCTGCCGTGGTGGGCCATTCTCGACTGCGCGTTCTCGCGGCGGACGCGTGCCGAGAAGATCGTCGCCATCGCGCTGCTGGTCGTCACGTGGGGCCTCGGCAGCATCGTCTACGGGGCGTTCGTCACCCGGTCGCGCCTGCTCCGCTGGACGACGTTCCTGACCGTGGGCGGCGTCCTCGCCGTGCTCGTGCCGAGCATCGCCGCGCTGTTGACGGGCGCCGGCATGGGCGCGACGGAACGGGCCGAGCAGCGGCGTCAGGAGCAACAGGCGGTTGACGCGGCGTTCCGCCCGGGCGCGATTCCGGCCGCCGAGGTGGCGGAGTTCCATGCCCTGCACCTGGTGTCCGCGTTCCCCGAGCCGGCGTCTGCCGCCGTCGCCCGCTTCACCGGGGCGGCACTCGATGCGGCGTCGGCGCGCGACACGGATCGGCGCCTGCGTCATCTGGCCGTCGATCCGTCCGGGCCTCGCTACTGGGGGCTCACCGCGCAGGACTTCGGCGCCATCGACGCTGGCAGCGGCCGCTTCACCGCCGTCGCCGTCGACCCGGCGCTCGAGTTCTCGTGGCCGCAGGGCGTGGCATTCGACGCGGCCGCTGGCGAGGTGGTGGTGATGACCTCGCACGTCGAGACCCGCTTCTACCGCTTCGACCCGGCCACCGCGGCGTGGCGGCGCCTGCCGGCGGAGCTGCGCGACATGCCCGTCACCGGGCTTGCCGCGATCGACGGCGGATTCTACGCCGTGGAGTATCGCCCGCGTGATCTGTCGCTGCGCCGGCTGCAGCGGTTCAATCACCAGGGCGCGAGCCTTGGCCCGATCGAGCTTGTCCCGCCGATTCCCGTGCCGGACGGTGCGGATCCGCGGCTGCAACTGCAGGCGGCCGGCACCGCACTGGTGCTGTTGCTGCCGGACGGCCTGTTCGTGATCGATCCACGCACCGGAACGGTGCGCGTGCCGACGGCGGCTCGATGAGACGCCGCGCGGGGGCGTGCGATACTCGACGCACCCCGACAGCGACGGAACACTGATGACGCGCATTCTCGCGATGGTGGCGCTCGGTGCCACCGACCCGCCCGACTGGCCGCGGATTGCGGCCGCCTTCGGCGTCGACCCCGCCGCACTGGCCCTCGACCCCGACAGCACGCCGCCCGCGGCGGCCACGCTGCCGATTCCCGGTGGTGTGCTGGGCTTCATGTTCACGCCCGCCCCGATGCCCTGGGACGATCTCGAATGGGCGGTGAAGGCGGCGTGGCACTGGCCGGCGGCCGAGGCCGAACTGCGGGCGCACCAGGCGCACGTCGTGGTGTTCGCGGAATCCGACGTGCTGCCCGCCCTCGAGATCAACCTGCAGGTCGTCGGCGGCGTGGCGAGCGTGCTGGCGACCCGGCCCGATGCCGTGGCGGTCTTCAACCCGCATGCGTCGATCGTGATCGAACCGGCCCGCTATGCCGCCGAGGCGCGCAACGCCTCGCGCGAGGCCCTGCCGATCCTCCTGTGGCTCGGCCTGCACCTCGTGCCCGACAGCGTCGGCCTCTCGGCCTATTCGACGGGCATGGACGTGTTCGGCCTGCTGAACCTCGAGGTGCACGACACGCAGTGGCGTCCGCCCGACCTGCTGAACCTCGTGGCGAGCATGGCGCACCACGAGATCAGCAGCGGCGTCCAGATGAGCGCCGGGCAGCGCGTCGCCCTGTCGGAACGCCAGCGCATCGAGATCCAGCACCTGCCGTCGCGCTACGGCGACGGCGCGGTGTCGTGTCACCTGGTGCTCGGGCTGGCGGCCTTCTAGGGAGCCTCCCACCCGGGGGGCGGCGTCTCAGGCCTGCAACCCCTGCAGGTGCTCAAGAACCGCCTCCGCGTGTCGATTACCCGGCTGCTGAGGCGACATGTACTTCCTGACCTACGTGAGCCGCGCCTGCGCGCACATCTCCGGGGAAGAGCTGCAGGGCATTCTCGAGAATGCACGCCTGAAGAACGCTGAGGCCGACGTGACGGGCCTGCTGCTGCTCCGGTCCGGAACCTTCTTCCAGTTACTGGAAGGGAATCGGCACGACGTACTGGCCACGTTCGCCCGGATCGCACGCGACCCGCGCCACCGTCAGATCGACGTGCTGTTCGAGTTCGAGGAAGAGGGCGCCCAGCGCTTCTTCCCACATTGGCAAATGGGGAGCGTCGACGACGCCAGGGCGTCCACCGGACAGGCGGGGCTGCTGCGATCGCTGCACGACATCGCCTCGTCGCGCAAACCCAGCCGGGTGAAGCTCCTCGAACTGTTGCGTGCGTTCAGTGCGACGGCGCCCACCTCGGCCGCCGAGATCCTCAGGCAAGTGAGTCGTTCGCCGCGCGGTGCCGAGCTCTAGCGGGCGCCCGCCTTCGCGGCTGTGCCGCTTCGGCGAGGCGTCGCGCTACTTGCCGTGGCTGGCGACCTGCGCGCGGATCTGGGCCACGGCCACCTTGACCTTCAGATCCTGCTGCACCTTGCCGAGCTCCGCCCTGCCGTTGCGCGGGTCGCCCTCGACGCCCTTCGCGGGATCCTTGCCGGCGATCTTGTCCTTGCGGACCCATTCCGGCTTCACGTACAGGATCGCCGACGTGTCCTCCACGCCCGCGTGGCCTTCCCCGCCCACCTTGTGCTCCTTCAGGTACTGGGAAAACTCGTCGCGTGACTTGAAGTACAGATCGTCGCAGTAGAACACGCGCGCGCCGGAGGCTTTCAGCCTGGCATCGAGCGTGGCGGCCGTCTGCTTCAGCACTTCCTGGCCGCCGCCGTGGTCACCAATCAGGATGATGTCCTTGAAGCCGGCCGTCGCGGCGCCGAGCACGAGATCCCGCAGCACCATGCCGTAGGTTTCGTCGGTGATGCCGCTCGTGCCGGGGAACGCGAACTGGCCTTCCTTCTTCGAGGGGTCGCCCGCCGGCGTATACGGCAGCACCGGATAGACCAGCGCGTTGCCGAGTTCCTTCGCGATACGTTCCGAGAGATACCGCGCCACGGCGTTGTGCTTGCCGAACGCCAGATGCGGGCCGTTCTGTTCCGCGCCGCCGGTGTAGATGAGCGCGGTGGTCTTGCCGGCCTTGATCGCCGCATCCACCTCGACCCAGGTCAGGTCTTCGATGAACACGGAATTGGCCTGGGCGTGCACGACGGGCGGAACGGCCAGCAGGACGAGCAGGGCGGCAAGCGACGTGAGCTTCGGCATGGTGCCGCGGAGTATACCCGTCCTGGACTAGGCTATCGCCATGACACGCGAGCAGCGAGCCTTTGTGGCCCTTTTCGTGGGGGTGACCATTGGTGCGGCCGTGGCCCTCGCAGGCAGCCATCGCGGCGTGACCGTGGCCGGCTGGCCTGTGTTCGCCGTGTGCGCGGCGCTGTCGTTCGCGATCAACTGGCTCGTGTTCGTGCCGTCGTTCATCCGGCAGACCGAGCACTACTTCGACCTCACCGGCAGCCTCACCTACATCACGCTGGTGGTGACGGCGCTCGTGCTCGGCGGCGCGACGGATGCCCGCACGCTGCTGCTCGCCGCGTTGGTCGTGGTCTGGGCCGGACGACTGGGCAGCTTCCTGTTCGCGCGCATCCGGCAGGATGGCCGCGATGGCCGCTTCGATGAAATCAAGCCCAGCCTGCCGCGCTTTCTGCTGACCTGGACCCTGCAGGCCGTGTGGGTGCTCATCACGCTCGCGCCCGCGCTTGCGGCCATGACCACGCTGCAGCCACGCCCGCTGGATCTCTTTGCTGCGGTGGGCCTGGCGGTGTGGGCGATCGGGTTCGGGATCGAGGTGGTGGCCGATCGCCAGAAGCGTGTGTTCCGGCGGCAGCCCGGCAACCGCGGCCGCTTCATCACGACGGGCCTGTGGGCGTGGTCGCGGCACCCGAACTACTTCGGGGAGATCACCCTGTGGACGGGTGTCGCGCTGCTGGCGCTACCCGTGCTCAGCGGCTGGCAGTACGTGACGCTGGTGTCGCCGCTCTTCGTCTATCTGCTGCTTACGCGCGTCAGCGGCATCCCGCTGCTCGAGGCCCGGGCCGAGGAAAAGTGGGGCAGCGATCCGGCGTACCGCGCCTATCGGGATCGCACGCCGCCGCTCGTCCCGCGGCCGCCGCGATCGGCCTAGTCGCGACCAGCGCGCCGGCCGCAGAACGTCACTTGCCGGCCAGCTTCGTCTGCGCCGCCAGCACCGCCTCGAACATCGCCTCGGTGAGGTCCAGTTCCTTCACGTAGCCGGCGGGATCGATGAACGGATTCGGGCCGCCAGCCGCGAGCCGTGCGTGCTTCTCGGCCATCTTGTACATCGCCGGGTGCGACGCCAGCGGTACGTCGCACGGCAACGCGCGCGACACCTTGAATGCGCGGCGGAACTCGTCGGCGATCGCCGGAGCCTCCTTGTTGTTCACGAGCTGGAAGCCGGGATTCACGCCCAGGCTGCCGACGATGACCACATCGAGCACGCGGCCGCCATCGGGGACCTTGAGCGTCCACGTCGTGCAGCCGCGCGAGTGGCCCGGTGTGAGGTGCGCGACGAGCGTCGTGCCGCCCAGCGTGACGGTGTCGCCGTCGTGAATCACGCGGTCGATCGGGTGCGGCTTGCCGCCCGGCGTGATGCGCTCGAGCGCCGGCACGTCTTCGGCCATCGCCACCACCTGCGCGCCGGTCAGCGCCTTCACGGCGGCGTCGCCCTCCATATGATCGCCGTGGGCGTGGCTGCCGAGCAGGATCTTGATGTCGGAGAACTTGAAGCCGAGCGCCTCCACCGACTTCTGGATGAGCGGCACGCTGCGCTCGTAGGAGCTGTTGATGAGGATGAGGCCCTGCGGCGTCGCGATGAGATACGACGCCAGGCTGTTCGAGCCGACGTAGTAGATGTTGCCGACGACACGATGCGGTGGGAACTGCGTGGTCTGGTCGTCGCGTCCGCCGAGGTTGCGCTGCAGCAGTTGCTGCTGGTTCCACGTCTCGCCGTGCACGGTCACCACCGGCCAGCCGCCGGGCGGTTCCGGTGCCACACGCTGCGCGTTGACGGCGCGGGTGGCAGACAGGCACAGCAGGCAGGCGAGAGCGAGGCGGGCAGGATGGGCGCGCATGGCGGTAACCCTACCTCACTCCTCAGCGGGGCAGCGCCAGATCGACCGGCTGCGGCACCTTCACGTTGGCCTTGAAGGGGTGGTTGTCGCGGTCGCCGAGCCCCCAGGCCCACAGGGAGCCGTCGCTGCGCACGGCGAACGAATGGTTCCCTGCGGCGATCACCCGCACCACGCCCGCGATCTTCGGCGTGGCCGGCGTCAACTGAAACCGGCCCGCCACGCCGACGCCAAGCTGACCCCAGTCCGTGTTCCCCCAGCCGCGCAGTGTTCCGTCCTTCAGCAGCACCAACGCATGGCGGCCGGTGAAGCCCACCGTCAGGGCCACCGCGTTGGCGATGCCAGGCACGCGCTGCGGCGTGAGCTCGTAGCCGTAGCCGACGCCGGGAGGGTCGGTCCGGTCGCCGTTGCCGAAGAGCCCCTGGTAGTTGGCGCCCCACACCCACACCGTGCCGTCGCGCTTCAGCACGAACGACACCCCGAGGCCAGTCGCGACGGCGGCGCCATCGGTGAGGCCGGGCACCTCGGCCGCCGCGTCGATGGGAATCTCCTGGCGCGGCGCGCGGCCGAGCGCCCCGGCGGCGTTCGAGCCCCAGGCCAGGACGTGCCCGTCGCGGCGCAGGGCGACCGCGTGCTCGCCGTACGTGGCCACGGCCACGATGTCGGCGAGGCCGGGGATGCGCACCGGCGTGCGCGCCGGCTCAGCCGGGCGATCGGCGTGCGTCTTTCTGCCCCGGCCATCGCCGATGAGGCCCTGCTCTCTGCTGCCCCAGGCCATCACGCTGCCGTCGGCCAGCAGTGCCAATGCGTTCTCGCCGCCCGCGGCGATGGCGGTGACGCCTTCCAGGCCCGACACCCGGACGGGCGCCGGCTGCCCGTTGGCCCACGGCTTACTGTTGTCGACGTACCGGATTTCCCCATTTCCGAGCTCGCCCTTGCCGCTGAGGCCCCAGGCGACCACGACGCCGCTGGCGAGGACGGCATAGGACGTGGCATTTGCGGCCGCGATGTCGATGGCCTTCTCGGGCAACGCGATCGCCACCGGCAGGCTGCCTCCGCCCTCGAGACGCTCGGCGCCGGCTGTCGGACCCAGCTGTCCGCCGCCGAAGGTGCCCCAGCCGAACACGCGCCCGTCTTCGTCGAGCAGCAGCTTGTGCGTTTCGCCGACGATCTTGACGACGCGCGGCGCCGCCGCCGGCGCGGCCTGCGAATGCAGACCGGCGGGCGACACGGCCAGGCACCCACAGAGGACAAGGACCCACGATCCGACTGAGCGCATGGGGCGCCATCGTACACGCGCCGGGCCGTGGACGCGTGGTTGCCCCGGCCGCGTCCCGGCCGCCGTATCATCCCGGCGTGACAGCGACTGCCCGCGGCACCAGCGACCCCTTCTTCCGGCGCGTGCTCATCGGCCTCGCGGCCGGCGTGGCCGCCGGCCTGTTCCTTGGCGAGGCGATCGCGCCGCTCGACCTGGTTGGCACGGTCTTCATCAAGCTGCTGCAGGTCACCGTGCTGCCCTACGTGGTCGGGTCGATCATCGTCGGCATCGGCGCGAGCCGCGCCGATGATGCCGCGGTGCTGGCGCGCCGCGGCGGCCTGCTGCTGGTGGTGGTGTGGGGGCTGATGCTGGTGTGGGTCGGCGCGTCCACCTTCGCGTATCCGGCCTCCACCGGCAGCGTGCTCGTTGCCGCCGACACGGCCGCGCCAGTCGCGGGCGACTGGCTCGACGTCTACGTCCCGGCGAATGTGTTCAAGGCGCTGGCCAACAACTTCATGCCGGCGGTGGTGGTGTTCAGCCTGCTCGTCGGCGTCGCCATCACCGGCATGGCCGAGGCCTCGAAGGCGCCCCTGCTCGCCGTGCTCGCCGCCTTCAACGACGCGATGGGCCGCGTGAGCAGCGCCATCGTGCGCTTCACGCCGCTCGGGCTCTTCGCCATGGCAGGTGTGGCCGCCGGCACGCTGCGCGGCGACGAGCTCGTGCGCATGCAGGCGTGGTTCGTCGTCTACATCGGCTCGTCGCTCGTCGTGGCGTTGTGGCTGTTGCCGTCGCTCGTGGCCATCGTCACGCCGGTGGAGCGCGCGGCGTTCGTCCGTCAGTTGCGCACGGCGCTCGTGACCGCGTTCGCCGCCGGCGACTACTTCGTCGTGCTGCCGATGATCACGGCCGCCAACCGCGCGCTGCTCGAGGAACGCGGCGTGGCGCCGCCGGTGGTCGAGGGCACGGCCGCCGTGGCCGTGCCGCTGCTCTACAACTTTCCTGATGCCGGGAAGGTGCTGAGTCTGGCCTTCTTCCCGTTCGCGGCGTGGTACGTGGGCAGCGAGCTCGCGCCGGGGCAGTGGATGACGCTGACGGCGGCTGGCGTGCCGAGCGTGTTCGGCAGCATCAATGCCGGCGTGATCTTCCTGCTCGACCAGCTGCATCTGCCAGCGGATCTGTTCCCGTTGTTCAACGTGTCGGGCGTGGTGAACGCGCGCTTCAATGCGCTCGTGGCGGTGGTGCACACCGCGGGGTTATCGCTCGTGCTGGCCGCGATGGCGGGGGGCGTGTTCCGCCTGCGGCCGCGCGTGCTGCTGCGCGCGGGGGTGACGGCGCTCTGCGTGGTGGCGCTGCTCTTCGCCGGCACGCGTGCGTGGCTCGCGGTGATGATCCCGCCCGCGCCGACGGGGCTCGCGGCCCTCGACGGCTTCACGCTGCGCAACGGGCAGCCAGCCGCGGTGGTCGTTCCACAGGATCCGGCGGCCGAGACGCTGCCGCCTGCCGGCCGCCTCACGCGTCTGCAGGCGCGTGGGTCGCTGCGCATCGGCGTCTTCGCGGACGGCGTGCCCTTCACCTTCACGAACGTGGCCGGCGCGCTCGTGGGATACGACGTGGAGATGGGGCAGGCGCTGGCCCGCGCCCTGGGCGTGCGCGCGGAGTTCGTCGTGGTCGATCGCGACCGCCTGCCGGAGATGCTCGACCGCGGCGTGTGCGACATCGTGATGTCGGGGCTGGTCGTCACCGTGGCCTCGTCCACGGCGATCGCGTTCTCGACGCCGTATCACGAGGAACCGCTGGCCTTCCTGGTGCCCGACTATCGGCGGGCGCAATTCACCAGCCTCACCGGGCTGCAAGCCTCGGCGCTCCCGCTCGGCACACCCTCGGAACGGCTGGCCCGGCCGGTGCGCCGGTTGCTGCCCTTGGCCACCGTGAAGGAAGCGCCGCTCCCCGCGGTGCTGGCGTCCGGACGCCTCGACGGCGTGGAGGCAATGGTGCTGCCGCTCGCGCAGGCGGTCTATGCCAGCCGGATGCAGCCGGCCCTGGCCGCCGTCGTGCCCGACGACTCGACCTACCGCACGGTGGCCGCCTACGGATTGCCGATGGGCGCCGATACGCTGCGCGAGGCGGTGAACGCGTGGATCGAGGTGGCGCGCGGCGCCGGTCAGTTCGCCAGCGCCGGCGACTACTGGATACGTGGACGCGCGCAGGCGGTGCGCGCACCGCGATGGAGCCTCGGCCATTCCGTGCTCGGCTGGTGGTGAGCGCGGCCATCGCGATGCGGGGGTTCTTTCGCGTCCTGAGCCTCGCGCGCCTGCCCCGGCGGCGCACCGGCTGGCGTCAGCGGGCGCCGTGCCGCATCGCCTCGACGAGGAAGTCACGGAATGCCGCGACCTTGCGCGGCACCTGGCCGCTCGACGGATACACCAGCACCACCTGGCCAGCCACCGGTGAGTAGCCCGGCACGGGCACTTCCTCGAGCACGCCGTCACGTACGTCCGGCCGCGCCACGAACGCCGGCAGCAGGCCGATGGCCGCGCCCTCGCGAAGCAGCTGACGCGCCAGCATGAAGTCGTCGACGAGGAAGTGGACCGCCTCGGCGGGGACACGCAGCAGCTTCAGCGCCGACGGATGCATCGCCCAGGTGTGCCGGTCGTCGCCGAGCGAGCGCGGTCGTCCGCGGCGGGCCAGGTACGCCGGCGCGGCGTAGAAGGCGCCGTGTTCGCCGCCCAACCGACGCACGATGAGCGCGGAGTCCTTCATCGGGCCGGCCGCGGCCCGCACCGCCAGGTCGTAGCCATCGCGTACGAGATCCACGCGGCCCTCGGTGAGGCGCACGTCGAATCGCACGGCAGGGTAGCGACGCGTGAAGGCCGCCAGCACCGGCGGCAGCACGATGGCGCCGAAGTCGATCGGCGCCGTCATGCGCAGCAGTCCCGACGGGGCCTCGTCACGCTCGGGCAGATCCACGACCGCTTTCTGCAGGGCGGCGAGGTGGTGCCTGATGCGCTCGTGCAGGGCGACGCCCGCCGTCGAGAGCGCCACGTGCCGCGTCGAGCGGTGGAGCAGTTCCATCTCGAGCTGCGATTCCAGTGCGGTGATGGCGCGGCTCACGGTGCCTTTGCTCACGCCGAGCGCCTTGGCGGCCTTCGAAAAGCTCGTGTGGTCCGCGACGGCGGCGAAGACCCGCAGCCGTTCGAGTGCGACGTCCTGGATTGTTGCGCTCATGGAACACTATGTTCGAATTTCTTGGTCTTGTTGGCAATCGGCAACAGTTGGACACTGCACGGCAGGAGGACCGTCGACATGACTCACGCCCACTCGCTGCCTGCCACCCCGACCGCTGCCGCTCCCCGCGCCCTGCATCTCAGCCTGTGGGTGGTGCAGGTGCTGCTCGCGGCCATGTTCCTCATGGCAGGTGGCACGAAGCTCACGGCGCCGATCGAGACGCTGCAGACCCAGATGGCCTGGGTGGCCGGCGGGCTCGGCGGCGCGGTGCGCTACATCGGGTTCGCCGAGGTCCTCGGGGCCATTGGCCTGCTGGCACCGGCAGCCCTGCGCATCCAGCCGGGGCTGACGCCGCTGGCCGCGGCGGGCCTTGCGGCGATCATGCTCGGCGCCACGGGCACGCACATCGTCCGCGGCGAGTTCGCGATGGTGCCCGTGACGCTCGTTCTGGCTGGCCTGGCGGCGTTCGTCGCGTGGGGACGGCGCCGCGCGCCGATTGCGCCGCGCGGATGACGTGCACGACGGCCCAACACCTTCCCGAACGGCTGATCTGGGGTCCAGTGACCTTGTCCGTGACCGATCTGAACCGCGCCGAAGCGTTCTGGACCGGGTTCCTGGGCTTCGTCCGCCGCCCCGCCGAAGGACCGGGCTTCGCGCTCGGCACCCCGGACCGCACGTTGGTCGTGCTGACTCCCGGTGCCACCGGCCCCGTCGCGAGGGGCCATGCCGGCATGTATCACGTGGCCTTCCGCATGCCGAGCCAGGCCGAGTTCTCGCGCCGGATGCGGCGGTTCCTCGACCGCGGCCTCGTCTTCTCGCCGGTCGATCACCTGATGTCGAAGGCGCTCTATGTGTCCGATCCCGATGGCCATGGCATCGAGATCGCCTGGGAGACGCCCGAACGCTTTGGCCGGTTCAGCGATGAGGGTGGCCCCTTTGCCATGTTCGACGCGGAGGGGCGCGTCCACAGCGGACGCGAGCGACTGGATGTCGAGGCCGAACTGGCGCAGGCCGACGGCACCGATCCCGCGCTGGCCCTGCACCGCGACGCCACAGTCGCACACCTGCACTTGCATGTGCCCGCTCTCGATCCGGCCCTCACGTGGTTCGAAGGCCTCGGTTTCGCCCGCAACCTGCACCTGCCCGACTTCGGCATGGCCGACATGGGCGCCGGCGCGTCTTATACCCACCGGCTGGCGATGAACATCTGGGCCGGGCCGGGAGCCAGGCCCGCCCCCGCCAACTCGGCGCGGCTGCTCAGCTACTGGCTGCAGACCCCTGACGTGGCCACGTTCGCCGGCGCCCGGATGCGCCTCAACGAAGACACGCAGACCGGCGATCTGGTCGGCACCGATCCGGCGGGCGTCACCCTTCGACTGCAAGTCCTCCCAGACCGTTCCCTCTGATTCGGGTGCCGCGCCCGTCCGCAGCGCTGGGACAACTTGGGACAATAGGCTGCTGAGCCGATGCCTATAGTCCCGCCACACAACGGGGCCCCGCCCCGAGGGAGTGTGGCATGGGGAATCGAGTTGGGTCGCCCATTACGCGAACGGCTGTCCTCGCCCTGGTCGTCGTCCTGGCCAGTGGGCTGCTCGTGGCGCCCGCACGCGCACAGAATCTGAGTTCCTCGAGTATCGACGGCACCGTCACGGATGAGTCGGGTGGCGCACTCGAGAGCGTGCTCGTCTGCCATCGCGGCATCGACGACGCCCTCGGCCGGCGGTTGACTTCAGCACTCGTCGACGCCCTGCAGGAGCTGGCGCGGGCGGGACGCTGGAACCTCGTGCCGCTGCAGGAGCTGCCGGCCGCGCCGATTCCCCTGCACCCGGGCGCCGCGGTGTACTACCGGGAATCCGAGCTCCTGCGCTGAGCCATGCGGCAGAGGGCATTGCGCTCAGCTGGCGCTGCAGCACTGCACCAACAGGCGATTGTCGCGTCTGGCCGAATCGCCTGGAAGCCAACGAGGCTGCCCGAAGCTGCGCGTCCCGGGGGCGCCGGCATCGACGTTGTCGACCAGAGCAGCGTCAGCTCCACGAAGTGATCGCGACAGCAGCTGAGGGGCTCCAGGGTGCCCCGGGCCGGTTGCACCTGACCGCCCGTCCCCACGCTCGTCACTGCGTTCGCATGTCCCGCCGCCGCGGCTGGCCATATTTCGGCGTATAACGAAATAAGGCCATGGGCGATCTCGACGGCGTCTTCAAGGCGCTCGCCGATCCGACGCGACGAGAGATCCTCGGGCTGCTGCGTACCCGCGATCTGACGGCGGGTGAACTGGCCGAGCGTTTCCCTCTGGCGTTCTCGACCATCTCGGGCCATTGCAAGGTGCTGCGCGACGCGGGCCTCGTCGTCACGGAGCGCCAGGGGACGTCGATCGTGTACAGCCTGAACACATCGGTGGCCGAGGAGGCGCTCGGCGTGATGCTGCAGGCCCTGGGCGTGGGCACACGCGGGAAGAGGCGCTGACATGAAGGCCACTGGCCGCATCGACGCACTGCACCTGACGATTCTCGGCGGCATGTTCCTGGCCGCGGCCGTGACGTGGCCGTCGGCGCCCGATCGTCTGCCCATCCACTGGAACGCCGCCGGCGACGCCGACGGTTACGGTGGCAAGTTCGAGGCGCTGCTCGTGCTGCCGTGCCTGGCGCTGGCGCAGTACGTTTTGCTCCGCGTCCTGCCGCTTGCCGATCCTGGCCGCGCGAACTACGCCTCGTTCCAGGGCACCTACGACAGCGTGCGACTGGCGGTGCTCGTGCTGCTCGCTGCCGTTTACGCCATGCTGCACGTCACGATTCGCGGCCGACACGTCGACGTCGCGCTGGTGCTGCCGATCCTGCTCGGCGGTCTCTTCGTCGTGCTGGGCAACAGCTTCGGCAAGCTGCGGCCGAACTGGTTCGTCGGCATCCGCACGCCGTGGACGCTGTCGAGCAAGGCCGCCTGGACGCGCACGCACCGCGTTGGCGGCTGGCTGATGGTCGCGCTCGGCCTCGTCGTGATGGCCGCGGCGCCGTTCGCCGGCCGCCGCGCACTTCCGGTGCTCGTCATCGGCGGATCGGTCGGCATGGCCGTGTGGTCGATGGCGTACTCGTACTGGGTGTGGCGCCACGACCCGCACAAGGTGCCGCCGGCCGGGACCTCGCCCGCGGATCCGGCACATTCCGCATAGCTGGCGCGCCATGGCCGTCGTGTCGTCCGATCGCCTGTCAGCAGCCGTGCCACGCACCAACCGCGCGCGTGCGTGGCGACTGGTGGGTGTGGTGCTGGTGGCAGCCCTGCTCGGCTTCCTCGCCGGGCTCGCGGGCTTCGCGTTGGGACACGAGGCCCGCCTCAGGCCGTCGCCGTGGCTCGCCGTGGCGGTGCTCGCCAGTCTGATCGTGCCCATCGTGGTGCACGAGTGTGGTCACGTGGCGGCCGGCCGCGTGCTCGGCTTCCAGTTCAAGTGGATGACGCTTGGCCCCCTGCGGATCACACGGCAACACGGACGGCTGCGCCCTGGCTGGAACCGGCTGCCGCAGCTCCGGGGCGGCGCGGTGATGCTCCTGCCGGACGGCGATCACGATCTGCCACGGCGGTTGGCGTGGACAATTGCTGCGGGTCCGCTCGCCTCGCTGGCACTCGCCGCCGCCGCGTGGGCCGCGGCCCGGCGCCCCGGAGGTGATCCGTGGATCCTCGTGGCCGTGACCTCGCTCCTCATCGGCGTCGCCACGAGCCTGCCCACCAACATGGGCGGCATGCGGAGCGACGGCGCACGCTTGCTCGACCTGTGGCGCGGCGGGACGGCGAGCGCGCGCGAATGCCGCATGATGGCGATCGCGAGCGCGATGAGCGCCGGGCGGCGTCCGTCCACTTGGGACGCCGCGATCATGCAGGCGATTCTCGCCGAGCCGGCCGCCTACCCGCAGGAGGTGCCGGGCCTGCTGTCGGTCTATTTCTGGTGCCTCGATCGCGACGCCGTCGACGAGGCAGAGACCGTGTTGATGCGCGCCCGGACGGCGGCCGCGGTGCACCCGCCGATGCTTCGCGCGGCAGTGCAGCTCGAATACGCGTGGTGGCTGGCGGTGCAGGGCGGAGATCTGGCGCAGGCCGAACGCGAGTACGCAGCCGCCGCCGAGGCGCCGATCATGTCCGAGAGTACACGTCTGCGCGCGTGGGCGGCAGTGCTCTGGCGCCGGGGCGCGCACGACGAGGCCAGGAAGACAGTGGACGAGGCCCTGGCCGCGTTGGCCACCGAAGAGATGGGCGGCGCCACGCCCCTGCTCGAACGCATGACGCGGGCGTCGATCGGCGAGGCGTGCGAAGGCGCGGGTCGCACGTGCGTCTCACCGACCCGGCCGGCGCCTACGGGGCGAGGCGGGCGCGAACCTTGGCAGACGCGCCCGTGAGATCACCGAGGCGTGCCCCGTCCTCGCGAATGGCGCGCTCGCGTTCGGCGCTCATGGCCTGCCTGGCCAGCGCCTCCTTTGTGACGGCGGCCAGGTCGGCCGGCGGCAGCACGACGACACCGCTGTCGTCGGCCAGCACGGCGTCGCCCGGATGCACCACCGCACCGCCGCACGAGACCGGCACGTTCATGTAGCCGCCCAGGTCGTAGAGCCGCGTGGTGATGGGCGCGATGCCGCGTGCCCACACCGGGAACTCCGACGCCTCGATCTCGGCCAGGTCGGTGCACGGGCCGTCGACGATGCCGGCCGCCGCGCCGGCGGCCTTCGCCGCCAGCGTCACCGCGCCGCCCCAGCACGCATGGCGGTCGTCGCCCAGGCGATCGATGACCAGGATGTCGCCCGGCCGCAGCAGGCCGAGCGCATGGTGCAGCAGGGTCGAATCCGGCCCCGGGATGGCCAGAGTGACGGCGGTGCCGACGACGCGCCGGCCGCGCAGCAGCGACTGAATGGCGCGGTGCATGAAGCCGAGATGCCGCCAGTGGCCGATGGTGGCCGTCTCGCACTGCGCCAGTGCGGCCAGCGCCGCCGGCGGCACTGGCAGCGGCATGTCGTGAATCGTGTAGGGCGTCACGATACGGGGGCGGCAAGGCCCAGGCGGCGGTGCTCGCGCATGGGGATGAGGCCGCGCACGCGCGCGATCTCGGACGGCTCGATCCGCGCCGTCACGAAACCGACGCCGTCGGAGGCGCGTGCGATGACGTGTCCCCACGGATCGCAGACGAGCGAGTGTCCGTAGGTCTGCCGCGTGGTGCCGCCGGCGTCGTAGTTGCCGCACTGGCCGGCGGCCAGCACGTAGGTCTGTGTCTCGATGGCGCGGGCGCGCAGCAGCACTTCCCAGTGGTCCTTGCCGGTGAGCAGCGCGAACGCCGCCGGCACCACGATGATGTCGGCGCCGGCCTTTGCCAGCGCCACGTAGAGCTCGCTGAAGCGCAGGTCGTAGCAGATCGTGCAGCCGATCGTCAGGCCCTCGAGGTCGTAGAGCACGATGTCGTCGCCCGGCTTCACCGTGGCCGACTCGCGGTGCGCGTGGCCATCGGGGGCGATGATGTCGAACAGGTGCATCTTGCGGTAGCGCGCCACCTCGCGGCCGTCGCGATTGAAGACGACGGTCGTGTTGTGGACGCGCGGCTCGCCGGGGATGCGCTCGATCATGCTGCCGGCGTGCACCCAGATGCGATGGGTCCTGGCCACGGCCTGCATGGCGGCATAGGCGGCGCCGCCCGGCAGCGGCTCGGCGGCGGTCACGCGGTGGCCCGCGGGCCCGCCGTAGAGCTCGAAGTACTCGGGCAGAACGACCAGGTCGGGCCGGTCGACGTCGACAGCGCGCGTGATGAGCGCCTCGACGTCGCGCAGGTTCCTGGCCCGGTCGGTGCCGGCGTTGTTCTGGATGAGGGTGGCCTTCACGGGCGCTGCTCCTGGCGTACGGGTTGAGCCGAACGCATCACTCGATGATGGCGTCCTTGCGCAGCGCGTCGAGCGTGGCGGTCACGCCGGCCCGGACCACGCCGTGCTGACTGGCCACTACGATACGCTCGGCGCCCTGCTCGACGGCGAAAATCCGCTCGGCCGGCGTCCAGCCGGGCATGATCCACGGTTTGCCGGCGGCCCGCGCCGCCGCGGCCACCCGCGTGAGGTCGGCCCGATCGTCAGCCGTAAAGGTGTAGGCGCCGCGGCCGCGCGCCAGGGCCAGGTCGCTCGGCCCGGGAAACAACCCGTCTACCGTGTCGAGCGCCGCAATGGCCTCCACCGCGGCCAGGCTTTCGGCCGTCTCGATCATCGCGTAGGTCTTCACCCGCCGGTTCGTGTCGTCGAAGTACGTGCCGGTGGCGCGCTGGTAGCCGGCCGACCGGCCGCCCGAGTAGCTGCGCAGGCCGAGCGGCGGGAACTTGCCCGCCGCCAGCACGCCGCGGGCGTGGGCCAGGTCGCCCAGGTGCGGCACGACGGCGCCGTCGGCGCCGAAGTCGAGCACCTGCTGGATGGCCTCGGTGGTCGGCGCCAGCGTCTTCACCAGCACCGTGAAGCCCAGGGCCTTCACGAGCGCCAGGAACTGATCGAGGACGGTCAGGTCGAAGGCGCCGTGCTCCAGGTCGATGAGCAGGTGGCGCGCGCCCATGGCGTGCAGCACCTCGACGTAGGGCACCTGCGGGTGCGACAGCCAGAACGAGATACGGTCGAGCGAGTCGGGCATGGCCGCCATTCTATCTATCAGCCGCCCACGGCCCGCCGCAGTCCGACGGCGCGCTCGATGAGCACGACGCCGGCCAGGGTACCCGCCACCAGCACCACCGACACGGCGGCAATGAGCGGGTCGGTGCGCGTGTCCACGTAGTTGAAGATCTCGACCGGCAGCGTGACGAGGCGCGGGCCGGTGACGAAGAGCGACACCACCACCTCGTCGAACGAGATGAGGAAGCTCAGGACCGCGCTGGCCGTCACGGCCGGCAGCAGCAGCGGCAGCGTGACGCGGCGGAAGACGACGCCCGGCGCGGCGCCCAGCGTGGCGGCGGCGTCCTCGACACCGGGCGGCAGCGTGGCGAGCGCCGTGGTCATGATGCGCACGACGTAGGGCGTGCACAGCACCAGATGCGCGAGCACGACGCCCGGATAGGTGCCGAGCAGGCCCCACGACGAGAACGTCAGCAGCAGGGCCAGACCGAGGATGACCGAGGGCAGCAGCAGCGGCGCCGTGAAGAGCGCCAGCAGCGCGTCGCGGCCGCGAAACGTGCCGCGGGCCAGCGCGTAGGCCGCCGTCGTGCCGCACAGCAGCGCCAGCGCCGTCACCACCGACGCCAGGGCCACGCTGACCTTGAAGGCGCCGGTCAGGCCGTCGTGCGACAGCAGGGCGACGTACCAGCGCAGGCTCCACGACGCCGGCGGAAACGACAGGTAGCTGTCGCCGCTGAACGACAGCGGCAGCACGATCGCGATCGGCGCCAGCAGGAACAGGTAGAGCGCCACGACGACGGCGCCGGCGCCGTAGCGCGAGGTGCCGACCATCAGTCGAACCTCCGCGTCAGGCGCGGGAACCACGCCGTCGTCAGGCCGAGCACGGCCAGCACCACCATGGCGAGCGTGGCCGCGGTGGGCCACTGCAGCCGCACGATCGCCAGGTCGTAGATCTCGGTGGCGAGCAGGAACACGCGGCCGCCGCCGAGCAGCTTCGGCGTGATGAACGAACTCATCGTCAGCACGAACACCAGCCCGCAGCCGAGCGCCACGCCGGGCAGCGTCAGCGGCAGCACGACGCGGCGGAAGCGCTGCACCGGACCGGCACCGAGCGACGCGGCGGCCTCCTCGTAGGCCACGTCGAGGCGGCCGAAGCCGGCAACCAGCGACAGCGTCATGTAGGGCATCAGGATCTCGACCAGGCCGATGGCCACGCCGAGGGCGTTGTTCACCAGCCGCACCGGCTCGGGAACGATGCCGGCGGCGACGAGCAGCGCGTTGACCGGCCCGCGATCACCCAGCAGGGCCATCCAGCCGTAGGTGCGCACGACGCTGCTGACGAGCAGCGGCGAGATGGTGAGCGCGAAGAGCAGCGGCTGCCAGCGTGACGATGCGCGGTGCAGGACGATGGCCAGCGGATAGGCGCAGACGAGCGTTGCCAGCGTGACGACGAGGCTCAGGAGCAGCGAGTTGGCGGCCAGCTCGAGATTGGCCGGCTCGGTGAAGAAGGTCGTGTAGTTGGCGACGGTGACCGCGTCGGTCATGGCGCCGCTCGCACTGGCCTGGACGAGCGAGATCCGGCCCAGGCGCAGCGCCGGCCAGACGAAGGCCGCGGCGATGAGCGCCATGATCGGCGTGAGCAGCAGCACGGCGCGGCGGGCGGTGACGGTCATCGCCTACGCCCCGAACACCCGCAGATCGTCGGGCCACCAGCGGCACTCCACGACATCACCGACGCGGTGCGTCTCGGCATGACGGGCGGCGTGCGCCTCGACCCTGAGCTGCAGGGCGCCGGCGGCGACGTGATACTGCACGAGGTCGCCGACGTAGGCCACGTGCGTCACCTGCCCGGTGACGTGGTTCAGGGCGCCGGCCGGCGCCGCCCCGCCGAGCAGCAGGCGGTGCGGCCGGATCGTGGCGAGTGCCGCGCCATTCGCCACGCCGTCGGTGGCCGCCGGCATCTCGCGGCCGTCGAGACGAATGCGTCCCGGAGCCACCACCTCGCACGGCCAGGTGTTGAGCCGGCCGACGAACTCGGCCACCATCCGCGACACCGGCCGCTCGTAGATCTCGGCCGGCGGGCCGATCTGCGCCACCCGGCCCTGCGACATCACGCCGACGACGTCGCACATGGCCAGCGCCTCGGCCTGGTCGTGCGTGACGAACACGGTCGTGATGCGGAGGCGCTGCTGGATCCTGCGGATTTCGACGCGCAGCTCGTCGCGCAGGCGCGCGTCGAGGTTCGAGAGCGGCTCGTCGAGCAGCAGGATGCGCGGGCGGATGACGAGCGCGCGGGCGAGAGCCACGCGCTGCTGCTGGCCGCCCGACAGCTCGCGTGGGCGCCTGCCATCCAATCCCGAGAGCTGCACCATGGCCAGGGCCTCGGCCACGCGCGTCCGCCGCTCGGCCGCGGCCACGCCGCGCATCTCGAGGCCGAAGCCGACATTCGCCGCCACCGACAGGTGCGGGAAGAGCGCGTATTGCTGGAACACCAGGCCGATGTCGCGGCCGTGCGGCGGACGCGCGGTGATGTCCTCGCCGTCCACCGTGATGGTGCCGGCGGTGACCGGCACCAGCCCGGCGATCGCGCGCAGCACGGTCGTCTTGCCGCAGCCCGACGGGCCGAGCAGGCCCAGCATCGAGCCTGGCGCCACGTCCAGGCTCACGCCGTCGACGGCCACCGCCGCGCCGAAGTGCTTGGTGACGCCGCGCAGCGTCAGCGCCGCCGACCGCGTCATCGGCTGGCCGGAATGATCGTGCGCCGCCACGGTTCCAGGATCCGCTCTCGCATGGCCCCCACCTGCAGCCAGTCCACCGGAATGAGCCGGGCGCGGTTGGCCGCGTCGAGCAGCGGAATGCGCTGGCGGGTGGCCGCGTCGAGCTGCACGGCGGTGTTGGTGGGCGCGTAGTACATCGCCGCCGAGAAGCGCGCCTGCGCCTCGGCGCCGAGCGCGTAATCGATGAAGGTCTCGACCAGGTCGCGTTGCCGCGTGCCCTTCACGGCGCCGATCACGTTCACCTGCGAGACGGTGCCGTCGGCCGGCAGCACCGATCCGAGCCGCCCGCCCGATTCGTTCACGTGGAACTGGCTGCGCGCGTTCCAGCCGATGGCCACGTCGGCGCTGCCGCTGGCGACGAGCGTGTAGGCGTCGGGCTTGGGCTCCCAGGTCTGCACGAGCGGCGCCAGCGCGGTGAGGCGCTCGACGCCCGGCGTGACGTCGTGGGCGTAGTCGTCGTTGCCGGCGAGCCGGTTGGCGACGATGGTGAGGGCGATGGCCTGGATGTCGCCGCCGCCCTCGGCGGGAATTACCACGCGGCCCGTGTGGGCCGGGTCCCACAGGGCGTTCCAGCTCGTCGGCGGCGGCACGACCGCGCGGGTGTCGTAGACGAGAGCGAGCGTGTCGTAGGTGACGGGCAGGCCGAAGGCGCCGAGCTCGGCGCCGAGCCCCTGCAGCAGCTTCGCGTTCGGCACGCGATCGAGGCGCACTTCGTCGAGCAGGCCTTCGTCGCGGGCGATCGTGGCCACCGACAGATCGATGATCGTGACGTCGGCCGGCGGCGGCGAGTCCTGGCCCTTGTGGCCGCGCAGCACGGCCAGTTCGGTGGCCGAGTTGCGCACGCCGTAGAAGTTGACGCGCGCGCCCGGGTGCGCGCGTTCGAACGGCTCGATGACGGCCTTAATGTATTGCTCCCGGAAGCCGCCGGTCTGATAGCCGAGCAGCGTGATTTCGGTGGTGGCCGAAGGTGCCCCCCCGCAGGCCGCCATCGTCGCGGCGACGGCCAGGGCCGCGAGCCACGGCCCGGTTCCACGGTCCGTTCGCGTCATCATCGTTCCGGCTGGGCGGGGCGGCGCCGCACGGTGGCACTTGCCCGCCAGTGAGTGGTCATCATGCGTCACACGAGACCCAAAACGAAAGCCTCGATTTCCCTCGCGCCTGCACCGCATGCCACAGGTCCCACCTGGCCTGGAGCCGCAGCCAGATCGCGGCGTCCCAGGGCAGCCGGAGATCCTCAGCTCGCCTTGACCGGCGAGCTGGCAGACTGCGTGTGCACGACCTTCCAGGTTCCGTTGATGCGCCGGAACAGATATGTCCCGTGACCCCGGTTGTGGATATCGCGCCCGTCGGCCGCATCCGGCGCCCGCAGGCGGCGACTAGCGCACGCGCAGGTAGACCAGCGCGGGATCGTGGTCGGAGATGCGCTCGGGACGCGTGGCATCCGACCGCCAGACCTCTGGGGCATCGGCGTTGCCGCGCACGTGCCCGAACCCCGTGACCGCAGTGAGCAGCCCTGGCGAGACGAGCATGTGGTCGAGCGTCTGCGCCACGCCATCGAATACGTACGAGTAGCGGTCAGCCGCCGGCACGCCGTCGACCAGGTTGATGAGGTCGGGCGTCAACAGGTCCCGCGTCGGCTGCACGACCTGCTCGCGAGGCGCGGGGTGACCGCCGACGGTGCCGACGACATCGACGTAGCCGTCGCTGAACTCGAACGCGTTCATGTCGCCGATGACGACGAGCGGCGCTGCAGTATCCGACGACAGCCGCCGATCGACCATCAGGGCCAGCGACTCGGCTTGAGCCGCGCGTTTCGCGCGCACGCGGGCGCCGCTGGTCGGCGAGTCGATGTCGATGAGCGACCGCATGTGGGCGACCACGACGGTCAGCGGCCGCGACGACACTGCCGGCCACGTGACGCGCGCCTGCATGATGAGCGGCGGACGGTCGTGCACGACGTCGAGTTGCCCGCTGGGCGCCCGGAACTGCTCGCCGCGCCCTTCCTGCACCACCTGCAGCACCTCGACGCGCGCCCGATCGACCAGCAGGCCGACGTCGATGCCCCCCGGGTCGTTGCCCTCTTCGAGATAGGCCTCGTAGCGCGTCTTGAGCTCGCGGGCCTCGCGGGCGTCGCGGTTGAGGCGGGCGGCCAGTGCCTGCAGCGTCGCCAGGTTCTCCACTTCCTGCACGCCGATGATGTGCGGCAGACGCATCAGCCGGCGGACGTAGAGCGACGCCTTGCGGAGCCGCGTCTCGTAGGCCGCCGCCGTGAGCACCGCGTCACCGACACCCGGATCGTCGGTGGTGTCGAAGAAGCGCTGCAGGTTGAACGACGCCACCGCGAACTCGTCCGCGCCGGCCTCGCGGATGAGCGGCAGGTCGGGCGCCGGCGCGACCAGTGGCGGCGACGAGGGGTCGGGCAGGATCGTGTAGGCACGGATGCCGAAGTCGAGCGGCCCGACGAGCTGTTGCACACGGGCGTCGGTGGCGAGGTTGAGGGCCGGGGCGCCCGGCTGGCCGTCGCTGTCGACGCGCAGCAGGCCGACGGGAGGCGCGTAACGCGGCACGCAGCACGGCGCGTCGGCCGGCAGGGGATCGCCGGCGACGATCCCGGGCTGGCGGAACGGCCGTGGCGCCCCGGCCACCACACCGTAGAACACGCCATTCGAGGCGCCGGTCGCGTTGGCTTCGTTGACCGACCCGAGCGTGCCGCTCACGGTGGTGAGCGAGGCCACGCGCACGCGCATGCCTTCGAGCCGTTCGAGCGGATGGATGCCGGAGGGCGAGGCGGCCACGGTGCCTGGCCCGATCTCGATCGCGGCGGGCAGCGACAGCCCCGCACCGCGCACGGAGAACGTCGGCTCGACAAGCTCGGTCAGCGGCGGGCTCGAGGGATCGGCGGCCGGCACGAACTCGACGACGCGGCCCGACACCTCCACCACGGTGCCGGCCGTGAGCGTCGCCGCTGGCGCCGTGATGGTGAAGACGAACAGCCCTTCCGACGTCGCCGGATTGCCGTCGTCGGCGCCGGCGGGCGTCTGGATGAAGACGCCGTTCGACTTCCGGCCGGTGACTACGCCGGTTGTCGTCACGGTCGCACCCTCGTAGCGCGACCGCGGCCCGTCGCCCTGAATCTCGCTGATGACGAGCGCGCGACTCTGCGCGCGCAGCTCGTCGCGGCCCGCTGACAACAGCGCGGCCATGAGGCAGACGGCACCGGCGGCAGCCAGACGGCGTGGCGTCGACCTGAGCCTCAGCAGCAGGCGGACCATCCGCGCAGTGTAATGCCCTCGGGCCAGGGACTGGGTATCCGGGACCAACGTCACGGCGCCGGACGGACCCGGCCCGGATCCTTCGGTCGCATGGCCGGGCAGGCGTCGGGCTCGACCGTGTACATCACGTTGCCGATCTTCCAGGCGCCGGTCTGCTTCGTGAGCTCGAACACGTCGACGCCGCAGTGGCTGGTCTTGCCGTCGCGCCAGAACTCGTACGGCGTCCACACCACGGCCAGGCGGCCACGCACGTGGACGACCGGGTCCCAGTAGCGCTCGCGAACGGCGCTGGCCGGCGCCGATGACGGCGCCGCACTCGTGGCGGCAGGCGTGCCCGTGGGGAACGGCCGGCGCTGCACCACGGTGCCGCCCGCCGGCTCAGGACGTTCGATGGTCGTCGTGGTGCCCTCCAGCCGGATGCGCGCCATCGCGGCGGGGTCGCCCGACGTCACCGCGTGCATGAACTGGTCGATCACGCCCAGGATGGCGGCTTCGTCGGCCGACGGAGCCTGCGCGAGGGCCGGCCCGGCGCCAGCGACGAGTGCCGCGAGAGCCAGCGAGACTGCGATGCGGGTCATGGTCAGGACTCCGTGGGCAGAGGAAGCCGGCACTGCGAGGGGGCGACGCGCGGCGCAGAGTAGCACGGCCCTGACCCACGCGCATCTGCGCCTGTGCCCCGGCGGCTCCGACCCCGCCGATGGCCAATGCGAGCACGGCCAGGCGGTCTGCAAACTCGAGCGCGACGACAACTGACCACGGCCGATGGTGGACGGTGACGCCGGACGGCGCCGAGTTGTGCCAGACGAGACGTCGCGTCACGTCACTCGTGAGGCCGACGTAGTGGCGATCGGGTTGTGGATCGCTCCGCAGGATGTAGACGAACCGTCGTGAGTCCATGCGCTCGGTAGCGCAGGTTCCGGGCCATGACGGACGTTCGCGAGATTCGGCCGAATTGTGACGCCGTATCGGCGCAGGTGCGCCCGCCTTCGCGCCCGCCGCCGCTTCGGCGAGGCATCGCTTCGGCGAGACAGACTTCGCCCGTCGGATTCTCGCTTGGCTTGGGCGCCAAAGGCGCCCTAGACGAAGCTCGGCGAAGCCGAGCGAAGTCTGGCTGGGACGCAGGGATTCGAACCCCGATAACCACGTCCAGAGAGGGTCATGGCGGGTCGGACGGTCTCGGAAGATCTAGTGTTCTCAATGGTTTACGGGATCGACCTTCCGGTGGACAAAGTTTCAAGTGGGTGGTTTCGGGGACAAAGTTTCAAGATTCTTTCAAGATCGATTGACCTACCACTTGGCGCGCAGCAGCTCGGGTGTGGTGACCGGCAGGCTCGCCAGCAGCTTCCGCGTCGCTCGCAGCACTACCATGCGCGGCGGGTGACGACGTCCGAGCGGTCGCAGTCATGGCCGAGCCTTCGAAAAGTGGCGCGCCATAAGGGCAGGCGCAAGGCGTTCGCCGGCCTCGGTCAGCACCACGGACCTGGCTTTGCCCACCGGATCTTCGATCCATCCCCGCCGGTACAGAAGGTCCAGGACGTCCCAGTCCAGCCCCTTCCACGCGCGCGATTCGTGTCTGCTGCTGAATGCGGTGAGCGCGAGAATCGCCAGGGCGGCCTCCGCGAGTTTGTCGTGATCGAGGCCGTCTGGAAGTGGCATGTTGCCTCCGAAGACCAATCTTGCGCCCAGCGGCGCCCGCCAGGGGACCGGGACGACGTCAGTGTTGCAGTTCGGGCTTGAACTCAGACAGCCTGTCATGATCGCGCCAACACGCGGTCGATGTCGGTCATGGTGCGTCTAGCCAACGCGTAGTTCGGATCTAGCGACAGTGCCTTAACGAGGTGGACTCGCGCCTGTCGATAGCGGCCCAGTGCTCGGAGCACCAACGCCGCATTTAGGTGCGCCTCATCAACCGCTTCGCCCGGCGTGCGCCGAAGGATCGCAGAGCGGTACTCTCTGAGAGCCTCGCTGAGCCGGCCCTGCCTCGCGAGCGTGGCACCCAAGAGAATGTGATGCGCCGTGCTTCGCTCGGCCGAGAGTGCCCGACGAAACCAACGCTCGGCGCGGCGCAGATCCTGCTTCTCGCGGTAGAGGAAGCCCCACTGAATCCAGACACGAACCGCGGCCTTGCCCGACGACAGCTGTCCGGCCCGTCGAATCGCGGCCGCAGCTTCTGAGTAAAGAGCCAGCTCTGCCAAGACGTCGGCGAACAACAGCCAGGCGCGAACACTGCGCGGGAACGCCTCGACGTGCCACCGCGCCTCTTCAACGGCGCAGGCTGGCCCGGACTCACAGGCCTTGAGCAGCCGTTTCCACGCCTGTTGTTCGTTTGGCATTTTTTGTCTGGCTAGTTGGATGTTAGCCCGCCCAATTCACCATACCAAGTCCCCCAGCTCACGTTTGAGCGCGTCGAACCTGGCCGCGTTTGCCGGCTCCTCGGATTGCCCAAACTTGCTGGACGCGCGGAAGACGCGGGCGAAGCCGGCATCGTGACGCGCCTGATGCTCGACTCGAGGGAAGTATTCGGCGAAATAGTGCTGCAACAGGTGCTCAAGAACGCATTTGCCAAGCGCCTGCTGAAGATCTTCGTCCGCGTCGGTTGACCACCGAACGACGAAGGCCCAGATCGGTTCGGGGTCAGTCTCCTCCCAGAGATACTCCGAGACCTTGATGATCGCCGCCCAGCGAGGATCATCCTCGTCGTCGGGTGCGGCATGCCCCGGAAGCAGCTCCTCGGCTTCCCGAATGGCCTGGTAGATGTCCCCCATGTTGGTCGAGTCGGGCTCACGCCCGCGGTTCAGCCGCAGCGGTTGCTGCCCCGCATGATGCCACAGCGTCTGACCGCCGTCGGCGGCAGCCGTTGGTTGGACGGCTATCGCGATCGAGCAGGCGTCGCACACGAGCAAGCTGCCGCCCTGCGGTCGTTCGCCTGAGAAACGCGTTTCAAGAGCCTGCGAGCAGCGAGGGCACCCTGTGGGCACGGCAACCTCACCGCCCTCATCAGCAGGCCAGAACCACCAGAGAAAAAGTGCGTCGGCGCTCGTTGAGCCGGCGCACGAGCGCCAAGCCCCGCAGGTTAACGGGACTGTTGGGGTTGCGGAGGTGTGACGCCGCCCAGTCTTCGTGCTCGCCTGAGTCAAGCCACAATGTGTCAAACGCCTGGTACAAGGCGCGCCACGATGCAACGGCCTCAACGAGTGGCGGGTCGAGCCCGATGCGTTCTGGAGGCACTTCGAGATTGCAGCACGCGCACGACAGAGGAATGGGCGCCAAGTGCACCTGCAACACGATTGGACCACCCGGCGTGCACGCGCAGATCTCCTCCGGTGGCGTGGCCGGCTGGGGACGAAGCTTTGAATAGGGATCGTCGCTTATGTCTCTGTCAATCTAACGACCGCGCAATCAGCAGCAGCGGTCGGATGAGCCGCACGATGCCACAGCGCTGCCGGCCGCAGGCTGCATGCGCTGGTGAACTTGGCCAGCTTACAGCCCATGCGGATAGTCCAAGCCCGGAGGTCTACGGGCCAAGTGGCTTGACCACAACAACTGCATTACACGCCTGAACACGCTCCGCGTGTCCGGCTCTTCAGGGTTCCCTTCTGCCCATTGCTGTGTCGATAACTCAATGATCTGGACGACGCCGCGAATCGCCTCAATGTCCCTGGGCCTTGCGCTACCGTTCCGAAGCAGAGCGCACGAGTCGTGCGCCGCGGGTCTCGGCGCGCAGTCGCTGTCAAAGAATCTCGACTGGAATCGCACTTCGCCCGCCCGAAGGGGGTACGGCGGAAGGGGCGTTGCTAGGGCCCAGAAAATCGCATCAACGATCGCCTGTGACGGCAACGCACCGGCACCGCCCTTAGCCACCCGATCTGCCGCTTCGCGGAGGAGCAAGAGACACGCGTTTGTGCGGTCATCCCAGTCTAGGTCGAACTCTGGCCCACCGGTTACCAGCGCCATACGCGTGGCCTCATACTGTCTAACGGTTGAGCTGGGCCGCGCGCGGTGTTGTCTGGGCCTGGCACCCTATTCCTCACGCGCCCGCTCCAGCGATACGCCAGACGGCCTTAGCGCTTCGATGATCTGTGCGGCAAATGAAGCGCTTGCCTTCGGATTCGAGCCGACCCCAATGGTTGTAGTCGAGAGTTCATCGAGGTGCGTCGCAAGTTCCTCAACTGTGCAGCCGCCCTCTACCATCGAGACCATGTGCGGAGCGTAACGGTCGTACTCATCGGCCGGCGCCATCGTTCCCGGCCCGACTCCAATGGGGTCCCACCGGCGCAGGATGTCCTCGACCAGGCGGATTCGCACTTTCGCGGCGCTCTTGCGCGCCTTCTGTTCGGGAGATGACATCGGCTGCCGTCTAGCGCCCGCGGTTCAGCCGCGGCGCGCTCAGGTTGCCACCGCGCGTCGCAGGCTGCAACCGCTGCTTGAGCGCCTGATCGCATCGTCCAAGGCTCGACGATGGTTGAGCGTAGCTCGACAGAGCGGCAGCAATCGCGCGCTCGTCGCGATCGGTCACTTCGCGAAGCATTCTTGCGGCGGCCGCCCAGTTCGGAGAAAAGCTGAGCTCACGCTCCCCACAACAAAGGCAGTAGGGCTCAAACGAGGAGATCGGTCGTCGGACCGACTTCGCGTAGAGCCTCGCGAGTCGAGTCCACGTTGCTCGGGCTAACGCACGTCTGCGAGCACGCTCCAAGGCCACGCCGCGAAGCCAGAGCACCTCCGCGTCGTGCCAGAAGTGGTTCTCCGTGCCGTGTCGGGTCTGGCGACGTTGCCAGCTGCCCACACGGTCGAGCCGGCTCAGAGCCTCGGAGAGGCGTCTCGACGACACGCTTTCCACGGCGGCTTCGAACAGCTCGTGCCAGCGTGTGTTTCTAGCGTCCCACCATTCGGCCATGTGTGTTCAGACGCCTAGCGAGCACGAATGAGCCGCGCCCGCTCTGTGCGCGTCAGCTCCGTTCGTTGGCTATAACTCCCGTCTTGGAGCCCATCTCCAATGCCGACGAGCCATCAACTGTTTCGCAGTGAGGTCCTGATCGTAGCATTCGGTCCAACCACGAAGGGGCACTGGAGAAGCCACTTCTTCGAGCAGGGCGCATCCGGCCATGACGATTTTCGCTAGGGAGTCATTTCGAGGCGCGCTTCCGGAGAGTTCTAGGTAGTGCACACCAGTGCGAACCATGAGGCCGAAGCCGAGCGTCTGGCCATCGCTGGCCGGTGCGGCCTGTCGCCTGTCATAGATTCCAGATTCGCCCAGCTTCAGGCGCGTCAGCGCCCCCACGAGCCGGCGAATGTGCTGGTCTACCCGGCCTCTCCCCCGTCGTAGGTAAGCCCATCTGACGTCAACGAGCGGCCATTGGCCGCGGTTATTCAGCTCAGCCTCTCGCCGCCACGTTGAGATCCGGATCATGGGTGTGAACAAGTGAGAGTACTTGTTCATGGAGTCGTCGCAGTACAACGCGAAGGATCGCGTATCCGCGGGATAGTCACCAACGACGAATCGCAGCGTCGGCTCCAGCCACCCGTACGTTTTCGCGTTCTTGGGTGGATGGAAAGAGTGCGGGCCATCGACCAGGGTTCGTGCGATGAAACGACGACGCTGAAGCGCCAGGACGGCTGCTCTCTTCGTTCGGGTCACGGGTCGCCACCTTCGGTTCGAGTGAGTGCGCCCAACGTTCGAGCTAAGCGCCGCTTGAGCGAGGGGTTAGGCGTCGCCTGCGGCATTGTGGGTGCCGTTCCATGAGCGGACGCGGACTCTGGTGTACGCGATGTTCAGCGACGGCGTGAGTGCCTGACCGGGCTCAACCTGCCCGCAGACTTTGCAGTGGTTCTCTTGCCACCATGAAGCAACAGCGAACTTCTCAGCGAGCAACTCCTGCACATAGAGCTGCGCCGACTGGTGTCTCGTGTCTCCGGGTACGGCAGCCCAGCGGTCAAAGTGCGTGTGGTAGTAGTCGAACTCGACCGTTACTTCGTCATCCCACGTGCTTATCCGCAGTGGTAGATCGGTGTCTGCGCTCTTCGGAGCAGGTACCGTCACCACGAGGTAGGGATCGCTGTCCTTCCAGGCTTCCTCTGCTGCGTACTGCTCCCATTCTGGAAAGGTGCCCAAGACTTCTTCGCGGATTCGGAGTGAGAAGGGCCTCATTTGCGACGCCTAGCGGACGGCGTACAACCCGCGGCGCTCGAATGCCCCAGATGATGCACGGAAGCCGGCCGCCGTCGGGTTCATGCGCTGGCCAGCCCGCTGATCGACCAACCTCGCAACCGGGTCTCCAGCGCGTCGAACCGGAGTGCGTTCTGAGGCGCTGCGGACTGGCCGAACTTCGAGCACATGCAGAACGTAGAAGCGAAGAGCCCGTCGGAGCCAGCGCGTTCCTCGACCAGTGGAAAGTAAGGCGACCCCCAGCGGCAGATAAACCGCCAGATCGGCTCCGGAGCCGATTCGATGTGATTCTCGATGTCAATGATCGCCTGCCACCGCGGGTCTTCTTCCACACCGTCAGGCGCCTCCACCCCCGGTAGGATCGACTCGGCTCTGGCGATCGCTGTGTCGATGTCGTTCACGCTGTCTCCCCGGTCGGGCTAACGAACTCAGCGTAGGCCGCGGCGGCACCGAGCGCGGATGATGCCACAGCTCGTGAACGCCACAGGCTTAACGCGGACCTTGGCTAGCGCTCTACTCGCCGAAAATCTCACGAGCCGTCCTCTCCTTGTTGGCTTCAGCCCAAAAGCAGGTCAACTGCTCCTTCGCAACCAGGACCTCAGTGGCTGGCCGCCGCGTAAGCTGACTGAACACCTCCACGCCGTGAGCCAGCTCTTGCTCGAGGAGCTCTCGGAGGTCGTTCAACCCGAGGCACTGCCAAGAAACCAAGGCCCCATCGGCATTGCGATACGAGTGCGTTGCCTGGTCGCCGACCTCAATCGCCCGTTGGTACGCCTGCTCGTCGTCGACTGCTCGGATCAAGCGCAGCTGAAGATCCAGAAGCGGTTCAGCGGACTCGCCGTCGACCTGCGACGCAACCACTAGAACCGCGATGTACCAGCGCTCGGTCTCCATGATCCTTCTCGACGTCGGGCTAACGACCGCGGTTCAGCCGCGGCGGGTGATGCCCGCATGATGCCACAGCGCCCAACCGCCGTTCACGGCACCGCGCCGCTCAACCTGAGGATTGTGCACGGCGACGCGGACCAGTTGCTCGGCGTGAAACACACGGCCGGTCACCGCCTCGGCCTGAAGACTCGCATGTAGCTCCCAGCCGCGAGTGAAGAACTGCTCGCCCACGACGTCGGCACTCTGGCCCCGCCGAAGTGTGAGTACGGCCCTGCGAACGCGCTCGATGCCGAGCCCCGCTTTGGCGAGTTGCTCGCGAAGCACCTGACCCGCCCGGAGCTGAGCCGCCTCGATCGGCGTGCCACTCTCCCCCAGAGGAGCGAGCAGGTCGAACTCAAGATGATCGAGCTGGCCAATGAGAAACCCGAAGAGCCAGTAGCCGTCGAACGACGAGTAGCGACTGACGTAGGTCTCCAACGCGTTGTGCACGACGCCTCGAAGCACGCGAGTTGAGGGCATCGTTGTTCTGCCTAACTTTATATAGGCAGAAGGGACCATTCCTGGAAACAGCTGCCGGTGCAGCTCAGGATACGGCGCCCCCTGCCTACCACTGCCGGCATTGTGCCCGTCCTTGGCATCCCGAACAAGCCTCACGGACTCAACGACTCCGCGCCGCGGATGCAGCTCGACCCAGCAATTGGTGCCAGTGCCATTCTGTGCGCCCGGCGGGTTTAGGTGGAGGGCGGCGAAGTATCGGAACCGGCCACCGTGGTTGCCTCCACTGCAACCCGCGTTGCCCGCCCGAACGACGGCCTGGCGTAGCACCCGCGAAAAACCAACAGAGACCTACAGGGTCGGTTCTGGAACGCGCCTTGCCCCACGGCAGTGCAAGGTGACGCATGCGCGAACTCGAATCGTCGCTTCAGGCCTTCGGTGAATATCTCCTGAAGGCGCAGCTGGTGCGGCCGAACGCCGCCCCCTACGCCGTGCGCTGGGTCCGGCGCTTCCTGGCACGGCCGGCGACGAACGATCCCCTCGTCGACCAGGTCCGCCTCTTCTGTGAGGAGCTCACACAGCACGGCAGCGTGGCGGAGTGGCAGGTGCGTCAGGCCGATCAGGCGCTGCGCATCTACTTCGTCAACTTCCTCAAGCGCCCAGACTGGCACCGGCGCACCGAGGGGGCGGCGGACCCGCTCGCTCCGTCCAGTCCGCTGGCAGCGCTCGACCTGCTGCGTACGCGCCTGCGGACGCGTCACTACGCCTACCGCACGGAGTGCACCTACGTGGACTGGGTCCGGCGGTTCCTCGAGTACGCGGCGACCCGGCAGGGCGTGCCGCACCCGCGCGTCGACGCTGAGGGGGTGCGAGATTATCTGACCCATCTGGCCGTGCATCAGCGCGTGTCAGCCAGCACGCAGAACCAGGCGTTCAGCGCCATTCTGTTTCTGTGCCGTGAGGTGCTTGGCGTCTCGTTGGACGGCGTCTCCTCGGGCGTCAAGGCGAAGCGCGGTGAGCGCCTGCCGGTCGTGCTCAGCATGCCGGAGACGGCGGCGTTGCTCGGCGCCATGACAGGCACGCCGCGGCTGATTGCCACGCTCATCTATGGCGGCGGCCTACGCGTGTCGGAGTGCTGCGAACTGCGCGTCAAGGATCTCGACTTCGATCAGGGCCTCGTGTTCGTCCGGAGCGGCAAGGGCGACAAAGACCGTGCGACGCTGCTGGCCGAAGCGGGGCGCGACCAGGTGCGGGCGCACCTCGCGAAGGTCGAAGCGCTGCACCGTGCCGATCGCCAGACCACGCTGGGGGCGTGTGGATGCCCGAGGCGCTCGACCGCAAGTATCCGAATGCCGGGAAGGAGTTCGGCTGGTTCTGGGTGTTTCCCAGCCAGACGCTGTCTACCGATCCCCGGGCGGGCATCGTGCGCCGTCACCACATGAGCGACTCGGTGGTGCAGAAGGCCGTGAAGGTGGCCGCGGCGGCCGCACGCATCCACAAGCCCGTGTCGGTGCACACCCCGCGGCACAGCTTCGCCACACACCTGCTGCTGAATGGCGTCGACATCCGCCAGATCCAGGAATACCTCGGCCACACGAATGTGGAGACGACGATGATCTACACCCACGTCGTGAAGGAATTCCGGAACCCGCCGCGAAGCCCGCTCGACATCCTGCACGCTCGCGCGACGCCGTAGGGATGTGGCGCGGGCACTCCGCCGCGCCACCCGACTCGACTCCTGACGGTCCGTCACGGCCCGACGCTGAGTTGCGGCCAGGCACGTGCCTCCCAATACTCGCCGGCGGGAGGCCGTGATGAACCGTTTTGATCCACGCTGGGCAGACGACCGCGACTCCGATCGATCCGCTGACCGCGACTGGGGCGGTCGCTCTGGCCGGGATGCCGAGCACGCGCCCGATCACGAGGCGCGCAGCCCGTTCGCGCGCCACCTCGACCTGCCGCATGGCGACGCTCGCGAGCGCGTGCAGAGTCGCCGTCGCGACTACGACCTCGACGGCGTTGACGTGGATGCCCTGGCCACGATCGGCGCGTTCCGCGTGGTGCAGGAAGCGGACCTGCGCGACGGGGTCGAGGCTGGTCACACGCGCGCCCGCCTCGGCCGCTTGCAGGAGGCCGGCCTGCTCGACCGCATCCCGCTGGATGGCCCCGGGCGCGACGTGGTCGTGCTGACCGACCGTGGCCGCGATCTGCTGGATGGCCATCGGTTGCCGCGCGACGATGCCCGCAGCCAGACGTTCTACGCCGGCCTGAAGAAGCCTCGCGAGTTGTCACACGACGCCCAGGTCTACCGCGCCTTCCAACGTGCCGAGGCGCGGATTCGCGACCAGGGCGGCCGCGTGCGCCGCGTCGTGCTCGACTACGAGCTGAAGCGCGACTACCAGCGCTTCCTGCAGGCGCGCAATCGGGGCCGGGCCGATAGCGACGGCCGACCCGACCGGACGGCTGAAGAAGTCGCCGCGTGGGCCCGGCAGCACGACCTGCCGTACTTCGACGGCGCCGTGCATTTCCCCGACGCACGTATCGAGTATGAGAACGCCGCGTCCGACCCGCGGCACGAAGACATCGAGGTGGTGACGCCGCACTATCGCGGCGCCCATGCGGCCGGGGCCGCGCGGTCTGGATTCCGTCGTTACGGCGCCGGCTTCTCGGGGCGCGGCGGTGGCGGTGGCCGGGGTTCCCGCGCCCGCCGGGGCGGACTGGCCGACGAACTGCTGGGGTGACGCGATGTATGAACACCTCAACTTCCAGGACGTCGTGGCGGCCCAGAGTCATTGCCTTCAGGGCGAGGGTTTCACCGAGCGCCAGGCGCGCTTCCTCACCACGGTGATGGCGCACTCCGGCGTGTTCGTGGAGCGCCAGTACTGCCGCTTTGCCGGCGTGGCACACGGGCAGAAGTCCCACGACTTCATCCACCGTCTGGTCGCGAAGGGGCTCGCGCGGGAAGAGCGTCCCGGCCGGCTGCATCACGGCCGCTACTTCCACGTGCACCACAAGCGGCTCTATGCCCTCATCGGGCAGGCCAACAACCGGCACCGGCGGCGGGCGCCACGCAGCCGCATGGTCGAGCGGCTGATGCTGCTCGACGCGGTGCTCGACGATCGCGACATGGTGTGGCTCGGGACCGAAGCCGACAAGACACGCTACTTCCTCACGCGCCTCGCCGAATACCGCTTCCGGCCCCACGAGCTGCCCCATCTGGCGTTCGGATCGGGGGCGCGTCAGACCCTCCGACTGTTCCCAGACAAGCTTCCCATCGGTATTCACGCGCTCGAGGATCGCTACGTGTTCACCTACCTGGTCACGCGGGCGTCCACGGCCGACTTCCGCACCTTCCTCGTGCGCCATCACCACATGTGGCGCATGCTCAATCGCTGGACCCTTCGCGTGCTGGTGCCGACGCCGCTGGCCACGTCCACACAGGCCTATCGGCACGCGTTCCAGGAGCAATTGCGCCAGCCGTTGGGCCTGTCTGATGGGAAGGATCTGGAGTGGCTGTTCGAGCAGCGGAAGCGGGCGGAACAGGAGCCGGGGTTCACCCTCGATGCCCGGGCTCGCGAGGCGGCCGACCGGTATCGGGGTCCCCGGTTCGAGGCGCTCGAGACGGCCTGGCGGACGCACGTGGCGTATGCGGTGGCCACCGTCTACTGCAACGGCCTGAACGACCAGTTCGTGCGCGGGCAGGCCGCCGTGGAGTTCGTGCCGATGACACGGCAGTATCTGCATCTGGCGCATCTGGTGGGCACGGCGTAGCGGCGACTGCGGTGAACCGTGGCGGGACGACCTCGCAAACGGAGGTTGTCCCCGGCACTGCCTGGCGAAGGCGGCGCTTTGTGCCGTCTTCTGAGCGCGCCCAGGTGGAGACAGGCACAGAGTGGGGTGTGAGCGACCCCCGCCACGGCCCGGCCCTTCGGCCCCGCCGCATGGCCGCTTGGGGGTCGCTCACACCCCACGTGGTGGTGTCCGGGTAGAGCGCGCGCGAGGTCTGACAGGAGTCCATGCGAGACGCCATCACGTAGACCAGTCTGTGCGCTCGATCACGTCGTCGTGCAAGGCGCTGCGCTGCGCTCCGCCCTCGCGTTCCGCGAGGCGCGCGGGGGGCCATCCACGCGCGGCCTTGACGACGTCGCGGCCGCGCGCAGGTCTGGCAGTTACGTGATGTCCTGGGGAGAGCCTACGCGGTCTTTGGCAGGGCCCGTACCTTGGGCCGCAGCCCGCGATTCTTCAGCGCGTGCCACAGGTCCCACTTCGCCTGCAGGCTGAGCCAGATTTCGGCGTCCCACCGGGTGAGCGCTTCGAGCAGCAGCGCGGTGTCAGCACTGACACCCCGGCGGCCCTTCACGATGGCATTCAGGCGCTGGAAGGGAATGTCCATCCGCGTTGCGGCTTCTACTTGAGAGACGCCGAGCGGCTCGAGGAACTCCTTCAAGAGCATCTCGCCTGGGTGAGTCGGAGGGCGGTTGGTGGGCAGCATCGTGTCTTCTCAGTGGTAGTCCGTGCACTGCACGTCGCACGCGTCCTGGCCTTCGAATCTGAAGACGATCCGGTACTGGTCGTTCACGCGAATGGCGTGAAATCCTGCCATGTCGCCGGTCAGCGCATGGAGCCGATTGCCCGGTGGGACCTTCAGGCTGTCGAGCCGAGTCACCGCGTCGATCTGATCCAGCTTTCGAATCACGACTGGCCACAGGTCCCGTGGAATTCGCCGGGCCGGTCGGCTGTTGACGCCGTTCCAGATGTCCCGGGTCGTGTCGTCCGCGAACGTCCGAATCACACTCATGGCACTATAGCACGACTAGCATGCTATCTGGCGGACGCGCACATTGACGGAGCGGCAGCCGGCTCGTTATGCTGGCGACTCAGTCGGGTCACCCACCTGCACGCGCCGCGCACGTCACCACCGCCGCGGCCCTCCTTCCTCTGACCCCGACGCATCCGGCGTCACTTGGTTGTGTTCCCGTCGTGAGGAACAGGCAGGCCTCGGCATGGTTCGGCAGCAGCGCAAGATTCCGGTCGGAAAGCGCGTTCCATCAGTAAGGGTTGCGATGCCTCTCGGCGACGCGGCCCCGCGGTCCACCCTGCGCGCGTCTCAGCGCGCGCTGGCGTCCTCTCGCGCGCGTGCCTCCAGGGCACCTGGCGGGACTTTCCTCGTACTGGACCGAACACCGCTCGCCACGTCAGGGGCACAGCCTCTGGCGGGTCGAGCCCATCCGTTCCAGATACCAGGAGACCACCATGAAGCTCTGGCTCACCGTGGGCGACGCCGCGGAGTATGCAGGCGTGTGCCGCGACACCATCTACACCGCTTGCGAGCGGCGCGAGATTCGGCATGTGCGCATCGGCGGACGCCGGTCCATCCGCCTCAAGCGCGAGTGGATCGACGAGTGGTACGAACGGGGCGCCCGTGCGGCCGTTCAGCCACGGGTGGACGAGGCGCGCGCGTGATCGTCGTGGACGTACGGTTTCTCTGAGGCCGGCGATGGGACTCTACAAGCTCTGCGAGCACGAAGGCCGGAGCCGCGATCGCTGCGACCATCCGTGGTGGGGCAGCTTTCGCGGCGTGCGCGTCAGCCTCGCGAAGTGGACCAACCGCGAAGTCCGGTCGAAGACCGAGGCTGCCGCCGCCCTCGACGAGCTGCGACAGGCCGTGCGGGCGGGCACCTTCATCCCGCAGAGCGCGGCCACCACGCGGCCGGCCCCGCTCACGTTTCGCGCGTTCGCCGAGATCTACCGCACCCGGCATGTCATCCCGAAGCGGCTGGCCCTTGCCGCCGACTACGACTGGTCGATCCGGCCGTTCCTCGACCGCTTCGGCGACCGCCCGCTGACGGAGATCCGCACGGCCGACGTTCAAGACTTCGTGGCAGATCTTCAGGCCCCGAGCGTCATCGGGCGCCGGCCGGGGCTGCGCGTGCGCCGCCCGGCCACGGTGAACCGGATCGTGGACCTGTTGCGCCACATGCTCAACTGGGCGGTGGGCCGCGAGTATCTCGAGCGGACGCCGTTCAAGCGCGGCAGCGAGATGCTCATCACCAAGCTGCGGGAAGACAACACGCGACGCCGTCGCATCGACGACGCGGAGGAGGCCGCGCTGCTGGCAGCGGCCCCCACGGCCCATCTGCGCGCGCTCATCATCGCGGCCCTCGACACCGGCATGCGCCAGGGCGAGATGCTGGCCCTGCGCTTCGCGGACGTGGACCTGGAGCGCGGCCTGCTCACGCTGCGAGGCGAAACGACCAAGAGCCGCAAGACGCGCGTGGTGCCCATCGCAACCGCGCGCCTGCGTGCCGTGCTGGCGTGGCTGCGGCTCGACGCGGACGGCGAGCCCAAGGCCGACGGCGCGCTGGTGTTCAGCAACGAAGTGGGCCAGCCCCTCCGGGTGTTCCACCGGCAGTGGCAGACGCTCGTGCTACGCGCGCACGGCCACACGCCCAGGTGGGGCGCTCGACTCAACTACCAGGGCCTGTCCGACGAGTCGCAGCAGGCGTTCCGCGCCATCAACCTGCGCTGGCACGACCTGCGGCACGAATATGCGTCGCGGCTCGTGGAGCACGGCGTGCCCTTGGCGCAGGTGCGCGACCTGCTCGGTCACGCGTCGATCACGACCACGGAGCGCTACGACAACCAGACCGTGGCCAACCTGCAGATCGCGGCCGCGAAGCTCGAACGCGGGCAGATGTTCGCGCCGCCCGTGGTCAAAGTTGCAAGATTCTTTCAAGATCGGCCTGTGGCCACGCGATCACGCACGCCGCGCCAGCGCCCCTCAGACGAGGGTAAGGCCTTGCAGGAGATGCACTTAAGCGATTGGCTGGGACGCAGGGATTCGAACCCCGATAACCACGTCCAGAGCGTGGTGTCCTACCGTTGAACGACGTCCCAGTAGGAAGGCCCGAGGACGTCTCTCACACCGAACGTGAGGCGTCACCGGAACTTCCGATTATAGAGACTGCGGCGCTCCGGGGCAACACCTTGCACGCAGCCCGCGTCCCGCGGCCCTCGACCGGCCCCGCTGGCCGGGCCGGGGGGGTATCATGACTGCACACGCCTGATGCCCGCCTCCCTCTCTCCTCCGGGCTCTGCCGCGCCCGAGGTCACGAGCTACGCGCACCTCGATGCGCGCCAGCGATTCGCCACCGTCGCAGGGCTGATGCTCACCCTGCTCCTGGCCGCGATGGACCAGACCATCGTGGGCACCGCCATGCCGCGCGTGGTCTCGAACCTCGACGGTTTCGATCGCTACCCCTGGGTCACGACGGCCTACCTGCTCACCTCCACCATCTCGGTGCCGGTGTTCGCCAAGCTCTCGGATCTGTACGGGCGCAAGTGGCTCTACATGACCGGGCTCGTCATCTTCGTGCTGTCGTCGTGGCTGTGCGGCGCGGCCGGCAATGTGCCGGTGCCGCTCGACGGCATGAATCAGCTCATCTTCTTCCGCGGTCTGCAGGGCATCGGCGGCGGCGCGGTGATGGGGCTGACCTTCACGATCATCGGCGACCTCTTCGCGCCCGCCGAGCGCGGACGCTACCAGGGCATGTTCGGCGCCGTGTTCGGCCTGGCCTCGATCGTCGGGCCGCTCGCCGGCGGCTGGATCACGGATCACCTGTCGTGGCGCTGGGCGTTCTACGTGAACGCGCCGCTCGGCATCCTCGCGGCGGTCGTGCTCTACCGCACGTTCCCGTTCGTGCCGCCGCACGCGAGCAGCCGGCGCATCGACTGGCTGGGGCTCGTGTCGCTCTCGGGCTGGATCGTGCCGCTGCTGCTGGCACTCAGCCGCGTGACCGCACTCGGCTGGACCCATCCCACCGTGCGTACGCTGCTCGCCGTGGCGGTCGTCTCGTTCGTGATCTTCGTGTGGGCCGAGATGCGGGCGGCCGAGCCGCTCATGCCGCCGGCGCTCTTCGGCATCCGCACGATCGCGCTCGCCTCATGCGGCGTGTTCGTGCTGGGCATGTCGATGTTCGGGATGTTCGTCTACCTGCCGCTCTTCCTGCAGGGCGTGCTCGGGATGACGGCCGCCGCTTCGGGGATGCTCTTCGTGCCGATGGTCTTCGCGATGATCTTCGCGAGCATGACGTCGGGGCAGATCGTGTCGCGCACGGGCCGCTACAAGTTCCTGGCGGTGGCCGGCGCCGTGCTCGCCACGACCGGCATGGGCCTGCTCGCGCGGCTCGGCCCGGAGGCGAGCGCCAACACGATTCTGTGGTGCCTGGTGGTGGCCGGCTTCGGCTTCGGCGCCGCGCAGCCCGTCTACGCGCTCGTCGTGCAGAACGCCGCCCCGCGCACGCAGCTTGGCGCGGCCACGGCCACGAGCCAGTTCTTCCGCTCCATCGGCAGCACGATCGGCGTCGCGGTCTTCGGCACGCTGCTGCTCGGCATGTACCACGACGGCCTCGCCGCGGGGCTACCGGCCGACACGCCCGCGGACGTGCGTGTCGTGGTCGACAATCCGCTGCAGATGAACGGCGAGCACGGGCTCATCGTGCACGGGTCGCCGCGTCCCGAGATTCCGCCGGCCGTGCAGGCCATCGTGCGCGCGAGTCTCGCCGCCGGCATGCAGCGCGTGTTCGTGCTGGCGTCGCTGGTGATGGGGCTCTCGATCGTGCTCAACCTGCTGCTGCCGGAGCTGCCGCTGCGCGGCAAGGCCGAACACGCGCCGCCACCCGAGCCGGTGTAGACCCCCGTACAGAGAACCGCCGCGTCGTATACCGACGCGGCGGGGGGAACGCCGGGGGGAGCCCGGCTGTCAATTCGATGACGACGGACGTCGCATCACACGGGCGAGCCCTGCCAGCACACTGCCCAGCAGCAGCAACGAGCCGGGTTCGGTGATGGCCGAGACAGCCCGCAGTGCCGAGCCGCCCAGGCTCGACATCTCACGCGCGGAGAGAGGACTCGACGCCAGAGCCACGCCGAACGCGACGACGCCCAGGGCGGCGGCGAGGTGGAATGAACTCTTCATGCCCGCTTCGTTCAGCAAGAGACGGGCCAACGGCGCCATCTTTGTAATTTCGCGCACCATCACTCGGATAAGCGCCAAAACTGACGCGTGTGGTCCATGCGCTGGTGCCACTCCGCGTCACAAAGTCTGGCTGGAGCCAGAGGAGAGGCAAGGAGTCACCGCGACCGGATGACTTGATCCAGCCGTGCAACGACCTCGGGGCGGCCCAGCAGCCCGAGCATTTCGAACAGCCCCGGGCTCACCGTGCGCCCCGTCATGGCAAGGCGCGTGGCGTGGATGAGCACGCCGGCCTTGAGGCCGCGCTGCTCGGCCACCGCGCGCAGCGTCTGCTCGAGCGGACCTTCGGTGAACGGCTCGAGCGCGGCGAAGGCGTCGCGCAGCGCCGCCAGGTGCGCGCCGATGTCCGGCGCGGCGAAGTGCTTCGCGGCGCCGTCCGGATCGTAGCTGTCGGGCGCGGCCAGGAACGGCCGGGCGCCGTCCACGAACTCCCCGAGCCGCTTGGCGCGTGGCCGCAGCAGCGTGAGCACTTCCACGAACCAGCCACGGCGCGCGCCTGCCAGATCCGCCTGCCACAGCCCGGCGCGTTCGAACCACGGCGTGAGCAGGGTGATGAGGTCGTCGTCCGGCCGCTTGAGCAGGTACTGATGGTTGAACCAGTCGAGCTTCTCCGTGTTGAACACGGCGTTGCCCGTGCTGATGCCTTCGAGCGTGAAGTGGGCGACGAGCTCGTCTTTCGTCAGCAGTTCCAGGTCCTGGCCGGGTGACCAGCCGAGCAGCGCCAGGAAATTGACCATCGCCTCGGGCACGTAGCCCTGCCGCTCGTACTCCATGACCGACGTGGCGCCATGACGCTTGCTGAGGCGCTTCTTGTCGGCGCCCATGATGAGCGGCACGTGCGCGAACTGCGGCACCGGCTTCCCGAAGGCCTGGTAGAGCAGCACCTGCTTCGGCGTGTTCGAGATGTGGTCGTCGCCGCGCACCACGTGCGTCATCGCCATGGCGATGTCGTCCACGACCACCGAGAGGTGATACGTCGGGTACCCGTCCGAGCGCAGCACCACGAAGTCTTCGATGTGCGCGTTGTCGAACCGCACGTCGCCGTGCACCAGATCCGCGAACACCGTTTCGCCCGGCGGCACGAGGAAGCGGATGGCGTACGGCTCACCGGCGGCGAGGCGGCGCGCCACCTCGCCGGCCGGCACCGCGAGGCACGCGTCGCGATCGTAGCGGCGCTCGTAGGTGCCGTCGTCCTCCGCGACGGCGTCGCCGCGCTTCGACGGTCCGCCGAAATCGTAGTAGGCGCGGCCCGCGGCCACGAGTTCTGCCGCCGCGGCGCGATAGAGATCGAGGCGTTCGCTCTGGAAGTACGGCGCGTGCGGACCCCCGACGCCCGGACCTTCATCCCAGTCGAGCCCGAGCCAGCTGAGTCCGTCCAGGATGCCCGTGACCATGTCGGTCGACGAGCGCTCCACGTCCGTGTCTTCGATGCGCAGCACGAACACGCCGCCCATCCGGCGGGCGAAGAGCCAGTTGAAGAGCGCCGTGCGCGCGCCGCCCACGTGCAGGTAGCCGGTGGGCGAGGGCGCGAAGCGCACGCGGGGGATGGTGGAGCCGGTCGACGACATGGGCGGGCCGTCTAGGATACCTTGCCCGGCCGGCGGGCTCACCGAGTGCTTGACTTCCCCCGGCAGGCGTCCAGAATCGCGTGACGAGGTGTGGATGCCCGGAACTCCCGCGCGCCGGATCGAAGACGCGGCGCCGCAGCAGGCCGCGGTGGAATGGAAAGTGGGCGCCCTGTGCCTGGCCGGCGCCGGCGTGTCCGTCGCGATGTTCGGCCTGCCGCGCACGCTCGACTTCAATGCCGCCGGCTTCAATCCGCTCACCGCCGTGCCGCTCGTGCTGGCCGGCTACGGGGCGGCGCAACTCGGGCGGTGGGTGTTCTCGCAGCGCGGCGCCCGCCGCTTCGGCGCGTCGGCCTTCGACATGCACCAGCACACCGTGCGCGCCGGGCAGCAGCTCGCCGGGCGCATCGTGACCGCGCGCGATCTCGTGGCGGCCGATGGCTTCCGCCTGTGCCTGCGGTGCCACGAACATCGGCGGGTGGCTGACGCGGCCGGTCAGGGTTATCGCGACGACGACCGCCTGCTGTGGGAATCGGCGCACATGGTGACGGCGCCGCGCTCGCACACCGACGGCATTCCCGTCGCGTTCGACATCCCGATCGATGCGGCCGCAAGCGCCTCGGGCCATCCGCTCCGCTGGACGCTCGAGGTGGAGGCGTCGGTCGAGGGCGCCCGCTACGCCGCGCGCTTCGACGTGCCCGTCACGCGTCCGCGCGACGATGACGGCAGCGGCGACGAAGACCCGATGGGGTGACGTCGTGAGAGACTGACGGCACGCGTATGGACGTCCGCATCTTCTCCAACTCTGGGCGCCCCGGCGTGGGCCAGCGTCCGCGTCGCGAGGGCCAGCGCCCGCTGCTGCCACAGCACGCCCGCCACTGCCCGGTGCTCGAAGCCGGCAGCGCGATGGGTTTCCTGGTGTTTCCTCCGCTCGAACCGAACGAAGCCGCGCACATCGCCTACGAGGGCGAGGGCCGGTATCTCGTGAGCTTCTTCCTCGCCGCCGGCGGCGCCAAGTGGGACAAAGTGTTCACGGTGGCGTTCCAGCTTGCGATGGGCGGCATCGGCGCCATCAGCGAGTTCGTGGAGTTCAAGAAGCCCGAGCTCACCGATCAGAACGCCATCAACATGGCCAAGGCGTTCATCGTGCCGGAAGATCTGGGTACGCCGCCCGGCGCGATCTCACTCTGTGGCGCCACGAACTTCCAGACGCCGCCGGGGTGGGATTCGGTCTACACGCCGATCTTCAACATGATCGAGCGCCCCGTCGCGCCGATGCTCGTCGTGCGCGTCGAAACCGACTGGTTCGCGCACCAGACCGAGTTCCGCTACGTGCTGCAGCCGGGGGAGGGCATGAGCCTCAGCCACACGCTGCCGATCGGCCAGGTGGCCTTCGTGCCGCGCGAGGAGATCAACCTCGTGGATGGCACGACCGAGGAGCAGAAGGCGTTCTCGGCGTCGATCGCGGCGTTCTTCAAGGAGAAGGGCGAGCACAAGGTGGCTTCGCCTTACGGGCTGCAGTTCAGTCCGCACTACCTGCGCACGAGTCGCGCGGTGAAGGATGCGGAGAAGGCGGCGAAGGACGCGAAGAGCTGAGCGCTACTGCGGCGGACGCTGTCGCCGCTGCTCACGCCAGGCGGGCGTCGTCGCGGTCCCGCCTCCGCAGGCCGGCCAACGATTTCGGGGGCGAGTGTCGGCCGGAAGCGCGGGGCCCCGGGCGGTGCTGCGCGACCCGTGCCGGGTCGCCGCTGTGCCTGAACACCCCACGCGGACCTCGGCGCCGCCTCATCGTTGGCCGTCTCACGCATGCGCGGCCTGCTCCGGAGGGCCCGCGCCGCCGCCCGCCTGGCGTGAGCAGCGGCTGCCGCTGCCACTCAGCGCGGTTGCGTTGGCGTGGGGTCCGGCCGGCGGCGACTATGAGTCGTCGTCGCACAAGAAGCCGACACTCGCGCCGGGAGTGCGGGCGACACGCAGGGTAGGG
>JALHON010000002.1 GCA_022842985.1 Acidobacteriota bacterium | reverse complement strand
GCCCGTCGCCCCCCGCCAGGCCGCGGTACGTCCGGCTCCGGCCCCCGAACCACCGCCCGCACCGGTGGCCGCCCCGGCCCCCCAGGCACCCGCCACGAGCGGCGGCACGATGTGGGACACACGTCCCACCGTGGAGGCCGAGTCGCCGGAACGCCCCGCGCCCGAGCCCGAGCCCGTCGCGCCACCCGAACCTGAGTTCGTCGAACTGGTCGTGCCGGCCGACGCCGTCATCGGCCTGCAGCTCGAAACCACCGTATCGAGCGATCGCGCCCGCGTGGAAGACGCCGTGGAAGCACGCGTCACCCGCGACGTGCGCGTGGGCGGCCGGGTGGCGATTCCCGCCGGCGCGCTCGTGCACGGCACGGTCACCGAAGTGGAGCGCGGCGGCAAGGTGCGCGAACGCGCCCGTCTCGGCATCCGCTTCCACACCGTCGTTCTCGCAAGCGGCGACAAGCTCACGCTGCGCACCGACGCCATCACCCGGGAAGGCGCCTCGCCCGGCCGCGAGAGCGCGGCCAAGATCGGCGGCGCGGCGGTGGGCGGCGCGATCCTCGGCGCCATTCTGGGCGGCGGCAAGGGCGCGGCGATCGGCGCCGGCGTCGGCGCCGGCGGCGGCACGGCGGCGGTCATGGCCGGGGAACGCAACGTCGTCACGGTGCCCGCCGGCTCCACGGTGAGCGTCCGGATGCGGCAGCCGGTCACGGTGACGGTGGAAAAAGAGTAACCCGCGGCCCCGAACCGATGGCGGAGCCCCTCCGTCTGCTGGCGTAGAATTGGCGTCTACACCACAAGGAGCTCCGCCCATGCGTTCCACGATTGCGCTTCTCTGTCTCGCCCTGTCGGCTCCGCTCGTGGCGCAGACCAAGCAGGACTACCCCGGCGTCACCAACTTCACGCGGGTCGATGCCACCGTGGCCTGCGGCGGCGCCACCGAGGTCTCCACGCTCGACGCCCTGAAGAAGGACGGCTTCAAGACCGTCATCAACCTCCGCGTGGCGACCGAACCCGGCGCCAACATCGAGGAGAACCAGACGAAGGCGAAGGCCCTCGGCCTGAACTACGTGCACATCCCGTTCAGCGGCGGCAGCCCCGACCCGAAGGTGGTCGATACCTTCCTCGCCACCATCGCCGACAAGGCCAACCAGCCCGTGTTCGTGCACTGCGCCTCGGCGCAGCGCGTGGGCTCGGTGTGGCTGGTGAAGCGCGTGCTGCAGGACAACTACTCGATCGAGAAGGCGACGCAGGAAGCCAAGGCCATCGGCCTCTCGAACCCCGGACTCGAGAAATTCGCCCTGCAGTACATCGCCGACCACAAGAAGTAGCCGGCGGTTCAACCCGGCAGGCAGCCGGACGGTCCAACCCCGTGGCGCGGAATCCCCTCGTGCCCTTCGACGGTTCACCACCGAAAGGAGAGATTTCATGAGGCAGATCCTGATGGCGTCCGCGCTCACTCTGGCCACCGCGCTCGCCGCCCCGGCCACCGCCCGCGCGGACGTGTTCCTGACGCCCTACGCGGGCATCAACTTCGCCGGCAGCACCATCGACAAGCGCACGAACGTCGGCGCGGCGCTGACCTGGCTCGGCAAGAGCGGCTTCGGCGTGGAAGTGGACATGGGCTTCATTCCCGACTTCTTCGCGCCGAAGGACCGCGAGATCGACCTGCTCGGCGACAACAGCGTGACGACGCTCATGGGCAACATCGTCTTCGGCGGCACCGGCGGTGGCATTCAGCCGTACGTCTCGGCGGGTGCCGGCCTGATGCGCAGCCAGGTGGGCAGCTTCGGTGAGTTCTTCGACACAACCGACAACGCCTTTGGCGTGAACGCCGGCGCCGGCGTGCGCGTGGGCGGCGGCCGTTTCTCGATCAAGGGCGACGTGCGCTACTTCCGCAACATCACCGACGTGGACGAGCGCGTGCTCGAAGACGTGCTCGGCGACTTTGCGTTCTGGCGCGCCACGGCGGGCCTCGCGATTCGCTTCTAGTCCGCGCCGTTCGAGACCCCGACAAACGACGAGGGCGGCCCCGCGGCCGCCCTCGATTCATGTACGGAGAGTCGCTCGCCGAGCATGCCCGGAACGGCGCCGCCGTCCCGGGCGAATCGACTCAGGGCACCTCGAAGACGCTGAAACCGAGCCGCTGCGCGACGGCACCAGCGGCGCCGACACGGAACGTGGCGACCGCTGGCGGCTCGCCCGGACCGCGGCCGATCACCAGCTCCGGCATCCCGCCGAACATGCCGATCGCGACGTTGACACTGCGGTAGCCGCCCGCCCCGGCTGGTGCATCCAGCAGGAGAGCGCCGGTCCCGAGGGAGTAGGCGCGCAGCAGCATCGGCTGGCCGCCGTCGGGGGCGACGACAAGATCCAGCCCGCCGTCTCCATTCACGTCGCCGAGCACCAGGCGCGCCCCGGCTGCACCCGAGTACAGAGGCGCGCTGAAGACGCGGCTGACGGCACCGCCGCTTGCGAGCCACAGACGGACGTCGACCGCGCGCCCGGGGCCAGGGGCCGTCGCGACATTGAAGGCACCGACCACCCCCGAACCGGCGAAGCTGCCCACGGCGACCCGCACACCACCGGTGAACGCCGGCTCGTAGGCCTGGAACTGCGTGGCGACGACCGCGCTCAGCGGGCCGACGTCGTAGATCTTCACGTCCGGCGCGCGCCCCCCGTCGGGCGCCACGACGACTTCGGCACGGCCATCGCCGTCCACGTCGCCACACGCCACATTGAGGCCGCCGGAGAAGCCGGCCTCGAACGGCTCGAACGCCACGGTCTCGGCCACGTAGCCGGCGGCGAGTGAGAGCACGCGGACGCGCCCGCCACCCGGCCCCTGCGCGGTGATGAGTTCATCCACGCCGTTGCCATCGATGTCGCAGCTCGCCACGCGCACGCCGCCGCGGAAGCCGGGGTCGAAGGCAAAGAAGCGGAACAGGTTCGCCCCGGTGCCACTGAACACCTGCACCTGCGGCGTCTCACCCTGGCCCGCCGCCGAGATGATTTCGTGCCCGGCGACGCCGTCGAGGTTCCCGGCCGCCACGGCCCGCCCGCCGCCCGACCCGACGCCGTCGATCGTCACCTGTGCCGTATCGTTCGCGGCGTTCGGGTCGCTCGGTGCGCCCTCCGTGCGAATCGCCTGGACGCGCCACATGGTCCCCGTGCGGGGCACGAAGCCGATCGTCAGCTCGGCGGTGCCACCGGGCGGAATCAGCTCCGTCTCCCACGTACCTTCGGTCGCACTGCTGGCCGCGAGCCAGCCGCGCGTCGCCGATGCCGACGTGATCTCGAGGCCAACGGCCGTATCGAGCAGCAGCGCGTAGCGGCCCCGGGCCGGCGCGGTCCCGGTATTGGTGACGGTGAAGCGCGCGGAGACCGGCGTGTTGACCGCCGCGGCGAACACGTCACCCGCCTGTGTTCCCGAGCTGCCGGTTGCCGTGATCACGAGGTCCACCGGCACTGACGTGGCATCGGTGACGAACACGTAGGTGTCGGTCACGTCGCAGGCCGGATTCGGATCGACGTTCGACGAGTGGCTCATGAACCACAGCCAGACGAGCGAGCCCGGCGCCACCGTGGGCGCGGTCCGGAAGGTCACGACGACCGTGCGGGCCACGCCGGCCGGGGTGCCGCCAGGCCACAGACAGTCCACCATGGTCGGCGTGACCGTGCACGTCCCGCCGGGCGACGGGGCCGTACCCACGACGCTCAGACCGGGCGGCAACATGCCGTCGATGACGACGTTCTCGGCCACGCCGGGGCCGCGGTTGTCGGCGGTATACGTGGCGGTGAACTGCGCGCCTGCCACGACCGACAGCGGAATCGTCTGCCCGAGGCACACGTCGGCGAGGAAGCCGCCGCCTTCTTCCGGCACGAACCCGAAATCGACCGAGAGGTTGCTGTCGGCGTTGGTGTCGCCGTCATCCACGGGCTCGAGGCCGAAGGTGAGCGTGACCGGGCGGCTGCGCACGATACCGGCCGAGACGACGACGCCGTTGTCGTCGTTGTTGCGGTCGTTGTTGGGGTCACCGGACGAGCTGATGTCGGTGCTCGACTGCAACCCGAGCGGCTGCACGACCGAGACGCAGTAGGTGCCAGGCAGCAGGCCGCTGAAGAGGTAGTTGCCGTTCACGTCGGTCAGCGTCGTGGCCAGCACCGTGGCGCAGTCGCCGGCGAGCAGCCGCACGGTGACGCCGGCGCGACCGCGCTCGCCGGCATCGACCAGCGCGTTGTTGTTCCGGTCGACCCAGACGAGGTTGCCAAGGCTGACCGTGCGCACGAACCCGAAGTCGATCGAGAGGTTCGAGTTGGGATCGGCGTCGCCGTCGTTGATGGGCTCGGCAAGCGGCGACAGCCTGACGGGATTGCTGCGCACGACCGCGGCCGTGACGTTCACGCCGTTATCGTCGTTGTCGACGTCGGTGTTCGGGTCGCCGGACGTGGCGATATCGGTGCTCGACAGATAACCGTTGATCGCGCTGCTCAGCCGGTCCACTTCCACGATGTAGTCACCCGGCGGGAGACTGGTGAAGCGGTAGTTGCCGTTGGCGTCGGTCGTCGTCGTGCTGAGCACCGTCGTGCCATTCGCCGCAATCAACCGCACGGTGACGCCCGGCGCTCCCGGCTCGCCGGCGTCCGCCCGGCCGTTGTTGTTGACGTCGAGCCAGACGAGATTGCCGAGCGAAAGGACGCCGTTCGGGATGAACCCGAAGTCCACCGTGAGATTGCTGTCGGGATTGCCGTCGCCGTCAGTGGTCGGCTCGGTGCCGGCGGCCAGCGTGATGGGACCGCTGCGCACGGCGCCGCCGGCGAGACTGACGCCGTTGTCGTCGTTGTCCACGTCGTTGTTCGGCGTCGGAGACGTGACGATGTCGGTGCTCGACACCGCCCCGGGCGGTGGCACGACCTCGACGAAGTAGGTGGCGGGCACGAGACCGGCAAACAGGTAGAACCCGTTGGCGTTGGTCGTCGTGGTCTGCAACACGGTCACGCCGTCGGCGGCGATGAGACGGACCGTCACGCCGCCGATGCCGGCTTCGCCGCCATCGACGACGCCGTTGTCATTGGTGTCGGCCCACACCAGGTTGCCGAGGCTCAGGGTGCGCACGAAGCCGAAGTCGACCGACAGATTCGAGCTGGCGTCGGCATCACCGTCGTCCACCGGTTCGCCGCCCACGGTCAGCGTGACCTGGCCGCTGCGCACGGCGCTCGCCGTCACGACGACGCCGTTGTCGTCGTTGTTCACGTTGTTGTCCGGGTTCGCCGAACTGACGATATCGGTGCTCGACAGGTAGCCGGTCAGCGGCGCACTCGTGCGGTCGACCTCGACGAAATATGCCCCCGGCGTCAGTGCCGGGAACAGATACAGGCCGAGCGGGTCGGTCGTCGTCGTCGCCAGCACCGTCGTGCCGTTGGCGGCGATGAGACGGACGGTCACCCCCTGGATGCCCGGCTCGCCCAGCTCCGCCACGCCGTTGTTGTTGAGGTCGAGCCAGACCAGGTCGCCGAGGGAGACGCTCGGCGGCGCGACGTTCGTGAAGCCGAAATCGTAGGTGTGGTTGGTGGCACCGGCCGCACCGGTGTTGAACACCACGTCGGCATTGCCCGCGATGAGGGTGCCGTCGGAATCGCGGCTGTCGCCGTTGGCCGAGCCATCGGTGTCGCGCAGCGTCAGCGCGCGACCGCCGAGGGCGCCCTGGCTGGTGTCGATGCGCAGGCGGAATCCCGGCGTGTTGGCCGTGAGCCCGGTGATGCCGTACGCGGCGTTCCCGGTGTTCGTTCCAGGACCAGACGAGAAGTAGTACTGGCCACCATTGGCCGTGACCACCGACGCCAGGACGGCGCCGCCGGGGCCGACGAGCGTCACGGTCACGCCGTCGAGCCCGGGCTCACCCGCGTCCTGCACGCCATCACCGTCGATGTCATCCCACACGCGGTTCCCGACCTCGAGTGGAGCGGCCTGGCAGAGGGCCACCATCTCGCCGAAGCCGTTCGCCTTGCTGAAGGTGCCCAGCGTGCCGCTGGGCAGGCCGGTGCTGTAGAGCTTGTATCCCTTGGACTTCGCGCCGGTGAGCTGGTTGAACCAGATGAACCCGCCGCTGCGCAGGGCAATCCCCGGATTGAACGCGGAGGACACGACGTCCTGATGGCCTGGCAACTGCAGCACTGCACCACCCGACAATTCGTCGTGATACCCGGGATATGCGTCGTCGAAGTAGAACTCGCCGGAGCCCGGCCCCTGGCCGTTCCCCACGCCGGCCGTCGGTCCGACCGTGCCGGCCTGCGCATTGAACTCGAGCGTCCAGCCGGACGCCAGATTGCCAGGCGTCGTGATCGCGGCGCGCAGCGTGTCACCGCCGCCCACGCCTTCCCACAGCGTGGGATCGCCGGGGTTGTCCTGGGCGAAGAACCCGAACTGGTCGCCGGCGCGATCGCGCAGACCGATCGTCAGGTTGCCCTCGACGTCGAACGCGATCCCGGCGACCATCGGCTGCGGATAGGAGCCCACCCCGGTCGGAGACTGCGTCGCAAAGCCGGGCGTCCACCGATTCCATGCGGCCGGGCCGGCGCCGTTGAAGGTCTGGACGTTGCCGCGCGGGTAGTCGAGCGCGAACTGGAAGAGCGGGGCCGGGCTGAAGGTGAGCGTCGACGGGTCGAGGGCGTAGAGATAGGCGCGCAGATCGGCCGTGGTCGAGCCGGCGCTTCCGCCGAGTTCACGACGCCCACGTACAGACGGCCACGATGCCACTGCAGGGCGAATGGCCGGAGGTCCGCACCACCTCCGGTGGCCCCCGGAGCGTCGAGCGGGATGGGCACGCGCCGTACGGTCAGGTTCGTGAGCGGACCCGCGGTGGGCAGCGCGTAGACCTGACGGTCGGCGAGGTTCACGACATAGAGCGTGGACCCATCCGGCGACACTTCGAGCCCGCCGAGCGCCACCTTCCCGACGGCGTCCCAGGCGACGTTGTCATTGTCGCGGACGTAGTCGGCCGGATCGTGCGGGTCGAAGCCGGCGGTGCCGGCGCCGAAGATGGCGTTCAGATCGGCAAAGAGCGTCGTCGCCCCCGTCGTCGGGTTGATGGCGTAGATGGCACCGGTGCCGCCGGCGCCGAAGCCGGCGTGCTTCTTCATGAAGGCCCCGGCGTACACGGTGTTCGTGTCGGGCCGGTAGGCCATGCCGTAGACGGAGCCGGCCTGGTTGGCCGGAACCATCAGCGCGTGGGTTTCGGGCTGGTTGTACGGATCGAGCACACCGCCCAGGCCGCCGGCAGAGTAGGGAAAGTCGACGACCACGGGATCGGCGTTGAAGGCACCGGTGGTCTGGTCGCCGAAGACGAAGCAGCTCGTGACGAAGGTCGGGTTGTTCTGGCAGAAGAGGGTCGGCTCGAGAATACCGAGGTTCACGTTGCTCGACGGCCCGTCGGGCACGAACTGCACCGTCGTGCCGTTGCCGGCAGGCCCGGCGCCGAACCGCGACGGCACGTAACCGGCCGGCAGCCCGGTGAACTCGACCCGGTAGGGCCCGGTGCCGGTCGCGGCCACGATGTAGGCGCCAGACGCGTCGGTGGTCGCGGAGCCCTGCAGCGCGCCAGCGCCATCGAACACGGTCACGACCACGCCCGCCACACCGCGATCGACGGCGAGGGCCGTCACGCCGTTGCCGTTACTCGGCACGGTCGTGCTGGAATCGCGCACCCCGTTGCCATTGAAGTCCTCGAAGACCACACCGGAGATGGGGCCGGCCGCCATCGGGCGCCGGGGCGTGCCAAAAACGACGAGCGCGACGATCGCCGCAGCGGTGAGGAGGCGATGGGAAGCTAAAGTTTTCATGGGGACCTGCCGATGTGGTGTGGCCGCATCTTACTGAAGTCGACAGGCCTCCAGTGCAGGCACGTGCACAGCACTGCACGACTATTCGTCGCAGGGCCGGGCAGCGCTGGCAAGCGCCGACCGGTTGACACCCCCAGACTCGGCCGGTGATACTGCATCGTCATCTGACGCGGCGATTTCCCGACTTGATGGGCCGCGTCCCGGGGTTCCATGACCCCCGGTTGAGTTCTATCTAAGTCGCGGATGGCCCGCGACTCGCGGGCTTTTTTCGTTTCTGGAGCGTTATGACCGATCGATACATCTTCTCGTCGGAGTCCGTGGGTGAGGGACATCCCGACAAGGTCGCCGACACGATTTCCGACGCCGTCCTCGACGCCTGCCTCACGACCGACAAGTACAGCCGTGTGGCCTGTGAGACCTTCGTGAAGTCGAACGTCGTGGTCATCGGCGGCGAGATCACGACCAAGGCGAAGCTCGACTTCGAGAAGATCGCCCGCGATGCCATCCGCGAAATCGGCTACGTCAACGACGACGACGTCTTCCACGCCGACAAGGTCTTCATCAATCTGCTGGTCACCCAGCAGTCCCCTGACATCGCGCAGGGCGTCGATGCCCGCAAGGCCGTCGGCAAGAAGACCGCCAAGCAGGGCGCCGGCGACCAGGGCCTGATGTTCGGCTACGCCAGCAACGAGACGCCGGAGCTCATGCCGGCGCCGATCATGTTCGCGCACCGCCTCGGCCGCGAGCTCACGAAGATCCGCAAGAGCGGCGCGGTGCCGTGGCTGCGCCCCGACGCCAAGTCACAGGTCTCGGTCGTCTACGAGAACGGCAGGCCGGTCGCCATCTCGAACGTCGTCATCTCGACCCAGCACGCCGCCGACGTCAAGCACAGCGAGATCGAGCGCTTCTGCATCGAGCACGTCATCCGCAAGGTGCTGCCGGCGAAGATGCTCTCGGACAAGACGCAGTTCCTCATCAACCCGACCGGGCGCTTCGTCATCGGCGGGCCGCAGGGCGACACCGGCCTCACCGGCCGCAAGATCATCGTCGACAGCTACGGCGGCATGGGCCGGCACGGCGGCGGCGCCTTCTCGGGCAAGGATCCGAGCAAGGTCGATCGCAGCGCCGCCTACATGGGCCGCTGGGTGGCGAAGAACATCGTGGCGGCCAAGCTCGCCGAGCGCTGCGAAGTGCAGTTCGCCTACGCGATCGGCTACCCCGATCCGGTCAGCGTGCACATCGACACGTTCGGCACGTCCACGGTGCCGGCCTCGAAGATCGTCCGCGCCGTGAACCGCGTGTTCAGCTTCCAGCCGGCCGACATCATCGACCAGCTCAACCTGCGCCGCCCGATCTACTCGCAGACGACCAACTACGGCCACTTCGGCAAGAAGGGCATGACCTGGGAAGCGACCGACAAGGTGAAGGCGCTGCTCAAGGCCCTCTAGGATTTCCGGCGGGTCTCGGGGCCCGGGGGCCCGGGGCTCAGCAGCGGACGAACGGACACATGACAACGGCCCCGCGGGAGCGCTCCCGCGGGGCCGTTTGCCGTTCAGGGGGCGCGTCAGCAGGCCGCGGCGACGGCCGGCGCGGGCAGGCCGGGCTCGTGGGCGATGCGTCCGGGCCGGTACTCGGCGTAGACGTAGACCGGTATCGCCAGTTCGCCCAGCCGGTCTTCGACGATCGGCAGCACGTCTCCCCAACTCAGCGCGCCGACGCCGGTGGCCAGGCGCGGCACGGCCAGCGACGTGAACGATTCCTGCACGGCCATCTTCGCGAGCGCGCGCAGCGAGTCGCGCACGTGGTGCAGCGTGGCGCGTCCCGGCCTGGCGCCGGCGCCGTATCCGCCCTCCTGCGTGAGCACGTGGACGACACGCACACCTCCTGGTGCTCCCCACATCCAGACCGTGCCGGACTTCGGATGCTGCTGGCGGCACCAGTGGTGGAAGTCCTTGTGCAGCGCGGGGTACTTCTGCCGGATCGCGAGCGCCAGGCCCTGAGTCATCGGGTCGTTCGGCGCGACGCCGTGCACGAGCACCTGCGCGCGCGACAGCAGAATGTCACCAGAGACAAAATGAATCACGCACACCCTCCTTGGTTCCGGGACCTGCCGCCCGGTGTCAGCCGCGGGCACACGCGACGCAGGTGGTCGCGCTCGGCAGCGCCGCCAGGCGGGCGGCGCCGATCTCGTGGCCACAACGGGCGCAGCGGCCATACGTGCCGGCATCGATCCGGCTGAGCGCCGCGCGAATCGCCGCGGCTTCCGCGCGGCTCGCCTCGTCCAGCCCCTCGAGCACGTCGTCGTTCTCGAGTTCGGTGGCCCGCTCCTGCCAGTCGGGGTCGCCGGGCTTCCTGAGGTCTCCAGCGATCCGGTCGACGCGCCTCAGCAGCACGTCGAGCCGGCGTTCGAACTCGGCCCTGAGTACCGTGACGTCTGCCATTGCGCCCTCCACCGTCTACCCCATCAAGATCGGTGCCGCGCACCGCGCCGGTATTCGGCGGCAAAAGCGCGCCGTCCCGCGCGACCAGACGGCGCCGCACGCGGGAGATTCCCTACCCATTCCCGGTGACTTCGGCCACTTGGGCCAATCCGGCATCGCCGTCGCGCCGGCAGGCGCACGAGCAGCCGCGGCGCGAGGCTTGCAGTGCCCGGGGAATGGTCATCGACGAACAGCGCGAGGTGCTCGACGCGTTGTCGCGACCGGCCACCTACGGTCCGTCGTGCCGCGCCGTGGAACGCATCGACACGCACAGTGCGTCGGTGTTCCTCGCCGGCGACCGCGCGTACAAGCTCAAGCGGGCGGTGCGCTACGACTACCTCGACTTCTCCACCGTCGAGCGGCGGAAGCGGTGCTGCGAGGCCGAGCTGGCGCTCAACGGGCGCACGGCGCCGTCGATCTACCGCCGCGTCGTGCCGCTCACGCGTGAGGCCGGCGGCACACTCGCGATCGACGGGCACGGCGCGCCGGTGGAGTGGCTGCTCGAGATGACCCGCTTCGACAGCGAGGCCCTGGGCGACCGGCTGGCCGAACGCCACGCGCTCGGCCTTCCCACGATGCAGGCCCTCGGACAGGCGGTGGCGGCGATGCACGCGACGGCGGCCGTCTCGCGCGGCCGCGGCGGCGCGGCGGCGATGCGCTGGGTCATCGACGGCAACGCCGAGGCGTTCGCGGCGTTCCCCGGGGATCTACTGCCGCAGGCGCGACACCACGCGCTCACCGCGCGGACGCGCGCGCTCTTCGAACGTCTGGCCCCACGGCTCGACGAGCGCGCCGCGCGGGGTCTCGTGCGCCAGTGCCACGGCGACCTCCACCTGCGCAACATCGTGCTGCTCGACGGCCGGCCCACACCCTTCGACGCCGTCGAGTTCAACGACGCGATCTCACACATCGACGTCTGGTACGACGTGGCGTTCCTGCTGATGGACCTCTGGCGGCGCGGCCTGCGCCGCCACGCCAACGTGGTGCTGAACGAGTACGCCCGCGCCACCGGCGACCTCGACGGGCTCGCCGTGCTGCCGCTCTTCCTCGCCTGCCGCGCCGCCGTGCGCGCGAAGACGAGTGCCACGGCGGCGACACTCGCGGCCACCGGCGAGGCGCGCGCGTCTGCCGCCGCCACGGCCCGCACCTATCTCGCGCTGGCCGAGTCGCTGCTCGAGCCGCGTCCGGCGTGCCTCATCGCCATCGGCGGCTTCTCGGGCTCGGGCAAGTCCACGCAGGCCGCGACACTCGCACCCGGCCTCGGGCCGGTGCCCGGTGCCGTGCACCTGCGGAGTGACATCATCCGCAAGGATCTGTTCGGCGTGCCCGCGGACGACAGGCTGCCGGCGGCCGCCTATGCGCCGGATGTCGGCGTGCGCGTCTACGCGCGTCTGGCGGAACTGGCCACGAGCGCACTCGCCACCGGCCACGCCGTGGTGTGCGACGCGGTGTATGCCGAAGCGCCCGCCCGCACCGCCATCGCCGACGTGGCCGCGCGCGCCGGGGTGCCCTTCGCGGCGATGTGGCTCGAGGCGCCGGATGCCACGCTGCTGAGCCGCGTCACGGCGCGGCGGCACGATGCCTCGGACGCGAATGCGGACGTCGTGCGTCAGCAGGTGGCGCGTGTGCAGCCGCCGGCCGACTGGGTGCATCTCGACGCGACGGCCGACGCCGAGACCACCCAGCGCCGGATGCGCGCGGCCCTCGAGAGCCGCGGCATCCCCGTCGTCTGACCTGCGCCGCGCGTCTAGCGCAGGCCGCGCATCGCCGGCGTGACGATGCCCACCTTGTCCACGCCGGCGCCCTTCGCGGCGTCGATGACGGCCACCACCTCGCCGTAGCGCAGCACGCCGTCGCCCATGATGTAGAGCGTCTTGTCGCGCCGGTCGGCGAAGACCGATCGCAGACGCTCGCGCAGCTGCCCGAGCGAGACGTCCTGGCGGTTGATCGAGAGCTGACGCGCCGCCGAGTACTCGACCACGATCTGCTCACTCGTGAAAGTGCTGGCCTGCGGCTGCGTCTCGGCCGGCACGGTGGCGTCGAGCCCGGTCTGCGAGAGCGGCAGCGCCGCCATGAAGATGACGAGCAGCACGAGCAGCACGTCGATCATCGGCGTGATGTTCATGTCGGCGGTGGCGCTCAGGCGGCGCGCGGTGCGCACCGGCGCGTGGCGGGGGTTCGCGTACGTCATCGTGCTCATGGCGTCACCGGAGCTCGAAGTTGACGGTCACCGTCATGATGACGGCCACCGGTTCGCCATTGAGCCGCGTGGGCGTATAGCGCCACTGCCGCACGGCGGTGAGCGCCGCCTCGTCGAGCAGCGGCACCGACCGCAGCACGCGCGCATCGACGACCGCGCCGTCGATGCCGATCGTCGCCTGGATGATGACGAGGCCTGACACCCGCGCCGACTGCGCGATCGCGGAGTAGATCGGCGCCACATAGTGTGTGCGCGACGGTGCCGTCACGCGCCCGCCCACAGGCACCGGATCTTTCCGGGCAGGAGGCGCCGGTGGCGGTGGTGGCGGCGCGAGCACGTCCGCGCCGCTCTCCAGGCCGGTGATGATGTCCGCCCCCGAGTCCACGGTCGCGATCGGATCGCGTTGCCAGGCCGGTTCAACGGTGATCTGCGAGGGCGTGACGAGCGGCGCCGCGTCCGGATTCGCCATGGCCGCCTCGGGCGGCCGCGTCACGCGCGGGCGTGGCGGCTCGGGCGGCACGACGGGCGTGATGTTCGTGTAGGCGATGCCTTCGCGGAGCGCCGGCAGCGCGTCGGTCGCGAGCAGCGGCACGACCACGATGGCGACAACGGCCGCGGTGTGCGCGGCAATCGACAGGGGAACGGTGAGGCGCGAACGCGCGCCGACACCGTGGAACGGACGAGTGACGTCTCCGAACAGGTCGCGGGCCATGAGCATCCTCCTGCGCGCGGCCGCCCCTCGAGGCCGGATGCCGTGCTCCGCCGGAGCACGGCCCGCACACGCGCGAACGAAGGACGACGGTTTCGGGCCCGAAATGTCGTCGGTTGTAACGGGTTGGACACCAGGTGCCGCGAATGGTTCCACCAGGCGCGCGGCCGCGGCTACGCGCGGGTCGTGTCGGTGAAGTCGCTGGCGCGGAACTCGGCGAGCGTCGCAATCGACGCGCGGGCGCCGTCGAAGCCGAGACGCGCGACGTCGTCGGTGAGGCGCGCGAGGTCGAAGCGCAGGCCCGACGGCCGGCCGCGCAGCAGCGCCAGCACTTCGATGGCCGGCGCGAACGTGGCCGGGTCGCGATACTGTGCCTGCTCGTCGGCGGGCAGCGCGTCGAAGACCACCTGCTCGACGCCGGTGGGCTTGATCTTCGCGCCCGGCGTGACGCTGTTCACGGCGATGCCGAGCGGCTCGAGTTCGAGGGCGGTGGCACGCGTGAAGCCTTCGAGGCCGAACTTCGTCGCGCAGTACGACGCCTCGCAGGCGAAGCCCTGGATGCCCGCGGCCGCCGACACGTTGATGATCGACCCGCCCACGTCGCGCATGAGCGGCACGGCCAGGCGCGTGAGCAGGAAGGGCGCCGTGAGATTCACGGCCAGTGCAGCGTCCCACGTGCTGTCGTCGGTATCCGAGAGCGACTTCAGCGGCTGGATGGCGGCGTTGTTCACGAGCACCGAGAGCGCCGGACGCAACTGCTGCACGGTGGCAATGAGCCGCGCCGCATCGCTCTTCCGGCGCAGGTCGGCGACGAGCGGATGCAGCGGCGCCGTGCCCGACACCGTGGCGCAGGCGCGCTCGAGTTCCTCGGCGTTCTCGGCAATCGCCCACACTTCGGCCCCCGCCGCGGCGAGCGCCTTCACGAACCCGAGGCCGAGTCCGCGCGATGCACCGGTGACGAGCGCGGCGTGCCCGTGCAGCCGCAGCGGCCGGCTCACCGCGTCTTCCCTCGGCGCCGCACGACGCCGCGCACGCGCGGCGATGGCGTCTGACGCCGGGGATGTCGGGAGGGGCGCGGAAGCTGTGCGGCCACGACCTGCGGATGGGCCTCCAGCAGTTCGAGGGCCGGTCCTCGCCCGTCGGCGTCGATGAGCGTCCTGCGGCGGCCGGCCGGGCGATGTGCCGGCCCGGTCTCGGCCAGTTGCAGCCCCTTCGTGCAGCAGGCCTCGACCATCCGGTCGAAGCCCGTGACATGGATGCCGATGAGTCGCAGCCCCATGTCGTGCGGCTCCCGCCCCGTGGCCTGGCGTAAGCGCACCTCGAGGTCCCCGATCGGAAACGCGGCCTCGCGAATCTGGTGCTCGGGAAAATCCCGGATGTCCGGACTCACGCCAAGGGCGTCGCGCCACAGGTCGAGGGCCGCCTCGAGACTGGGCACGGCGATGGTCAGGTGGTCAATCCGTTCGATGCGCGGTCTGTGCATGCCGAAGCCTCGGGCGCGGCATGCCGGTCCCCTGAGGGACGTCCGACACGGGAGGGAACGCGCTCGCGGGAGCCATCCTATCCCGAGACGGCCCGGTGCGCGTGCGCCGACTACCTCTGCACCATCATCGCGGCGACGTTGATATACAGCTTGCCGTCGCGTTCGCTGATGGAGCCCTTGGCTTCGACCTTCTTCGCCACGAAGTCGAGCAGCTTGGCGTTCTTGTCGGCGGCATAACTGCCCTCGATGACATAGACCGCGTCATCGGTGAGCAGGGCCATGGGATCGCCGTTCTTCGCGCAGACCATGGCACAGGCGGCGTGGTCTTCGCCCTTGCCGGCAGCCCCTTTGCTGAGCGAACACCCGAGGTCGACGATCTCGCCCCTGACGGTCACGAGCTCGGCGGCACCGGGCGGCGCCACGAGTGCAGCGACGAGCAGGAGCGCATACCACGTCGAGAGCAGCTTCTTCATGAGGTGACGGTCTCGTCCTGTCCGGGGCCCGCGGCCGGGCGCGCCACGCAGGGTCCGTTGTAGGCCGGAGGCCGGAGCCGGGTCAAGCCTGGAAGGACCAAGGCCGGCACGGCAGGGCGGCACGCGCCGTACAAATAGAACCGGCCGGAGCCCTCCCCCCTAGAAAGGCGTCCGGCCGGTACTGGTCCGCGCCGAAGCGCGGCGCCAGTGTGCGTTACTTGGCAGCCGCGGCGGCGGCCACGCCAAGCGAGCTCATCAGGGTCTCGACCATCGGCTTCACGTCGCGCGCCTTGGTGACGGCCGCCATGAGATCCCCCTTCTCGAACGCGCCGGACGCCTCGGTCCAGAGCGCGTTCACCTTGTCGAGCGACATCTTCGCGTCGTCCACGGTCGTCTTCGTCATGCCGGCCGGCAGGCGGCGCATGGCCGTGAGCTCGGTCAGCTTCGCCGTGACCTGGCCCACCATCGCCGGCAGCGCGGCAAACGTCGTCCACTCGGTGGTGAGTGCGGCCTTCTTGGCGGCGGCGGTCTGCGCGGCGGTCGAGAGCTTCGCGGTCACGGTCTGCACATCGGCCACGACGCCGGCATAGTCACCGCTCTCGAACTTCGTCTTCGCGGCCGCCACGGCGTCCGTGAGGCCGGTCATCTCGTCGGCGGCAAACATCTCGATCTCGGGCTTCGCGGCCGTCACGGCCTGCTCGAGTCCCTTGAGCGCCATCTCCGCGGGGGCCTTCTGCGAGGCGCACGCCACGGTCACTCCCGCCGTCAGTACCAGTGCAAGCAGCTTCTTCACGGTTCCGTCCTCCATGCCGGTCCACGGGCGCGATTGCCCACGCCCGGCACGCTGATGTCCGTCAGCACTGCATGAGACACAGGGGTCGCGCGGGAAGTCACATCGTGTAGACTGCCCCGGTTTCAAGGGGGCTGACCGATGTCGACACGACCGTCGCAGACCGGGCCTGCGGGCCTCGCCGCACTCTTCTTCACCACGGCCCTGGCGGCCGCCTGTCAGGGACCGGCGCCGGCGCCCGCCCCCGAGCCCGCGCCGGCCGCCGCGGTCGATCCGGCTGAGGCGGCGCGCCAGAAGCGCATCGCCCGCGCCAAGGCACTCGAACTCGACACGCCGTACGAGCCGCCGCCCGGCGACGCGCTCTCGCACCACACGTCGGGCTACGTGAAGACGGTGTGCTCGGCGGTCTTCCTCACCGGCTACACCGCCGAGTTCGCCGCCGAACACGTGGGCTACTTCACGGGGCCTTACGAACATCGGGCGAAGGTGGGCAAGCCCGTCGTCGACATGGCGAAGAAGACGGTCAGCATCACGCTGCCGAACGGCGTCGTACGCACGGCCGTCTACACCGGCGGCCAGGGCTGCGTCACCTATCCCGAAGGCTCGACCACCCTCAACTTCACGCCGAAGACGGTGAAGCCCAACCTGCCGCCCGCCGCCTCGCAGGACTGGCCGATGGGCGACCGCGAGCCGAAGACGCCGCCGCCGGCCGGCGTGGACATGGAGAAGGTGAAGGCGGCGGTGGAGGCGGCCTTCGCCAACCCCGACGCCGAAACCACGGCCTTCGTCGCCACCTACAAGGGCCGCATCATCGCCGAGCGCTACGGCGACGGCATCACGGCGACGACGCCGCTCGAGAGCTGGTCGATGGGCAAGAGCGTCACCGGCACGATCATGGCGACGCTCATCCACCGCGGTGTCTACACGCTCGACCAGCCGGCGCCCGTGCCGGAATGGCAGGGCGAGGGCGACAAGCGCAAGGAGATCCGCATCCAGGACATCATGCGGATGTCGAGCGGCATCCGCATCAAGGCGCCGAACGATCCCGACTACGACCCGAACGGCACCTATCCCGACCACCTGTATCTCTACACGGGCGGCGTCGATTCGTACAAGTACGCCGCAACGCGTCCGCAGCAGTGGCCGCCCAACCGCGTGGGCCGGTACCGCAACACCGATCCGGTGCTCGCCAACTACCTCAACCGTCTCGGCATCGAGAAGCTGAAGGCCGACTACCACTCGTACCCGCAGCGCGCCGTGTTCGACAAGATCGGCGTGCGCACGATGGTGCTCGAAACCGATCCCTTCGGGAACTTCCTGACGCAGGGCTACGAGTACATGTCCGGCCGCGACTGGGCCCGCCTCGGCAACCTGTATCTGAACGACGGCGTCACGCCGGGCGGCGAGCGGATCCTGCCGGAGGGCTACGCCGCGCACGTGAGCACGGTCGCGCCGGCGTGGCTCGAGGACGAGAACCCGGTCTACGGCGGCGGCTTCTTCTGGGTGAACGGCGATGGCCGCGTGCCGCTGCCGAAGGAGGCCTACTCGATGCAGGGCGCCGGCGGCCAGTCGGTGTGGATCGTGCCCTCGCACGACCTGGTCATCGTGCGCCTCGGCAACTTCAAGGGCTCGCGGCAGGCCGGAGCCACGCTGAACAAGGCCATGGAACTGCTGCTCGGGGCGGTCGCGAAGAAGTAGCGGCCGGTCGGCCGCGACGCTGCCGGGGCCGGCGGTATGCTGCTGCCGGCCCCGCCGCACGTACGGACGAATCGTGCGCCGTCCGGCAGTGGTCCAATCAAGGAAGCAACGAAGGAGACACCCATGACCAGAGTGGCAGGTGCCGTCATGGCCCTTGGAATACTCGCGGCGCCGGACGCCGGCGCGCAGTCCCTCCGGGAGGTGTTCCGCCAGGTGAACGCCGCCGTCGTGCTCATCGAAGCACGCGGCGCCAAGGGCTCATCGGCGGCGGGCGAGCCCCTTGCCGTGGAAGAGGGGGTCGGCTCGGGCGTGCTCATTTCGGCCGACGGGAAGGTGCTCACGGCGGCCCACGTGGTGCAGGGCGCCGACGAGATCAGCGTGCGCTTCACGACTGGCGAGCCGGTGAGCGCCCGGGTGGTCGCCTCGGCGCCATTCGCCGACATCGCCCTGCTCCAGCTCGCGCAGGTGCCGCCCGGCGTCACCGTGGCCGCCTTCGGGGATTCCGACGCCCTCGAAATCGGTGACCAGATCTTCACCATCGGCGCACCGTACGGCGCGAATCACTCGCTGGCCGTGGGCTGGGTCAGCGCCCGGCGCAAGCCGGTGAGCGTCTACGAAGACACGACGGCGCTCGAAGTGTTCCAGACGGACCTGGCCGTCTTCGAGGGCAACTCCGGCGGGCCGCTCTTCAACCTGCGCGGCGAGGTCGTGGGCATTGTCACGCACGTCCTCGCGAAGGACGGCACGGCCACCGGACCGAGCTTCTCGGTGACCGGAAACGTCGCCCGCAAGCTCATGCTCGAACAGCGCCGCGGCTGGTTCGGCGTCGAGTCGTTGATGATCGAGGGCGAGGTGGCGCGGGCGTTCCACCTGCCGCAGCCCGCCGCACTACTGGTGCAGTCGGTGGCCGACGGGTCGCTCGCCGACCGCCTTGGCCTGCGCGAGGGGGCGCTGCCTGCCCGGATCGGCGAACTCGACCTCGTGCTCGGCGGCGACGTGCTGCTCGACGTGAACGGCGTGCCGGTGTCCTCCACGCCGGAGTTCGTGAGCGCCTTCACGGCCACACTCGATCGCGTGCGGCCGGGCGACACGGTGACGGTGCAGGTGTGGCGCGGCGGCAAAGTCGTCACGCTCACGACCACGGCGGTAGAACGCTAAGGGCGCGCCGCCCGGATCAGCGGGCGAGACCCGACAGCAGGACGGCGAGCGCCCGTTTGGCGTGGGCGAGCGCGCGCGGCCGATTCGGCGACTCGGCGATGAGGAAGACCGCTTCGTTCATCGCGCCCGACAGCCAGTGGGCAAGAACGTCGACGTCCACGTCGGTCGCCGCAAGGGCGCCTGCCTCGCGACAGGCCAGCAGGCCCTGCTTCAGCGAGCCGAGGCCGTACTCGGCATCGATTGCGCGCCACTTCGACCAGCCGAGCACGTTCGGGCCGTCAGCCAGGACGATTTGCCGAAGGTCATCGTTGGTGGCCATCTCGAGGAACACCTCGCAGCCAGCCCGCACCGCGTCCAGAGGATCGGCGTGCTGGCCAGCGCGCGCCTCGATGCTTGCCAGCAGGTCGCCCTGCACCTGCCGGAGGACGGCCTCGAACAGGCCTTCCTTGCTGCCGAAGTGGTAGTAGACCGCGCCTTTGGTCAGGCTCGCCCGTTCCGCGATCCGTTCGATCGTGGTCGCGGCATAACCCTTTCGAGAGAAGTCGCGCCGCGCCAGACGGGTGAGGCCTTCGATCGTGGCGGCGGACCATTGCTCGTTCGTGCGCGGACGAGCCCTCGAGGCCGGGCGGCCGCCAGACCGGCCGCGCTCCGCAGCTGCTGCTTGTCGTATTCGCTCAGACATCGCCAGTCGACTCCACGCAACGCTCCCTCGAGCGAATACAGGTAGTAGCACACGGGTAAGGTGCGTCCGGCGGCACGAACCAGGCGTCCATAGGCCCGCGCGGGACCAACCCGCGCCAGTGCCCCCGGGCTGCGGATGCCCACCTCGGCGAGCTTTCGACTGAGAGTGCCGCCCAGGTTCGGCAGCGACGCGAGGCTCGTCATGGCGTGGCCCCCGTATAGGCGGCGGCGTAGTCGCCGGCCGGCGCGATGGGCTCGACGACGTCGACGAAGACGCCATCGGGCCCCCGCAGCATGAAGTGCCGTTGCCCCCATGCTTCGTCGCGGAGTCCATGCACGACGTCGACGCCCTGCCCCGAGAGCCGGACGTACTCCGCCGACGCGTCCGTCACCTCGAAGCTCAGCAGCACACCGGCCGCAGGCGTCTGCGCCGCGGCCGGCAGCGAGTCGTGCCGCGTCGTCATGATCGCGAGTTCGAACGCCAGGGTCGGGTGTCCGAGGTGCACATACCAGTCGGACTCGAATCGCGGCACCAGGCCAAAGTGCCGTTCGTAGAAGCCGCGTGCTTCCTGCACGTGCGTCGCCAGCAGGATCGGAAAGAAGCCGGTCAGGGCCATGCGTCACCTCCGCCTCGCTCAATACATACCTCCGGTATGTATGTAAGTCAAGCGGCGGGCAGGCGGCGGGCGGGCCGGGCCGATACCATGACCCTTACTTCACAGGCAGCGCGAAGACGAATACGGCGCGGCCGGCCGCTACCGACACGTGCTGGCGGCCATCCACGAGGAACGTGGTGGGGTTCGAGCGCACCATGCCCCCCACCTGGAATTGCCACAACGGCGTGCCGCTCTTCGCGTCGAGGGCGTAGAAGTTGCCTTCGTTCGAGCCGGAGAACACGAGACCGCCGGCGGTTGACAGCACGCCCGACCATGACGGCGACGGCAGGCGGAAGTCCCACACCTGCTTGCCGGTCACGGCGTCGAGCGCGCGCACGGCGCCCCAGGCCTCATCGGCCAGCCGGCGTTCGCCGCCGCCGGTGAACGGCTGGCCTTCTTCGTACTCGACGTCGGTCTTGTAGTAGTACGACCCCATCTCGCGCACCGGCACGTAGAAGAGGCCGGTCTGCGGGCTGTACGACGGGCTGGGCCAGTTCGTCGAGCCCTGCAGGCTCGGATAGACCAGATTGCCCTCGGGCGTCGGGTCGGTGCCTTCGATGACACGCGGCCGCCCCTTCGCATCGATGCCGCGCGCCCACGTCTGCTTGGCATACGGGGCCGCGTGGAGGAACTCGCCGGTCACGCGATCGAGCACGTAGTAGAAGGCGTTGCGGTTGGCGGTGATGAGCGCCTTGCGCAGCTTCCCCGCCACCGTCAGATCGGCGAGCACCTGGATCTGGTTCGCGTCCCAGTCGTGCACGTCGTGCGGGGTGTACTGGAAGTACCACTTCATCTTCCCGGTGTCGGCATCGAGCGCGAGCACCGACGAGGTGTAGAGGTTGTCGCCCTTGCGGACGTCGCCGTTCCAGTCGGGCCCGGGATTGCCGGTGCCCCAGTAGAGCAGGTTGAGCGCCGGGTCGTAGGAGCCGGTGAGCCAGGTCGCGCCCGCGCCGTGTTTCCAGCTGTCGCCGGCCCAGGTCTCGACCCCCGGCTCGCCCGCCGCCGGCACCGTGTATGTGCGCCAGGCGAGCTTTCCCGTTTTCGCGTCGTAGGCATCGACGAAACCGCGGATGCCGGCTTCGCCGCCGCTGATGCCGACGATCACTTTGTCCTTCACCGCGAGCGGCGCCATCGTGACCGAGTGCCCGGTGCCGTTGTCGGCCACCTTCGTTTCCCAGCGCACGGCGCCGGTCTGCGCGTCGAGCGCGATGAGCGCGCCATCGAGCGACCCAACGAACACCTTGTCGTCGAGAATGGCAACGCCGCGGTTGGTGGCCGGAAAGCCGATGAGGCGCAGGTTGGCCGGCATCGGCCGCACGTAGCTCCAGATCGGGCGGCCGTTCTTCGGGTCGAGCGCCGTGACGGTGGTGGGCGGCTCGGTCACGTACATGATGCCGTCGGCCACGATCGCCGACGTCTCCATCTGGCCGTTGCCCTGCACCTGGTAGATCCACGCCGGCACGAGCCCGCTCACGTTCGCCGCCGTGATCTGCGCGAGCGTCGAGTGACGATGCCCGAAATAGCCGCCGTTGTAGGTGAGCCAGTCGCCCGGCGTCTTCGCCGCGTCCACGAGCCGCTGATACGGCACCTGGCCGCTCAGCACCGCGCCCGAGAGCGCCGACACCACTGCCGCCGTCATCACCAGTTGTCTCATCGCTGCCCCCGCAGGGTCGAGAGGAAGGCCACCAGATCGTCGAGGTCCGCGGCGGAGAGCGCCCCGTACGCGGGCATCAGACTGGCGCCGGCTTCGCGGCGGAACTCCGCCAGTTCGCTCACGCGCAGCGCGTGCAGCCGGCCGCCGGCGTCGCGCACGTGCACCCAGAACGCGTCTTCGCTGACGCGCACGCCGCGGATCGCCGGGCCCGTCTTCGCGCGCACCGTGACCACGACATGCCCATCGGGCACCCGCGCCGCCGGCTCGACGATCGCCTGCCGCAGATACGCCGGCCCACGCTGCAGGCCGATGGCCGTGAGGTCCGGCCCGAAGGCGCGGCCGTGGCCGCCGAGCACGTGACAGTTGGCGCAGCCGCGCGCCTGATACACGGCGCGCCCGTGCGCGGCGTCGCCCGGCGGCATCGCGCCGCCAGCGCGTGTCATCGACCGCACGAACGCCGCGAGTTGCCAGCTGCGCCTGGGCCCATTGGCATCACCGAAGCCGGGCATCACACCGGGAATGCCGGTGCGCACGAGCGTGAAGAGACCGGCGTCGTCGGCAGCCCGGGCGAAGGTGGGACGCAGCAGCGACGGCCCGTAGCCGCCGCCGCCATCGATGCCGTGGCAGAGCGCGCACTGCGCGTTGTAGAGGCGTTTGCCTTCGGCGAGGTCGGTGGCCACGGCCTCGGCGAGCGGCCGCTCGAGCACCGGCGCCGGATACTGGCCGCGCGCCGCGCCTGGCACGGCGAGCACGGCGAGGGCCACCGCGCTCAGCACCACCCGCGTCCGGACGTTCACACCCGCCATCGTTGCGCCTCCGTGGATGAGCCGCGAAAACACGCGGACTCTACCACAGGCGCTGTGCTTCGCTCAGCGCGTGGAGTAGCGGCCGCGCCCGGCCGGCTCAGTCCATCCGCAGCGCATCGAGCGGATCGACGCGCGTGGCCCGCAGCGCCGGCACGAGGCTGGCGAGGAAGGCGACGGCCGCCAGCAGCAGCGGCAACGCGACGAACGTCAGCGGATCGGTCGTGCTCACGCCGAAGACCAGGTTCTCGAGCGCGCGCGTGACGGCGGCCGCGGCGATGAGGCCCACCACGAGTCCGCCGGCCACGGGGGTGAGCGCGTCGGCGAGCACGAGCCGCAGGATCTCGCCCCTGGTGGCGCCGAGCGCCACGCGGATGCCGATCTCGTTGTTGCGCTGCGCCACCGCATACGACACCGTGCCGTAGATGCCGGCCATCGCCAGCACGAGCGCGATGGCGGCAAATGTCGCGAGCAGCGTCATGTTGAAGCGGCGCTGCCCGAGCGAGGCGCCGACCACCGCACCGAGCGTGCGCGGGGTCGAGAGCGGCAGCGACGGGTCGAGGGCCTGCACGGCGGCTTTCGTGGCCGCCGCCAGGGCCATGGGATCGCCGGCCGCGCGCACGACGAGGTTCTGCGGCGCCCGCGCGGCGCCGGTGTGGACGCCGTAGGCCATCGGCACCGGATCCTGATCGGCGCGGTACTGCCGCACGTTGGCGACGACGCCGACGATGGTCACCCACGCCGGCTGCCCATCCTCACCCGGGCCGAACGAGAAGCGCCGGCCGATCGGATCCTGATCCGGAAACTCGCGGCGCGCCATCGCCTCGTTGATGACGATGACACTGGGGCTCTCGACCGCGTCCTGACGTTCGAACTCGCGGCCGCGCACGACCGGAATGCCGAGGGTCCGGAAGTAGCCAGGTGACACGTCCACCCAGTAGGCGAGCGGCTGCTGACTGAGCGGCACCTGCGGACGTCCCTCCACGGTGAACACGATGAGGCTGCGGCCGCCGCTCATCGGCAGGCTGGTCGCGAGCGCCGCCGATTCCACGCCGGGTACTGCCTGCGCGCGTTCGAGCACGCTCGACCAATAGGCCATGAGCTGCCCGGGCGCCCGATAGTTCTCGCCGGTCGGGGCCACCTGCATCGTGAGGATGCGATCGGCCGTGAAGCCGAGCGGCATGTCGACGAGCGTCATCAGGCTGCGGAAGAGCAGCCCGGCCCCCACGAGCAGCACGAGCGAGAGCGACACCTCGGCCAGCACCAGCCCGGCGCGGGCGTACTGCCGGTGGCCGTCGCCGGTCGTTGCGCGCGACGATTCCTTGAGCGCCGACTGCAGCTCCGGACGCGACGCCTGCCACGCCGGGACGACGCCGAAGAGCACGCCTGTCGCGACCGACAGCAGCAGCGCGAAGGCCAGCGCCTCGCCGTTCACCCCGATCGGCGCCACGCGCGGCACGTCGCCCGGATCGAGCGCAAGCATGAGATCCACGCCCCAGAACGCGACCACCACACCGAGCACGCCGCCCACCAGGGCGATGAGCACGCTCTCGGTGAGCAGCTGGCGCATCAGCATGCCGCGGTCGGCGCCCACGGCGGCGCGAATCGCGAGCTCGCGCGCCCGCACCGTGGCACGCGCCATCAGCAGATTCGCCACATTCGCCACCACGATGAGCAGCACGCAGCCGACGGCGCCGAGCAGGACGAGCAGGGGCGTGCGCGCCGCGCCCACGAGCTGGTCCTGCAGCGGACGCGCAATGGCGATGAAATGCGCCGACTCGTCTGGATACGCCGCGCCGAGCTGGTCCGAGATGGTCGAGAGCTCCGCGTTCACACTCTCGAGCGTCTGGCCGGCCTTGATGCGGCCGATGGCGCGCAGGTAGTGCGCGCCGCGCTCGCCGCGCGGGTCGGGGCTCACGCCGTCGGCCGGCAGGTCGTAGGCCGCCGGCACCCAGAAGTTGGCACCCTGCGGGAAGTTGACCGTGACCGGCATCACCCCGACGACGGTGTACGGCGCGCCATTCAGACGCACCGTCTGGTTGATGGCGTCGGGCGATCCGCCGAAGCGGCGCTGCCAGAGGCCGTAGCTGAGCACCACGTTCCGGCCCTTGCCCGGCTCGGCGTCATCGCGCGTGAACTGCCGGCCGAGGATCGGCGCCACGCCCAGCACGTCGAAGAACGTGGACGACGTCATCGCCCCGGGCAGGCGCTCGGGCTCGCCGGTCGTCAGGTCCACGTTGTAGCTGCGCGACCGGTACGCCGCCATCGACTCGATGGTCGTGGACAGGCGCTGCCAGTCGGCGAAGGTGGCCGGGGCGACGGCGCCGCGGTTGCGCTCGGCGCGTTCGACCTCGTTGAGGTCGACGATCCGCTCCGGCTCGCGGAACGGGAGCCCTTCGAGCAGCACGCCGTTGACGATACTGAACATCGCCGTGTTGGCGCCGATGCCGAGGGCCAGCGTGACGATGACGACGAGGGTGAAGCCGGGCGTCTTCGCGAGTACGCGGGCGGCGTGCCGCAGGTCCTGAAGGAGTCGGTCCATGACGTCCCGGTCGATTGCAGGATGTCTGCCAGGCCGGCACCGCCCTGGAATTCGCTGGAATCGTGCGGATCGGGCTGGATCCCGGCTCTGCCATGCCCCGCGGACGTGTCCGCATCCGGGACGCGGGTGCGCGCCTGCGACCTGACGCCCGCCCCGTCAGCGCCACGCGGGCCATGCAGAACCTACACGGCACGTCCTGCGCACCCGGCCGGACACCGCGCGGGATCGCACGGCAATCACGCCGTTGCCGCGTTGTCACACATCTTGCAGTGTCGGGGAAGGGAGGTGACACACATGTTCGCGAGAACATCGACGGTCATTCTCGGAATGGTCGGCGCCTTCGCGCTCGGCCTCACGATCGGTCCGCAGCTGACAGCCACCCGCGCGTCGGCCCCGGCGCCAATGACGCACGCGGTGCCGGAGGCGCCCGCGGCGATCGTCCCCGCCGCTGCACCCGCGCCGCGCACGGTGGCCCCGCGCCTCGAGCGCGTGCTGCCAGCCTCGGCGCCGCCGGTGCGGCAACACGTCAGGCGGCTGCTCCACGAAGGGACCGACATCACGAGAGCGACGAACGGCTTCCACAACGCGCGCCAGTTGATGACAGTGGCCTACGCGGCGCGCAATACGGAGATCCCGTTCGTGCTGCTCAAACATCGCGTGCTTACCGAACGCATGTCGCTCGGCCGCGCGATCCGCGAATCGCGGCCGGACCTCGACGAAGCGGCGGAGGTCAGCCGCGCGCGCGCGGAAGCCAAGGCCGTTCTGGCGCGCATCTCGAGCTAGCCGCGGCAGCCGGCACGGCGGCGGCGGAGCGGCTACGATGGCGCATGGTGCCCACGACGCGCCTCGACACCTGGATGCCGCAGCCGCTCGTCACGTCGCATCACGCGGTGGTCGTGGACGCGCCGCTCGCGGACACCTACGCCGCGCTGCTCGACACCGACTTCAGCCGCCACCCGCTGGTCGTGGCGCTGATGGCGGCCCGGGCGGTGCCGGCGCTCGTCGTGGCGCCGGTCGCCACCTGGCGCAAGGCGCGTGAGGCGCGGGCCCGCACGGCCGGCCGGCTCAAGACGATGCTGAGCGCCGACTTCGCGCTGCTCGAAGAAGCGCCGCCGCACGAGCTCGTGCTCGGACTGACCGGCCGCTTCTGGACGCCGTCGGGTGGCCTCGTGCCGACCCGCCCGGAGACGTTCCGCGAGCCGGTACCGGCCGGTCTGGCGCGGGTGGCCTGGAACTTCCACCTGACGCCGCTCGACGCCCGGCGCACCACGCTCAGCACCGAAACACGCGTCGCGTGCGGCGATCCGGCGACGGCGCGCCGCTTCACCTGGTACTGGCGCCTCATCAAACCGGGCAGCGCGGCGATACGGTGGGCGATTCTGGGCCAGGTGAAACGCACGGCCCGACGGGTGGCGCCGGGCCCGGTGGTTTCCGGGTCGGCGTGAGGTGCTGCCCGGGGTTTCCGCGCTGCTACACTTGAAACCATGACCACACGCGCCCTTGCCCTCGCCACCCTCGGTCTTTCCCTCCTGGCTCCCGCGTTCGCGCACGCCGACGTCAAGACCCAGGAGCGCACGCAGGTCAGGTTCGAAGGGGCCATCGGCAAGATGGTCAACATGTTCGGCGGCCGCGGCGCCCGTGAGGGCATCACGAGCACCGTCGCGCTCAAGGGCCAGCGGATGCTCTCGACGACGGGTGACACCGGCGAGATCATCGACCTCGCGGAAGAGAAGGTGTACACGCTCGACCTCAAGGGCAAGACCTACACGGTCATGACCTTCGCCGAGATGCGCAAGCGCATGGAAGAGGCGATGGCGAGGGCCGAGAAGGACGCCGCGAACGCCAAGCCGGAGCCCGAGCCCGAGCCGAAGAAGGGCGAGCCGCAGAAGGAGTACGAAGTGGACTTCGCCATCACGGCGGGTCCGGGCGCCAAGCAGGTTGCCGGCACCGACACGAAGGAACAGGTCGCCACGATCACCGTGCGCGAGAAGGGCAAGACGCTCGAGGAGGCCGGCGGCCTCGTGCTCGAGACGCACCTGTGGATGGCGCCGAAGGTGCCGGCACTGCAGGAGCTGAACGACTTCCGCGCGAAGTACGCGCAGAAGGTCTACGGGCCGATGATGGTGCAGGCCGCGCCGAACATGACGCAGGCCATGGCGATGTATCCGCAGATGAAGGACGCGATGGCGAAGTTCGCCGACGAGGCGAAGAAGCTGAACGGCACGCCGCTCCTCACCGAGATGGTCTTCATCGCCGCCGTCCCGCCCGGCAGCCAGAGCGAGCAGAAGGCGGAGCCGGCCCCCGGCATCGGCGGACTGCTCGGCGGCCTGGGCCGCTTCCGCAAGAAGAACAACGAGGCCCCGGCGCCCGCGCCGGCGGCAGCCGCGGCGGCTCCGGGCCGCTCGACCATCCTCACGACCACGACCGAAACGCTGCAGATCACGCCGAGCGCGACGGATGCCGACGTGGCTCTGCCGGCCGGCCTGAAGCTGAAGTAACGCCGCGGCCAGGCACGGGCCGTGCCGGCGACGCGCATGGTAAGATTCTTACCGGTCTTACTCTTACCATGCGCATCACGAGCAAGGGACAGGTCACCATCCCCCAGGACGTCCGCGAGGCGCTGGGCCTGCTGCCGCATACCGAGGTCGAAATCACGGTCGAACGCGGCCGGGCGGTGATTCGTCCCGCCGCTGGGCGCACCAGCCGTGGCGCCCGCATCACCGATCACCTGAAAACGCACGGCGCGAAGATGCGGATGAGCAGCCGTGAGCTGCTCGCGCTGTTGCGGGATACGCCGGATGAGCTCGACCCTCGTTGATTCGAACGTTCTCATCGATCTGTTCGACGAGGACTCCGAGTGGAGGGATTGGTCTGACGCCATGTTGACCCGCGCCGCCAATCGCGGCCCGCTCGTCATCAACCCGATCGTCTTCGCCGAGGTCGCCGCGGGTTTCGACTCACTCGACGATGTCGAGGCCGCGCTGCCCCCGTCCTACGTGCGGCGCGAGGCGCTGCCGTGGGAGGCGGCGTTTCTGGCGGGCCGGGCGTTCGTGCAGTACCGGCGCCGGGGCGGCATGCGCGTGGCGCCCCTGCCGGACTTCTACATCGGCGCCCACGCGGCCGTGGCTGGCTACACCCTCCTCACGCGCGATCCGCTCCGCTACCGCCACTACTTCCCGACGCTGAAGGTCGTCGCGCCGTAGCACCTGCACGCCATCGCGGGCGACTCGATGCCGGCGCGCGCGATCGGCGCTAGGATGGGCGCCATGCGCGCCACCATCCTTGCCCTCGTCGCCTGCCTCGCCGCCGCGAGCGCCTCCGCACAGTCGATCGACGACCTGATCGCACTCCGGCGCACGAGCGGCACGCCGGCCATCGCCGCCGACGGCCGCACGGTCGCCTACGTCGTGCGCGAGACGAACTGGGCCGACAACACCTACGAGACCGAGATCTGGCTGGCCGACGCGCGCACGCCTGGCAGCGGGCGCCAGATCACGATGGCGAAGAAGTCGAGCCTGCAACCGGCCTTCTCGCCGGATGGCCGCTGGCTCGCCTTCATCTCCGATCGCACAGACAAACGCCAGCTCTACCGCCTGTCGCTCGAGGGCGGCGAGGCCGAGGTACTCACGAGCGGCAGCGAAGACGTGACCGCATTCGCCTGGTCGCCCGACGGCACGCGCATCGCCTACACGATGACCGATCCGGTCACGCCGGCCATGAAGGCGCGCACCGAGCAGTACGGCGAGTACACGCACGAAGACCGCGACGCGCGGATGGCGCAGATGCACGTGCTCGACATCGCCACGAAAGCCACGCGGCCGCTGACGAACGGGGCGTTCGTCGTCGGCGCCTTCGACTGGTCACCCGACGGCACGCGGATCGCGTTCGACCATCGCGTCAGCAGCGATGCCGGCCAGAGCGGCACGGCGGACATCTCGCTCGCGGACCTTGCGACCGGCGCGGTCACGCCGCTCGTGACGCAGGACGGCCCCGACTCGAATCCCCGCTGGTCGCCCGACGGGCGGCGGATCGCGTTCCAGTCGGCGATGGCCAAACCTTTCTACTTCTTCGAGAACGGCGTGCTGGCGGTGGTGAACGCCAGCGGCGGCACGCCCGAGTCACTGACGGCACGCTTCGACGAGAATCCGTCGCTCGTCGACTGGACCGAGACCGGCATCTTCTTCAGCGCGTCACAGCGCACCTGGTCGTATCTCTACCGTCTGGATCCGGGCAGCCGTCAGACGGCGCTCCTGCGCGCGCGTGAAGACTGGATCGGCCAGAGCTTCGCGGTCACTCCTGCCGGCACGCACACGGCGTTCGTCGCGAGCGGTCCGCGCGACTTTCCCGAGGTGTTCGCGGCGCCGGTGGCCACGACACTCGTGCCCGTGAAGCTCAGCGATCTCGGCGCGCAGGTGTCGGCATGGCCGCGCCACGGCCGCGAGGTGGTGCGCTGGAAGAGCCAGGACGGCGCCGAAATCGAAGGCGTGCTGCACAAGCCCGCGGACTTCCAGGCTGGCCGCCGGTATCCCCTGCTGGTCGTGATCCACGGCGGGCCGACGGGGGTGTCGCGTCCGCAGCCCTATGGCAGCGCGAGCTTCTACCCGATCGACGGCTGGCTGGCGAAGGGTGCGCTCGTGCTCGAACCGAACTATCGCGGCAGCGCCGGCTACGGCGAAGCGTTCCGCTCGCTCAACGTGCGCAACCTCGGCATCGGCGATGCGTGGGACGTGCTGAGCGGCATCGACGCGCTCGTCGCGCAGGGCCTCGTGGACAAGGACCGCGTGGGCTCGATGGGCTGGAGCCAGGGTGGCTACATCTCCGCGTTCCTCACGACGAAACACGCGGATCGCTTCAAGGCGCTCTCCGTAGGCGCCGGCATCTCGAACTGGGTCACCTACTACGTGAACACCGACATCCATCCGTTCACGCGGCAGTACCTGAAGGCGACGCCGTGGGACGACCCGAAGATCTACGCCGACACGTCACCCATGACCTATGTCAAGAACGCCAGGGCGCCCACGCTCATCCAGCATGGCGACAAGGATCCGCGCGTGCCGATCCCGAACGCGTTCGAGCTCTATCAGGGCCTGCAGGATCAGAAGGTGCCGGTGGATCTCATGATCTTCCGCGGTTTCGGCCACGGGCTCGACAAACCGAAGGCGAACCGCGCGGCGATGCAGCAGAACTGGGACTGGTTCGGGAAGTACCTGTGGCCGGCAGAGAAGGGCACGGCGGCCGGAGGCCAGTAGCCGCGCGTTATCGAAGCGCCTCCAGGAAGCGTCCGATGTGGCCGAGAATCTCGGCCTGCTGCGCGTCGGTGGCGCCATCCCACATGTCGTCGTGCTTCGTGGCAGAGAGCGTCACGATCCGCATGCCGAATCGGGCCTGTTCCTCAGGCGACGGGATGACGCCATCGTCGGCCCGCTGGTCGCTCGACCTGATCGAGAAGATGCGGGGCCGTGACGCACGCGGCCATGGCATGCGCCGGTTGTCGAGTGAGATGACCGCCTCGATACGCGCCGGATGCTCCGCGGCGAGCACCATGCTCGCGTCACCGCCGTGTGAATGGCCCACGAGCAGGACGTGTGCGGTATCGAGGTCCGGCCGCGACGCCTTCATCGCATCGATCACGAAGAGGATGTTCTGCATACCGCGCCGCCAGCTCGGCATCCGCGTCTGGTAGGGGTTGCCGGTGGAGGGCAGCGGGTCGTCACCCGGCACCTCGTGCTGCACGCTGGCCACGACATAACCATGCGTGGCGAGGTAGCGCGCGATGAATGAGTACTCGGTGTGCTTCGCGCCGTAACCGTGACTCAGCACTGCCAGCCGCATCTGCCGCGCTGGTTGTGTCGGCCGGTAGAGCGCGACTGGCACCGGGCGTCCGCGCGACGTGTCCACCAGATCCAGGAACTCGACGCGCACGGCATCGGGCTGCGCCGGCCCAGCCGCCTGGAACCGTTCGACGGCGGGCTGAGCGGAAGCGGCCGTGGCCGCAAGGCTCATGGCCAGGACGAACGAACGGACCAGCAACATCAACCCTCCAGCGGCGCGCGCGACCAGCCTCGCGAGGGCGCGCCGCAACACCGCGGTGGTAGCATACCGCTCCATCCATGGGCGACGCGTCACGACCGCTTCCGGAACCATTGCGGCGCTGCTGGCATCCGGTGGCCTACGCGCACGAGGTCAAGGACGCCCCGGTGGCTGCGACGCTGCTGGGCGAGGCCGTGGTGGCGTGGCGCACGGCCGACGGGCGCGCGCACGCCATGCGCGACCTGTGCATCCATCGCGGCACCGCGCTCTCGCTCGGCTGGGTGGCCGACGACTGCCTCGTGTGTCCGTATCACGCCTGGCGCTACGATGCGTCTGGCGCCTGCGTGCGCATTCCGCAGTCGGCCACAACGACCATTCCCGCGAAGGCGCGCACGCCTGTGTATCAGTGCCTGGAGCGCTACGGACTCATCTGGGTGTGCCTGAGCGACGCACCGCCAGCCTATGCCCTGCCCGAGATCCCGGAGTTCGAATCGGGCGACTGGAAGGTCGTGAACACCGGCCCGTTCACGTGGCAGGCGAATGCCTCGCGGCAGGTGGAGAACTTCACCGACTTCGGGCACTTCCCGTGGGTGCATCCGGGCCTGCTCGGCGATCCGGAACGTCCCGTGGTGCCCGAACACTCGGTGGAGACACGCGAACACGTGCTGCACTATACGATCGTGCGTCCGGAAGCGCCCAACAGCGACGACTTCAAGGTGTTCGCCAACGAGCAGACCGTGCAGCCGGAACGCCGCAGCCGTTACGAATTGCATCTGCCGTACACCATCGTGCTGCGTCTGGGCTGGGGCGGCACGAAAGGTATGGTCTACTTCTTCGCCTCACAGCCCGAGAAGGCAGACCGCTGCCGCGGCTACTGCATCATCGGCCGCAACTACGACTTCGACGATCCTGACAGCACGCTGCAGGAATTCGAGCGCGTGATCTTCGGGCAGGATCAGCGCATCGTGGAATCGCAGCGGCCCGAGCAGGTGCCGTTCGACCTCGCCGACGAACTGCACCTGAAGTTCGACGCTGTGGCGGTAGCCTACCGGCGGGCCATGCGCGCGCAGGGCCTCGGCTAAGCGGCCAGGAAGACGACATGCACTACAAGCACACGCAGTTCGGCTACTGGATGGCCGGGGCGATGGTGGGGCTCGCGGCGATCATCGCCTCGCGCATGCAGTCACTCGCGATCTTCGGCGTGATGTGTCTGGTCACCACGCTCGCCTCTGCCCTCTTCGGCACGCTCACCGTGCTCGTGGACGAGACGTCCGTGCATGTACGGTTCGGCCCGGTGAGCCTCTTGCGCGAACGGATCGCCATGGCCGACGTGACTCACGCGCGCGCCGTGCGCAATTCGCCGGTGAACGGCTGGGGCATGCGCTACATCCGCCACGGGCGGCTCTGGAATGTCTGGGGGCTCGACGCCGTGGAGCTGCAGCTCAAGAACGGCACGCGCTTCCGCATCGGCACCGACGAACCGCAGGCGCTGCTGCAGGCGCTGCGCGCCCGGGGCATCAGCGCGTGACGAGCGCGCGCACCAGATACGCACACGCGACGCCGACGTAGTTGCCGACGGCGTACCCGAAGATACCGACGATGATGCCGGGCGTCACGAGCGCCGGCCAGCGCATCGTCATCGCGAGCGCCAGCGCGGAGCCCGGACCACCCACGGCGGCCTGACTGGCGATGGTGATGCTGGCCAGGTCGAGCCGCGCGAGGGCACCGAGGCCATAGGCCACCACGAAGTGCAGCGCGATGATCGACGTCATGTAGGCCGCAAGGAGCGGCCCCTGGCCCGCCAGCGCGCTGAACACGGCCGACGTGCCGATGACGACGAAGAAGAGATGCAGCGCGAAGTACGACAGCATCGGCGCGCCTTCGAGACGCCGGATCGCGGGCACTTGGGCCAGCACGAGCGCCAGCGTCGTCTGCCAGAGCACGAGCGGGAACCCCGGCAGCAGCGGCGAGAGCTGCTCCGACGCCCACAACACCACGAGCGGCAGCGCGCCGAGCACGGCGAGGTCGGTGATCGTGAGCGTGGCGCGGTCCCAGCGATCGCGAATCGCCTGGATGTCTTCGGCGGTCGTGACGGGCATCGAGGCCGGCAGCGGCCGGTAGAACCGGACGAGGACGCGATACAGACCCACCTGCGCGAGCATCCACGGCACGGTGGAGAGGCTGTTGACGACCGACGCGGCGGCGAACGTGTCCGCGCTCGTCTCGAGCGCCCGGCCGACGGCCACGAAGTTCATGCCGCCGCCGGTGAACGACGCCGCGAACTGCCCCGCGAGTTTCCACGCCTCAGGACCGACCAGGGCCCCGAAGGCCAGCGTCGCCATGAGGCTGCCGGTGAAGCTGCCGGCCGTGGCCAGCGCGAAGGCCACGACGATCGGCCGGCCGGCGCGGCCCAGGTCGCGAAGGTCTGAGCCGAGGATGACGAGCACGATCGCATACGGCACGGCGTAGGCGTTCACGCCGTCGTAGATCGGCGAGGCCTGCGGGATGACGCCGATGTTGGCGAAGAGGATGCCGAGCAGCGTGCAGACCACCGCCGAACTGATGGTCTGCACCCACGCGACCCGCTGCTCGAGCAGGCGCGTGCCGGCCACCACGGCAAGCACGAGGGCCAGCAGGGCGACCGGATGCGAGACGAAGGCGGCCTCGGCGGGCATCGACGCCGGTAGCATACGCGCTCCCGTGCCCGCCGGACACCATGGCCGGATGTAGACTGCGCACATGGCCGAGGAGACTCCGATGCCCACGGCGGCCCGGGCCGATTCGCGGCTCACGTACGACGACTTCCTGGAGCACGCGCAAGAAAGACGCGCAGACGAAGCGCCGGCTCTTCGAACGCACGGGCGTGCGGGAATACTGGCTCGTCGACCCCGAACTCGATCTGGTGCAGGTGCTGCGCGCGTCCCCCGAGGGAAAGCTCGTGCGGGTCGAAGAGCTGTCCGCTGAGGACGACGCGACACTCACGACGCCGCTGCTCGCGGGCTGGCACTTGTCGATGCGGGCGCTCTTCGCGGATCCGGCGTAACACGCCCGCAGAGGGCGTGCGTGGTCTCAGCGACGGTCGAAGGCGGCAAGACTCGCATCGAGCTGGCGCCGAAGGTCGGCCAGGCGGGGTTCCAGGGCCCCGGCCTTTGCCAGTCCGTCGACCTCGCCGCGCGCGTGCAGCTGGTTGAGGGTGTGTGCGAGGCCGCGGCGAAGAGCTCGGCGATCGAGGCCCACTGCTCGGGGGTCATGGGACGGCAGGATCGCCCTCGAGGCGGCGTCGCACGAACGTCTTGGCGGCCAGCCAGCCGCGCTTCACGGTGGAAATCGACACGCCCAGCGCCTCCGCGGTTTCTTCGATCGACAAGCCGGCGAAGTAGCGCAGCTCGACGATCCGGCAGTGTTCGGCGTTGAGCGCCTCGAGTTCAGCAAGCGCCGCGTCGAGGTCGAGCATGTCGACGGGCGCATCCGCCGCCATGTCGAGCGCCGCGGCGAGACCGGTCCTTCGATGCCCGTCGCCACGTTTCACGGCGTCGCGGGCGCGCGCATGGTCGACGAGCACGGCGCGCACGACCCGGGCGGCCACGGCGAAGAAGTGCGTGCGGTCGTTCCACTGCTTGCCGGGCTCCCGCTGCGAGAAGCGGAGGTAGGCCTCGTTCACGAGCGCCGTCGGCTGCAGGGTGTGGCCGGGCCGCTCGCGGCTCAGCACCCGCGCCGCAATCTTGTGCAGCTCGGGGTAGACGAGCTCGATGAGGCGCGGTAACGCCGCGGCGTCGCCGCGCGACCAGTCGTGCAACAGGCGCGTGAGATCGTCACTCGCGGGAGGCGGCATGCGGGGGAATGCTGGCCGTGATCCTCGCACATCCGGCGGGTAGATGGAGCGGCCGTTCAGCAAGGACCGCCACGGCGCGGCCAGCGCCGTGGCCTGCTCCGTCGGCGCCATCATGTGTCGACGTCGCCGGGCCTACTGCAGACGTGTGACGGTGAAGTTCGCTTCCGATGTGGCGCCGCGCCTGGCGCGCCCCAGTGCCCCCCGACGCTCGCCGCGGGCTACTTCACCGGCGTCGCCAGCGGCTTGCCCTTCTCGACGATGTACGTCACGACGATCGACGCCTTGCCAGGTCCGGCGTTCGTGGCGTTGTGCGGCTTGCCGTTCGGGATGATGAACGCCTCGCCGGCCTTCACCGTCTTCGTCACGCCGTCGATCTCGATCGAAAGTGTGCCTTCCTGCACGTAGCCGACTTCCTCACCGAAGTGTGTGTGCCGGCCCACCGAGGCGCCGACGGCGCTGAACTCGGCGCGCGCGGTCACCGCCTCGCGCCCGGGCGCCGAGATGTCCACCTGCTGCAGGACGGTGCGCGAGAACCCGGTTTGCTGCGCGCCCAGCGCGGCCACGGCAACCAATGACAGCACAGCAACGAACGACCACTTCCGCATGAAACCTCCGAGGCAGACGATCCGCCCGCCAGTGGCGCGACAACGCCGGGCGAGTGTACCTCTACCAGCTCCGCCCGGCGCCCTTGAGCGCACCAGACAACACGGCGGTCCGCAGGTCGTCCACCGTGCGCAGTCCGGCCGGCGCGATGCCGCCGGCCTCGACGCGCGTGGCCTCCGGCGTCCAGTGGAACAGCACCGCGTGCCACACGTGCGCGATGCCGCCGCGTTCGTAGTAGACGAGGCAGTGGTCCTGCGAGCAGCCGGCTACGCTCATGCGCCGCATCGGCAGCGACGGATCCGTGATGACATCCGTGACCTGGAAGGGCGCGCCGGGATCGGCGATCGCCATCGCGGAACTGCCGAACATCCGCTGCAGCTCCTCGCGCACGCCGAGCGGCAGCCCGCGCACCGCGGTGACCACCTGAAAGCGTTCGCTCCGCACGTGCGTCTGGATCGCGGCCGGCAGCGTGACCGGCACCGCCGGCTGCGCCAGGCCAACGCTGGCCGCGGCGAGCAGCCAGCCGAGCGCCGGGGCGACGGCGCGCGCCCTCACTCGCCCGCTCCGGCTGGCCGTGCATCGCAGGCCACACGCGTCATCGGGAACGGGATGACGAGCGGTTTGCCGTTCCGGGTGCCTTCGATGCGCGCCTTGAGCTTCGAGGCGCCGTCACGCGCATAGACGACACGCTGCGGAAAGTCATGCGCGGTGTTCTCGAAGACGGCCTCGCCGCTCTCTGCCCGCAGGAGCGGAAACGTCGTGCCCTCCTGCCCTGAGGGATGGGCCACGAAGGCCAGCCGGCCATCGGCCAGCACCCGCAGCTCCATGAACTCGAACGCCACCGTCCGGCCGCCCTTCACGGTGCGGCTCATCCCGAACATCGTGCCGCCCGCCGGTAGCATCCAGCTCTCGCCGGATCCCGGCTCGGCGCCGTCGCTCTGCCAGCAGCCGGCCAGCCAGGCGAGCGACGACACATCGGGCGGCGCCGCCGGCGCGACAGGGTGCGGCGGCAGCGTGGCGGTCAGCGCGAGCACGAGCGCCGCGAGCATGATCGCTAGAGCACCTTCCGGCTCTCGAGATTCGCCTCGATGTCCTTGCGGTCGCGCCACATCGGCCGCATCTGCTTCTTCGAGGCGAGCGGCAGCTGATCGTCGATGTGCGTCGAGCCCTTCTTCGACCAGTTGCCGTAGTTGAGCAGCACTTCGCCACGCTGCGGCGTGCCGTATTCGATGACCGCGTAGAACGTGTCGCCCTGCACGGCTTCCACCTTGCCGTCCTTGAACGGACTCACGCCGATGGTGCGGATGGCGCCGAGCTGTGACGGCGCGCCGTTGCCGGGCACGTCGGCGTTGCCGCGGCGGAAGCGCATGACGTCACCCCATTTCGGGTTGAGCATGCCGTACTCCTTCTCCACCTCGGCGGCCACCGTGTCGAGCACGGCCATGGCCTTTACCGGATCCTTGAATCCGCGCGGCGTCTCGAGCGGACGGGCGTCGTCGGTCGGCACCTTGAAGCCGCCGATCTTCTCGAACGACGAGCCGGCCGCCGTCATGAACTTGTAGAAGAGCAGCATGCCGTCGCTCTCCACCTCGCTCTGGCGATCCCATTTGGCCAGGACGTCCGCCGCACGTTTCGCCAGCGGTGTGCCGCGCGCCTTCGCGGTGGCCACGATGTCGTCCACGAACTGGTCGGCGGTTTCAACGCGGGTCGAGAGCTTCCACTCCTTCACCTGCTCGAAGGTGATCTTCTCGGGCGCCGTGCTCAGGATGCGGATGCCGCGCTGGGCGCGCTGCGTGATGCCCTGCGGCGCGGCGAACCCGGCGGCGAACTTCCGCGGGTCGAGCGTCATCGGGTAGGTGGACGTCCACGGCATGTCGTTCGAGTTCTGCACCCAGCCCTGCGGCGGGTCGGTCACCTTCGGAATCTCGTCGTAGGGCACGATCTCGTGCGCGATGAGTTCGGACTTGTCGCCTGGCACGACGCCCTGCCAGAAGCGGTAGTCGCCCGTCGGGTGCTTCCACAACGTGGCGTTGTAGACGTAGGCGATGTGGCCGTCGCGATCGGCGTAGGCCGTATTGAAGAGCGGCAGCTGCTGCATGCGCATCGCCGCTTCCCACTCCGCGAAGTTCTTCGCGAGGCCCATCTTCCAGAACTGCTCGAACATCTTCGGCCGGTCGAGCGCCGCCACACGCATCGCGATCTTCATGCCGCGCCGTTCGGCCACAACGGGGCCGTGCACGGTCTTCCGCACGACCAGCGCTTCGTCCTTGAGCGTGCCGTCGGCCTGCTTCACCTTCAGCGTCTCTGTACGCGTCTCGAACTGTTTCACCTGGCCGTCGAGCACGTAGCCGCCGTCTTTCTCGACCAGGCCGTAGAGGTCCGATTCCGACGGGTTGTTCGTGGTCTGCGTCCAGCCGACGAACTCCGTGAAGCACTGGCGCAGCACCGGGAAGCCGACCCAGACGGCGCCGTAGCTCGTGACACCGGGGGCCGTGAGCTGCACCTCGAAGTAGGTGTGGATGTCGCCCCACTGCAGGTGCGAGTTGCTCATGAGCAGCGCCTTGCCCGAGGCGGAGCGGGCGGGCGCAATCGCCCATTCGTTCGAGCCGTGCACGTCGTCTTCCCAGCGCGCGAGGCGGCCCTCGAGGCGGCGCGGACTGACCACCCAGTCGTAATGGATGACACGCAGCCCGTGGGCGTAGACGTCCTCGGGCGTGAGCGGCAGCACCGCCTTCGCTTCGGGGCTCAGGTCCGCGGCGTGTTCCGTGGCCCACTGATTGAGCCCCTTGGCGAACGCCTGGATGAGCGCGCCGAACTCCGGCGTCTGCCCCGCCGCCCACTGCTTCGCCGTGTCGGGCAGGCCGTTCGTGCGCACCCATTTGTCGGAGTCGAGGTACTGCGCCCCGTAGAACTCGGCGCCGCGGCCGCGCGCCTGCGCGTAGAGCCGCACGAGCAGCTCGCTGTGCGCCTCCATCTGGGCGTAGCCGTAGGCCTGGAAGAGGCTGCTTGGTCGGGGGCGAAGATGTGGGGCACGCCGTAGCGGTCCCACAGGATCTCGGTGCCCGTGGCGGCGGCCTTCCCGGCGTCGGGGGCCGGACCTGGCGCCGCCTTGCACGAGACCAGGAGCAGCAGGGCGCAGAGCAGCACGGACAGACGGGACAACCGGACGAGGCGAGCCGTGAGACGGGTCATGGGGTCACTCCGTGGCGCGGAGTCTAGCAGAACCCTTGAGGGGGTTTGGGCCCGACTTCCGCTAGTGCTGTCAGGAGGCGTGCGGTCATGAGCAGGGTCAAGGCGGGTAGCGCGATGCTGGCGGTGATGGTGGCGGCGGCGGCGCCGGAGGTGCTGGCGGATGCCAAAGGGCGCGTCAACGTGAAGGGGGCCAGCTTCACCGTGGCGGATGCCGTGGCCTACAAGGACGGCGACGACATCGAGGTGGCCCTGTTGCCGGTCGCGTTCAACCGGAAGGACGCGGTGAAGGACCGGAAGATCGACAGCTTCGACGTGATGCGCATGGACGGCGGCCATGTCACGCTCGTCGTGAAGCCCGACGGCTCCTTCAGCTGCATCAACTACTCCACCGGCCAGGGCGGCGGCTCGTCGTGCTCGGGCGACTACGAGGGCACGCTGAAGCTCACGACGCGGAGTGCCACGCGGGTGGCCGGCACGTTCCGGCTCAAGGCCGGCGGCGACACCGCCGATGTCACCTTCGATCTGCCGGTCGAATCCGTCGTCGCCCGCACGGGCACGGCGCTGCCGCCGGATGGCGGCGAGCCGGGCCGCGCAGTGCTGGCGCACTTCGGCGCGATCGAGAAGAACGACTTCAAGGCGCTCAAGGCCACGGCCTCGCCCGAGCGGCAGGCGATGATGACCGAAGCCGAGAAGGCCGGCGAGGCGAAGGAGATGTTCAAGATGCTCCGCGACTTCTCGCCGCGCAAGGTGCGCGTGGTGGGCGGCACGGTGGACGGCGACACCGCGCTCGTGGACTACGAAGGCGTGGAAGACGGCAAGCCCGTGAAGGGCATCGCCGAGGTGGTGCGCGTCGGCGGCAAGTGGTTCTTCGAGGGGTCGAGCAGCAGCCGCTGACCCCCTACTGCCGGCGCACGCGGATCGACGTCACGCAGTCGTTCAGCCCGTCCTTCGGGCAGTCGTGCTGCGTGATGAGCTGCAGGTTCGGCGTGTCGGACGTGATCTCGAGCGCGTCGTCGCGGTAGCCGTCATCGCGGTACAGGGTCGCGCGCCAGCCGGGCGCGACCCGCACCGACGAGATGCAGTCGTTCCAGTTGTAGACGAAGCGCCCGCCGCCGGCGCCGCCCGAATCGTAGTGTTCGCACGGCCCGCGCACGTCTCGCAGATCGCGGATGTCCTCGGTGATGTGCGCTGAACGGCCGAGGTAGTTCGCGTCCTCGTAGACGATGATGCCAGTCGCCAGTTCGGATGGCCCCGACGGCAGCGACTGCTGACACGCCGCGGCGCCGATCGCCACGAGCACCACCCCAAGCCCTGCTGTTTTCGCCGGTTTCATCGCAGATTCCATAGTGCCTGAGACGGCGGGCGGAGGGCCACAGGTTCCACCGTGGCGGACGCGCCGCGCCGGGAATAATCCGCATCGACAGGGCCGGGCGTCACGCCAACGGCGCTCGAAACGTCGCGGACAGGGCACATGGGCCGCGGCACCGATCTTGATTGATCAGCTGGCCGCATCATGGCATTCGTGCTCGAGAAGTGGTACTTGGACGTCGTGGCCGACGACGGCACGGCGTGTGTCGGCTACGTGGCCGACGTGGCGTGGTATGGGCTGCACCTGCGCTACACGTCGCGGCTCGAGGCCCCGCCCGCGGCGGCGCCCACCGAAACGTCGGCGCTCGGTGACGCGGCCTGGCCGGTGGTCGCGCCGGACGGGTTGTCGTGGACGTCGCCGGGGCTCGGCCTCCACGGCGTCTGGCGCGGCCTCGACGGGCCGATCGAGCGCACGCTCCTCACGTCGGCCGCCGGCGCAATCGAGTGGTCGTGCCTGCTGCCACGAGCCCGCGCAACGGTCGTCACCGCGTCCGGCCGCCTCGAGGGGCTCGGCTACGCCGAGCGTCTGCGTCTCACGCTGCCGCCCTGGGCGTTTCCCTTCCACACGCTGCGGTGGGGCCGGCATGTCTCGGCGGAACACGCGGTCGTGTGGATCGAGTGGGATGGCCAGCATTCGATGCGCGCCGCGTGGCTCGACGGCGTGCCGCAACCGGCAGCGCAGGTGACCGGCACCGGCATGAGCGGGCTCGCGGACGGCCGCACGCTCCGCTTCGAGACAGGACGCGATCTGAGCCGCCGCGCCGTGGCCGACACGATCGCGCGCGCGGCGCCGGCGCTCGCGGCGCGTGTGGCGGGCCGTCTCGCCTCGATGCAGGAACACAAACAGCTCTCACGCTCGTCGCTCGTCGATGCCGGCGGTCATGCGCTCGACGCGGGATGGGCCATTCACGAGGTGGTGACGTGGTGACGCTCACCGGATTCATCGGCCGGCTGCTGTACGGCGTGTTCTTCGTCGTGGTGGTGCCCCTCGCGCTCACGGCGTGGGCGGCGCGGCTGGCGCCGGTCGTGCCGCTGCCGGCCCCGCACCACCCGGCAGGGGGTGCGATCGTCTTCGCGGCCGGTCTGGCGCTCCTGGCCCTCGGCATCCTGGATCTCATCCGCCGCGGGCACGGTCTGCCGATGAACGCCTTCCCGCCGCGACTCTTCGTGCGCGCCGGGGTCTACCGCTGGCTGCGCAACCCCATCTACATCGGCTTCGGCCTCATCGTGGCCGGCGTGGCCCTGGCGCGGGGATCGGCGGCGGGGCTGTGGGTGGTGGCGCCAGTGACCGCACTGGCCATGCTGGCGCTAGTCTGGGGCTACGAACGCCACGACCTGCTGGCCCGTTTCGGACCATCGGCCATGAACCCGCCGCTGCTGTCGCTGCCGCGCCCGGGGTCGCAGGCGCCCACGGCCGCCGAGCGCGCGGCACTCTACGTCTGGGTCCTCGTGCCGTGGCTCGTGTCGTTCTACGCGCTGCAGGCCCTCGGCCCGGCGCCGGACGCCTTTTCGACGGCGCTGCCGTTCGAGCGCGCCTGGCCCGTCGTGCCGTGGACCGAGGCGGTCTACGTCTCGGCCTACCTGTTCGTGCCGGCGGCCCCCCTGCTCGCGCGCCGCGCCGACGGCTTGCGCCGGCTCGCCGTGTCGGGCACCGCCGCCACGATCGTCGTGACCCTGGCCTGGCTCGTCGTGCCGGTCGTGGCCACCAACCGGCCGTTCGAGGCCCAGAGCGCGATGGGACGGCTGCTGGCCTGGGAACAGGCGCACTCCACCGGCGTGGCGGCCTTTCCCGCCTTCCACGTGTTGTGGGCGCTGCTCGTGGCGGAACTCTGGGCAGACAACGGGCGCGTCACCGGCCGCATCGCGTGGACGGTGCTCGGGTGGGCGTGGGCGCTGGCCATCGCCGCAAGCACGCTCACGACCGGCATGCACACCATGATCGAAGTGGCCGCGGCGTTCGTGCTCTTCGTGCCGCTGCGCGATCCCGACGCGACGCGCGAGTGGACACGGCGCGCCACCGAGCAGCTCGCCAACAGCTGGCGTGAGTGGCACGTGGGCCGCGTGCGGGTCATCAACTACGGCATCTACGCGGCGGCCGGCGCCGGCATCGGCGTGCTGGTGGCCGGCATGGCCTCAGGCGCCCACCCGGAAGCCGTGGTGTGGGTGGCCTGCTGCGTCCTCGTCGGCGCGGGCACGTGGGCCCAATGGCTGGAAGGCTCGTCGCGACTGCTGCGCCCGTTCGGCTGGTACGGGGGCGTCATCGGAGGCACCATCGGCCTCTTCTCGTCGGCGCTCGCCGGCGTGCCGGTGCTGCCACTGATGGCGGCGTATGCGTGCGCGGCGCCGTTCATCCAGATCTGGGGACGGCTGCGCTGCCTCGTCAACGGCTGCTGCCACGGCGGCCCGGCCTCGCCCGCCATCGGCATCCGCTACGTGCACCGGCGCTCGCGCGTCACGAAGATCGCGGCCCTCACGAACGTGCCGCTGCATCCGACGCCGCTCTACTCCATCGTCGGCAATGTGGTGGTGGGGCTCGTGCTCCTGCGGCTTCGCGCGCTTGGCGCCGCCGACGTCCTCGTGGTCGGGCTCTACCTCGTCCTGAGCGGCATCGCGCGGTTCGTCGAGGAGTCGTACCGCGCCGAACCACAGACGCGGGTCATCGCCGGCCTGCACATCTACCAGTGGCTCGCCATCGGCCAGACGGTCGCCGGAATCGTGACGACCACCCTGCCGTCGGTGCCGCGTGCCGGCGGATTCGTGGCGCCGTCCCTGCCGCTCGTCGCGGCTGCCGCCGTGATGGCGCTCGTCACCGGCCTGGCGATGGGCGTGGACTTTCCGCGGTCGAACCGCCGCTTCTCGCGCCTGGCCGAGGCGGACTGACACGCGCCGAACCGTCCACCGCAGACACGTCGGCGGCGCCGCCGTCATCTCACGGAGCGACATGACGTCCATCAGCACGGAACTCGCCGCCCTCTTCACGCGCGATCTCGCGCGGCTCGTGCGTCAGCTCGACGCCCTCGACGACGCGCACCTCTGGCAGGTCGTGCCCGGGGTCACGAACTCCGCCGGCAACCTGATGCTGCACCTGAGCGGCAACCTGCGCGAGTTCGTGGGCCGGCAACTCGGCGGCGTGCCGTACGTGCGCAACCGGCCGCATGAGTTCGCGGCGAGGGATGTCGAGCGCTCAGCCCTCAAGGCCGAACTCGTGGAGCTGGCCGCGATCATTCCGGGTGTCATCACGCGGATGCCGGCGGCGCGCTGGGACGACACATTTCCCGAGAACGTGCTCGGCGAGCCGCTCACGAACCGGCAGTTCGTGATCCACCTGTACGGCCACCTCAACTACCACCTCGGCCAGATCGACTATCTGCGCCGCACGCTCACGGGCGACGGCGCGCTCACGAAGCCCGCCCCGTAGCCGTGCTCAGTCGGCGCGCGGCGTGAGGCGCAGCACACCGGCGGCACACTCCGCCACACCGGCATCGAGGCCGAACGCGGCATAGAGGTCGCGCGCTTCACCCCAGCAGGCGCGCGCCTCGTCGTCCGCGCCCTGACGCTCGAGGCAACTGGCGAGGGGACGCACGGCATTGGCGAGATCGAGCGGCGCCGTGCCGGGCTGCGTGCGGTAGAGGTCCACGGCCTCCCGGAGGTGCTGCTGCGCGCGGTCGAAGTGCCGTAACTCCAGGTGCACCTCGCCGAGGTGGCGCAGCGCCTGTGCCAGGCGATGCGGATCGCGCAGCTGCTGGCAGTGCGTGACCGCTTCTTCGAAGAGCGGCAGCGCGCTCGCGGCGTCGCCCGCGTCGCGATGCAGCTGCGCCATGCCGGCGAGCACGGTCACCAGGTCCCGGCGCCGGCCCGTGGAGCGGCAGAGCGCCTCGCCGGCGAGCAGGTGCCGCCAGGCGTCTTCCGGCCGGCCGGCCCGGCGGCTCTCGACGGCGAGCCGCAGATGTTCTCCGAGGTCCTGTTCGGCAGCGTCCATGACGGCATCCTACCGCGCCGGTCGCGCCTGGCGGAGGCTGCGTGGCGCCGCACCAGGTCCGCCAGTAGCGGGGACGAACGCCGGGATGAACGCGGACGCGCTGTCGAAAACCGTCGCCCCGTTCGACGAACTGGCGGAGACTCTAACGCCATGGACTTCGTTGCCGAACTTCGTCACGCCGTCCGCTCCCTCGGCCGCGCCCGGGGCCTCACCCTCACCGTGGTGCTCACGCTCGCGCTCGGCATCGGCGCCAACGCGGCGATCTTCAGCGTGGTGCGCGGCGTGCTGCTGCGCCCGCTCGTGAACCGCGACCAGGACACGCTGCTCTACATCCGCCAGAGCGCCCGCGGCATCGGCGTCGAGAACGCGAACTTCTCCGTCCCCGAACTGCGCGATCTGCAGGGACGGGTGAAGACGCTCTCGGCCTTCGGCGACTTCTCCACCATCGAGTTCACGATGGTGGGGCTCGGCGAGCCGCGCGTGGTGCGCGCAGGCGTGGTGGGCGGCTCCTACTTCGACGTGATGGGGCTCAGGCCGGTGGTGGGCCGGCTGCTCGGCCCGGCTGATGACGGCGCCGCCGCGGCTGGCGCGGCAGTGCTCACGCATCGCTTCTGGACCACGGCGTTCCAGGGCGATCCGTCCGTCATCGGACGCACGATCCGCCTGAGCGACCGCACGGCCACGATCGTGGGCGTGCTCGAGCCATCGGTGCCGTATCCGACCGAAACCGAGATCATCGCCAACGTCGTCACGAGTCCGCACCACCTCGACGCGACCATGGTCGAGGGCCGCGTGCACCGAATGACGGAACTTTTCGGGCGCCTGGCGCCCGGTGCCACGGTGGAGGCCGCGCGGGCCGAGCTGCAGGCGGCGCACGGCGCCATCCGCGCCGAACACGCCGAGGCCTATCCGGCCACCGCCAACTTCACGATCGACACGGTGACCCTGCGCGACCAGATCGTGTCGCCGGCGCGCACGATCCTGCTCGTGCTGCTGGCGGCATCCGCGCTCGTCTTCATCGTCGCCTGCTCGAACGTGGCGAACCTGATCCTCGCGCGCTCGGTGCGCCGCGAAGGCGAGTTGGCCGTGCGGGCGGCCCTCGGCGCGAGCACCGCGGCACTGCGGCGCACGCTGCTCGCCGAAAGCCTCGTGCTCTGCGTGTCGGGTGCCGTGCTCGGCGTGCTCGTCGCGCGGCCGATGGTGAGCGTGCTCGCGCGCTACGCCTCGCGCTTCTCGATCCGCGCCGCCGACGTGACGGTGGACGCGACGCTGCTGTGGGTGGGCGCGCTGCTCGCGGTCGTGGCGGCCGTGGCGCTGGCCTTCGTGCCGCGCCTGCCCTCGGCGGATGCCGCGGCGGGCCCCGGGCTCTCCGCCGGCAACATCCGCATCACGCCGGGCACGAGCCGCCGGCTGCGGCTCTTCGCCGTGGCGCAGATCGCCGCCTCGTTCGTGCTGCTCGCCGGCGCCGGCATGCTGCTCTCGACCCTCATCACGCTGCAGCGCACGCAGACCGGCATCCGCGGCGGCAACGTGCTGGCGGTGAACGTGCCGATCGTGTCGTTCGAGCGCAAGCCCGAGGAACTGAACGCGCTCTACCGCGAGGTGCTGCGGCAGATCGGCGAGCTGCCGGGCGTGGAACGCGTGGCGCTCGGCACCGCGGTGCCGTGGCGTGATCCGGGCTTCTTCGCCGCGCAGTTCACCGTGGAGGGCTACAACAAGGCCAGCGGCGAGGAAGATCCGCGGGCCCAGTTCCGCTCGGTCTCGTCGGGCTTCTTCGCCTCGCTCGGCGTGCCGATCGTGGCCGGCCGCGACTTCAACGACGGCGACCGGCACGATGCGGAGAAGGTCGTCATCGTGAGCGAGAGCCTGGCGCGGCGGATGTTCCCCGGCCAGGAGGCCGTGAACCGCACGCTCATGTGGACCGACCCGGTGACCGACTTCATCGGCGTCAGCAAACACGGACGGCGCATCGTGGGCGTGGCCGCCGATCTGGACGATCAGAACGTCGTGCCCGAGCCGACGATGACGGTGTACCACCCGTTCGAGCAGGAGATGCACCAGGGCCGCATCTTCGTGCACGCGAAGACCGACCCGTACGCGCTCGTCACGCCCATCACGAAGATCGTGCGCGGCATCTCGGCCGACCAGCCGGTCGAGCGCGCGGCCAGCCTCGACGACATCCGCGCCGAGGTACTCTCACCGGCGCGCCTGAACGCCTTCGTGTTCGGCGGCTTCTCGGGCGTGGCGCTGCTCATCGCGGTGGTCGGCGTGGCCGGCGTGCTCGCGTTCTCGGTGAGCGCGCGCACGCGCGAGTTCGGCATCCGCCTGGCCATCGGGTCGGCGCCGCGGCACCTGCTCACGGGCGTGCTCAACGAAGGCGCGGTCATCGCCGCGGGCGGCATCGTGGTGGGCATCGCCGGCGGGTTCCTGCTCACGCGTATCGTGGGCAGCTACCTGGCCGATGTGCGTCTGCCGGGCGTTGGCGCCACGGCCGCAGCCGCCGCGCTGCTGGCGTTGGCCGCCGTGGCCGCCTCGCTCATCCCCGCCTCGCGCGCCGCCAGGGTGGACGTCTCCCAGGCCCTGCGTTCGGAATGAGTGAGGGGGACTGTCCCCATTCTGGGCGGGGCCAGACTTCTGCTCAGCGGGCGCCGGAGACGTCGAGCAGCGTGCCGCTCGTGTAGCTGGCTTCGGGAGACAGCAGCCACAGGATGGCCCCGGCGATTTCCTCCGGCTCGCCGGGGCGCAGCATCGGCACGAGCGGGGCGATGCGCTCCAGCCGGTCGGGCTGGCCGCCGCTCGCGTGGATCTCCGTGCGCACGATGCCGGGCCTGACCGCGTTCACGCGGATGCCTTCCGCCGCCACTTCCTTCGCGAGACCGATGGTGAACACGTCCACGGCGCCCTTGGCGGCGGCGTAGTCCACGTATTCCCCTGGCGAGCCGATGCGCGCCGCCACCGACGACACGTTCACGATGACGCCGCCCGTGCCGCCGTGTCTCGTGGACATCCGCTTCACGGCCTCGCGCGCGCAGAGCATCGTGCCGAAGACGTTCACGGCGAACATCCGCTGCAGGCGCGCCGCCGACATCTCGTCCACGCGCGCCTTCATGTCCACGACGCCGGCATTGTTCACGAGGTCCGTGATGGGGCCGAGCGCCCCCTCGCATTCCGCGAACATCCGCAGCACGTCATCTTCGACGGCCACATCGCCCGCGATGGCTACGGCCGTGCCGCCGGCGTCACGGATGCCGGCCACCACCCCCTCCGCGGCGGCGCGGTTGGCGCGGTAGTTCACGCCGACGTGATAACCACGCGACGCGGCGAGCGCGGCGGTGACGGCGCCGATGCCGCGGCTGGCACCGGTGATGAGCACGACACGGGACATCAGGACACTCCGGACTCAGGCAGGGGCTGCGGCCATCATAGAATGGCCGCGATGGCTGGTGAGACTCCGCTCGGGCCGCTGCCGTGGCCCTATCCCGTCGAATACGACAAGACCGACTATCAGGACGCCGACGTGCTCGTCATCGGCGGCGGCGCCTCGGGCTGCTTCGCGGCCATGGGCGCGGCCAGCCGCGGCGCCCGCGTGGTCATGTGGGAAAAGGCCGCCACGATGACGAGCGGCGCGATGGGCTCGGGCTGCGACCACTGGGAGATGGCGGCCACCAACCCCTGCTCACTGGTCACGCCGGAAGAGCTGGCGGACGCGATGGTGCGCATGCACCACGGCTACAACAACGGCATCTCGCACTACATCGAGGCGCGCGAGGGCTACGACCGCCTGCTCGACCTCGAGAAGTACGGCGCCAAGATCCGCGACACCGACGACGAGTTCAAGGGCGCCGACTTCCGCGACGACGCCACGAAGTTCATGTTCGCCTACGACTACGTGAACCGCTTCACGCTGCGCGTCTGGGGCACCACGTTCAAGCGGGCGATGTATCGCGGCGCCAAGATCCTGAAAGCCAATGTCGTGGACCGCACGATGGGCGCCGGCCTGCTGACCGAAGGCGGGACGATCGGCGGCCGCGTGGTGGGGGCGGTCGCCATCAACGGCCGCACCGGCAAGTTCACGGTGTGCCGCGCGAAGTCGGTCGTGTTCTGCATGTCGCGGCCGACCAGGCTGTGGCTCTTCGCGCCCGGCGCCACCGGCATCTCGGAGTTCCGGCCGCCGCAGTGCACGGGTGATGGCCACGCGATGGCCTGGCGCGTGGGCGGCCAGTTCACGATGCTCGAGAAGTCGCTGCGCGGCGAGTGGTCGGGGCTGCGCAGCTTTCCGCCCTATTCCACCGGCAACAACCACAACACGTGGTACGCCTGCACGATGGTGGATGCGGAAGGCCGGCGCATCCCGTGGCTCGACCGCGACGGCCGCGAACTCGCGGACGTGGCGGACCGGTATCGCCCCTCGCCCGGCCAGAAGTTCTACATGAAGGGCGGCGGCGAACCCGACTTCCCCTTCTACGAGTTCCAGGGCCCCGAGACCATGGCCGTCGAGGAGGCCGTGAAGCGCGGCTTCAAGCTGCCCTTCTACGCCGACCTCACCGACATGCCGCCGATGGAGCGCAAGGTCATCTGGGGGATGATGGTCGGCAACGAAGGCAAGACGAAGACGCCGGTCTACGCCGAGTACAACAACAAGGGATTCGACCCGGCCACGCACGTGCTGCAGAGTTACGGCGATGGCTGGCGCTCGGGCCAGTTCCTGCCGCAGGAACGCCAGTTCTTCGGCATCCCCGGCGGGATGGTGAACGACTGGCGGCTCATGACCAATCTCGAAGGCCTGTTCGCCGCCGGCGACGTGTTGTTCGCGTCGGATTGTGTCGGCCATGCCGCCGCGACCGGCCACTATGCCGGCCGCCAGGCCGCCCTCTACGCCGCCACGCACGGCGACGTCCGGCTCGACGACGCCCAGGTGGCCAGTGAACGCGCGCGGCTCTACGAGCCGCTGCAGCGCAGCCACGGCGTCACCTGGCAGGCCCTCGCCGAAGCCATCACCCGCGTGATGCAGAACTACTGCGGCGCGGTGAAGAGCGACGACCTGCTGCACGAGGGTCTGCGCGGCATCGAGGAGCTGCGGGCGAACGAAGCGAGCCGGCTCGTGGCCAGGAATCCGCACGACCTGCTGCGCGCGCAGGAAACGCTCAACGTGCTGACGAACGCCGAACTCGTCATCCACTCGTGCCTGGCCCGCCGGGCCAGTTCGAAACAGCTGATGTTCCAGCGGATCGACTACCCGGAGATGGACCCGCCGGAGTGGCACAAGTTCGTGACCGTGCAGCGCGATGCCGCGGGCGTGCGCGTGGGCGCGCTGCCGATCGACTACTACGGCGACTTCGCCTCCAACTACGAAGCGCACAACGCCGACTACATCCGCGAAGGAGCGGCACGATGAGCGAGCCGAAGGTCTTCGCCATCGCCGATCAGGCGATCGTCGATCCCATCACGATCGTGCCGGAGCTCTGCACCGGCTGCAATCTGTGCCTGCACGTCTGTCCGGTGGATCTCTTCCTGCCGAACGACGACAAGGGCGGGCCGCCACACGTCCTCTATCCGGGCGAGTGCTGGTACGAAGGCAGCTGCGTGGACGTGTGCCCCGAGCCGGGCGCCATCCGCCTGAACCGGCCGCCGGCGATGCGGGTCAACTGGAAGCCGCGCGCCGCCCTGTGCGCACCGGGGGCGCCGGCGCGTTCGTCCACATGACCATCTATCAGTACGGCTGGGCGGCCTGGGTCTGGCGCGTGCTCATCATCTTCGGGGTCGCCGCGGGCGGCATCCTGACGGCCGTCGCCGTCCGCGATCACGCCCTGGCACCGCTGCTGACGGCGCTGCCGCTGCTCGTCCCGTCGTTGTACTTCGGATACGTGCTGGCCGTGCGCATCGACGTCGACGGCAACGTCCTGCGCGTGTGGACGCTGGCCTTCGCGCGGCGCACCATCGCCCTCGACCGCATTCGCCCAGGGGGCGTCAGCACCTACGCCCAGGGCTACTCCGGCGGGATCTACGCGCCCCGCGCCTTCGTGCCGGTGCGCGGCGGGCTCGCCATCTACGTGGACCTGCTGGCGACGATTCCCGACAAGCGGCGCTTCCACGACGCGCTGCGACTTCCGCGCCCGTAGCCGCGCGGCCTCAGCGCCGGGACGTCGCGAGGCTCACGCCGACGTAGACCACGGCCGACGCCGCGAACGCCAGCAGCAGCCCGAGATCGATGTTGAAGGCGCCGCTCAGCGGTCCGGGCACGCCGGCGGCGAACGCCACGAGGCCGATCGCGCCGCCGACGAACATCGCGGCAAACGCGCCCTGGCGCGTGCCGCCCGCCCACAGCAGTCCGCCGAGCAGCGGCACGAGCATGCTGCCCATGTAGGGATACGTGAAGATGATGATGGTGTCGAGGATGCCCCGCGCCATGAGCGCGATGGCCACGCCGAGCACGAGCGCCACCGCCACGGCCAGCCGCGCGTAGAGCGTGCCGTTCGGCAGGTCGTCGAGTTCGCGGTCGGGATTGAGCACCTTGTTGTAGAAGTCGCGCGAGAAGCAGCCGGCGAGCGAGATGAGGAGCGCATTGGCGGTGGACATCGCCGCGGCCAGCAGCGCCGACACCACGATGCCGCCGACGAGCGGCGGCAGCGTCGTGGAGGCCACGTGCGTCAGCACCTTGCCGGGAGCCACGTCCGGAAACGCCTGATGGCCGGCGGCGCCGATGAGCGCCGCGCAGAAGGCCACGACGATGGTGAGCACGCCGGCCAGCACGCAGGCCCACTTCGCGATGGCGCCGGTGCGCGCCGACTGGTAACGGATGAAGGCGTCGTAGGAGACCGAAATCGAGAACAGGAACGGCGTGATGAGGAACACGGCCCGCGAGCCCATGCCCTCCGGAATGAACGGCGTCGCGATCACGGCCGTCGTGGCGGCGCCATCGATCTGCCCGAGCGCGGCCAGCGCCGTGAGCGGCACGCCGATGAGGATGATCGACACCTGGAAGAAGTCGGCGAAGACCACGCCCCACATCCCGCTCAGGACATTCGAGACGAAGATCACGCCGGCCACGAGCAGCACCGCCGTCTGGAAACTCGTGCCGAGCGCCGCCGAGAGCACCGCCCCCGACGCCATGAGCTGCGCCGCGAAGATACCGAGCAGGCTCGGGATGTTCGACAGCCACGCCCACGTGCGCACGCCACGGTGTTCGCCGTAGCGCACCGCGAAGAAGTCGATGGGCACGATGCCGCCGTGCGACCGCATCTTCTCGGCCGCGAAGAGACCGCCGAGGATGAGGCCACCGCCGCAGCCGAGGCCGTACCAGACGCCCGGCCAGAGCCCGCTCGAGGCGCCCGTCTCGGCGCCGCCGAGCACGACGCCGGCGCCGATCTGCACGGCGGCGAGCGATGCCGTGCTGAGCGCGAGGCCCAGTGACCGGCCGGCGACGAGGTAGTCGGACACGCGCCTGATGCGCGTGCTGAGAAGCGCGCCCGCGACGAGCGTGCCCAGCAGGTAGACGACGACCACCCCGATCAGCATCGCGAGAGGATACGTGGAACCCGCCCGACGGTCCATCACCGGCAGCCCCGGGGCGCCCCAGGGCGGGTCGCGGCTGGCGGCGCGCCTAGCGGCGGATCGGCTGGCCGAACGCGAGCCAGAAGCGATTGCAGTCGCGCACCATGAACTCGCGCATGCCGTAGCGGCTGTCGTGCAGCCCCTCGACCAGTTCGGCGAGCGGCGTCACGCGGGCGAACGCCTCCTCGACGTCGCTCACGGTGATGTAGAGATCCACGTCGCGGCGTTCGTCCGTGCTGACACGGCCGCCGCTCGTGAGCAGCATCTCGCTCTGGCCGAGCACGAGCGATGCCCGGTGGATGACCCCGAGCTCTTCGTGGACGGCGCGGATCGTGAAGCCGATGCTCGCATACCAGTGAGCGGTGGTGCGGACATCGGGCACGTGCAGCACGGGCATGACCGTGGGTGGCATCGCAGCTCCCTGACAGAACTCACGAACGGACGGGCTCAGCCGCCGGCGCGCCACCTCGGCGCATCAGCCAGTCGAGCAGGGGCGTCGTGGCGAACGTGGTCGCCACCGCCATCAGCACCAGCATGGCGAACAGGGTGGGTGTGAGGATGCCACGTTCCAGCCCCACATTCAGCACGATGAGTTCCATCAGGCCGCGCGTGTTCATGAGCACGCCGAGGGCCGCGGCGTCGCGGCCGGCAAAGCCCATGACGCGGGCGGCGGCGAAGGCGCCGCCGAACTTCCCCGCCGATGCCGTCAGGATGATGAGCCCGCAGATCAGCCATTCGGAGGCGCCCGACACGAGACCGATCTCGGTGCGCATGCCGGTCGAGGCGAAGAACACGGGCAGGAACAGCACCACGACCACGTCGGCGAGCGCGCGCGTGAGTGTCTGCGCCAGGCGCGAGTCGTGGGGAATGAGGGCGCCGGCGAGGAAGGCGCCGAAGATGGCATGGATGCCTGCCGCCTCGGTGGCCAGAGCCGAGAGCAGCATGCCGCCGAGGGCGAGCGCGATGGCGCCCTGCGACACCGTGCCACGCAGTTCCTGCGCGCGCACGGCACGCGCGACGAGCGGCCGCACCACCACGAACATCACCGCGAGATAGGCGGCGGTGATCGCGAAGGTGATCCACGCGCTCGCGAGCGCCGCGCTCGCCACGGCGGTGACCAGTGCGAGCAGGCACCAGGCGGTGACGTCGCCCACCGCGGCACACGAGAGCGCGATGAGGCCGAGGTCGCTGCCCTGGAGCCCGCGGTCCGTCAGGATGCGCGCCAGCACCGGAAAGGCCGTGACCGACAGCGACACGCCGAGGAAGAGCGCGAAGACCGTGAAGGGCACGTCGGCCGTCGAGAGCCGCGGGTGGAGGAACACGGCGAGGCCCATGCCGAGGGCGAACGGCACGACGATGCTCACCTGCGAGATGACGATCATCGCGCGCGTGCGCCGGCCGAGCCTGACCGTGTCGAGTTCCAGGCCGACGAGGAACATGAAAAGCATCACGCCCAGCTGCGCGAGGCTCGAGAGGATCGGCGCGATGGCCGGCGGCTGGATGTAGTGCATCACCGCGGGCGCCACCTGCCCGAGCAGTGATGGGCCAAGCAGGATGCCGGCGAGCACTTCGCCCATCACAGGCGGCTGATGGAGGCGGGCGACGAGCGCGCCGCACGCACGGGCGGCGGCCACGACGACGACGAGGGCCAGCAGCACGTGGAACAGCACGTCCTGCGCGGGCGGCACGACGGCGGTCACCCCGTCACGATAGTGCGGCGGACCCGAGGGTGTCGAGAAGGGCCGTGCCGCGCGGCGACAGCCGGTAGCCCACCTCCAGGCTTTCGGTCAGCCCGAGCGCCTTCAGCTTGCGGACGTTCGCCTTGAACGGCAGCATCTCCTGGCCCATCTCCCGGCAGAGGTCCCCGGCGCGGCGTCCGGGATGCCGCTCGATGAGGCGCAGCACGCGCGCGGTCCACGGCCCGGCGGGCGCGCGGTCGTCCAGCCGGCGCAGCCGTTCGCGCAGCTCGTGCAGGTCGTGCGGATCGAGCGAGGCCCGCGCGCGCAGGGCCACGCGCGGGTCGGCCGTGAGGGCACCGAGCTCGATCCGGTAGATCTCGCCGGTGTCGCGGCTGTTGAGGTCGTCGATGAGCGCCTGGCGCGAGGGATAACCCGCGCGTGTCGCGTCGGCGGCGGAGATGGCGGCGGCGGCCACGACCCGGATGGCGCCGATGTGGAGCTGGCCCGCCGCCGTCAGCAGCGTGCCGCCTGCCTTCACCGTGGGCCGCGTCCAGCGGCGGAACGCCAGCGTGATGGCGCCGGCGCGAATGCCCTCGAGCACGGCCTGCCGGATGATCACCGCGGCGCGGCCGTATCCGCGTTGAAGACGGCGTCCACGGGCACCTGCAGCGCCGTCGCCAGCTGATTCGTCTTGCCGGCCACGGCGATGATCGAGAGCAGCTCGGCGTACTGCGCGTCGGTCATGCCCTTGGCCTTCGCCGCCGCCGTGTGCGAGTGCACGCAGAACGTACAGGCGTTGGCCACCGAGACGGCGATGAAGATCATCTCCTTCGTGACCGGGTCGAGCAGCGACGGCATCGCCATCACCTGCTTCACCTCCGTCCACGTGCGTTCGAGCAGGTCGGGATCGAAGGCCAGCGTGCGCCAGAAGCTGTTGACGAAGTCGGTCTGGCGGATGGCGCGCATGTCGTCGAAGACGGCCTTCACGCGCGGGTGGCTTTCGGGATCCTGCGGCGGACGCTGAGTGGACATGCGTCAGAGTCTAGCGCGGCCTCAGACCGGATCCGTCACGAGGCGGATGCGGTGTGCCTCGCTGTCGGTCACGTAGAGCGCGCCGCGCGCATCGACGAGCAGGCCGTGCGGGCGATCGAGCGCACACTGCCGCGGATTGGGCTCCGGGCCATCGCCCGGCCGCCCGGTGCCGAGCACGGTGCGGATGCGTCCACGGCGAAGGTCCACGGCGCGAATCACGTGGTTCTCGGTATCGGCGATGTAGAGGGTGTCACGGTGCCAGGCGAGGCCCTTGGGGCCGGCGAGCGTGGCGGCACGCGCCGGTCCGCCGTCGCCACTGTAGCCCTGCTGGCCGGTACCGGCCACGTGGTGCAGCGTGCGGGTGCGGCGATCGATCCGGTAGATGGTGTTGCCCTCGCGCAGCGCCAGGTACACATCGCCACGGCGATCGAACACGAGCGTCCGCGGGCCGTTGAGCGGCGTGCCGGCGAGCACCGCGCCATCGGGCGTGGGCGCGCGTTCGCCGGTGCCGGCCCATGTCGACAGCACGCCGGTCTCCAGATCGAGCTGGCGGATGCGGTGGTTGCCGATGTCGCAGATGAGCAGGAGCCGTCCGGCCGGGTCGATGGCCACGCTGTGCGGCTGGCGGAGCTGCGCCGCTGCGGCCGGTCCGCCGTCGCCGCTGAAGCCGGCCACGCCCGTGCCTACTGCCGTGGTGACGACGCCGGTCGTGGCGTCCACGCGGCGCACCACATGGTTGTCGCGCTCGACGATGTAGAGGTGCCCGGCGCGGTCGAAGACGATCTCGTGCGGCATGTTGAGCGCCGCCGCCGTTGCCACGCCGCCATCGCCCGCGTATCCTCGCGCGCCGCTGCCGGCCACCGTCGACACCCGTCCACTGCGGCGGTCCAGCCGGCGGATGCGTTGATTGTCGAGATCGCAGAAGTAGAGGGCACCATCGGCGCCGAACGCGAGGCCGTAGGGATTGGCCACCTCGCCGTCGCCTGTGCCGGCGGTGCCCGTGCCGAGCACCGTCCGCACGCGCGGCGCGGCGGCGGGCGCAGCCACGGGCCGCACGACGATGCCGAGTGCGGCGGCGAGCAGGGTGCGTCGGCGCATGGGCGGCGCTACTTCTGCACGAGGTAGTTCAGCTTCACCACGAGCTGGCGATCCTTCTGCGCGAAGACGTCGGCCGGCAGGCCCGTCTGGCGCAGGTCGTTGTAGACGACGAAGAGGTCACTGCCGGGGCGGTGGATCAGGTTGAAGTGGATGTTGTTCGAGATTTC
>JALHON010000001.1 GCA_022842985.1 Acidobacteriota bacterium | reverse complement strand
GGCGGTGTCGTTCCGGCTGCGGGCGGGGGCGGTCGAGCGGTCGCTCGATCAGGGCGCGACATGGCAACGCGCGCAGCTGCCGGCGGGCGTCACGGTGCTGGCCATCGCGTCGCCGGCGCCCGGCGTCTGCTGGGCCATCTCGGCCGACGCGGTGCTGCGCGCCACCGACGGCGCCACCTTCACCCGCGAGCCCGTGCCGACGGCCGAGCGGCTCACCGCCCTCACGGCCACCGACGCGATGCACGCGGTGGTCACCGCCGCCTCCGGCGCGCGGTTCGCGACCACCAACGGCGGCCGCACCTGGGTGCCGGCGCCGTAACGCCCGGCGCGCAGTTCCTGCCACAAGTCTCCCCCCGCCCAGATTGGGGACAGTCCCCCGGCGGTTTCCCCGAATGGGGTCTGACCCCGTTATGCAAGAAATCCGCGGACGCGCGTTCTCACTGCAGACCCCTGGTCCCCAAGGAGACGCCCGTGACCACCAAGTCCTTCGCCCTGCCCATCCTGCTCGCCGTGTCTGCCGCCGCGCTCGTCAGCATCGCCGCGCCGCGCGCCGAGGCCCCGCGTCCTACTGTCGCCGCTGCCCCCGCCGGACCCGTCGTGGTGAGCGGTCACAGCCAGCAGGAAGACGTGGCGCTCACCGTCTACAACGGCGGCCTGGCGCTCGTGCGCGACGTGCGCGCGCTGACGTTGCCGGCCGGTGAGCTCCACCTGCGCTTCGAAGACATCGCCGCCACCGTGAATCCGGCCACCGTGCACCTGCGTTCGCTCACACAGCCCGGACGCCTGCCCGTGCTCGAGCAGAACTACGAGTACGACCTGCTGGATCCGCAGAAGCTGCTGCAGAAGTACGTGGGCCGCGAGCTGACGCTCGTGCGCACCACTATGGAGAACGGCACCGCCAAGACCACCGAAGTGAAAGCGACGCTGCTCGCGCTCAACAACGGACCCGTGTGGCGGATCGGCACCGACATCGTGACCGGCATCGCCGCCGATCACTACCGCTTCCCCGATCTGCCGGACACGCTCTACAGCCGTCCCACGCTCGTCTGGACGCTCGACAACGGCGGCGCGCCGGCCCACCGCGTGGAGGCCGCGTATCTGGCCAACAACATCGCGTGGAACGCCGACTACGTGCTCACGATCGATCAGCAGGGCCGCGCGAGCGACCTGGACGGCTGGGTGACGCTCAAGAACAACACCGGCACGTCATTCACGGGCGCGAAGCTGCAGCTCGTGGCCGGCGATCTGCACAAAGTGGAACCTGACGCCGCCCGGCAGAACTTCGCGGCCCGCGCCGCGATGGCCGTCGACGCGCAGGAGGCCATCACTCAACAGACGTTCTCGGAGTACCACCTCTACACGCTCGGCCGGCGCACCACGATCGCGAATGCCGAAACGAAGCAGCTCGCGCTGCTGCACGGCACGGGCGTGCCGGTGGCGCGCCGCTACGTCGTGGACGGGCAGCAGTGGATCTACCGCAACCGGCAGCAGCCGGGCACGCCGCTGCGTGACAGCGTGAAGGTGTTCTACGACTTCCGGAACGACGCCGCCTCTGGCCTCGGCATGCCGATGCCGGCCGGCACCGTCCGCATCTATCAGACCGACCCGAACGGACAGGTGCAGTACGTGGGCGAGGACCACATCGACCACACGCCGAAGGACGAGCGGCTGTCGCTGCAGATCGGCACCGCGTTCGACGTCGTGGCCGAACGCCGGCAGACCGACTTCCAGGAACGCGGCGCCGCCACCTACGAACTCGCCTACGAGGTCACGCTCCGCAACCGCAAGGAGACGCCCATCATGGTGGAAGTGAACGAACCGCTCGGCGGCACGTGGACGATCCTGTCGTCGTCGCACCGCTGGACGAAGACCGATGCCTTCGCCGCGCGCTTCTCGGTGCCGGTGGCCGCCGGCGCCGAGGCGACGGTACGCTACCGCGTCCGCGTCACGTGGTAGATCCTGCAATTCGCCCTGTCCCGAATGGCACGCCACTTGCGCAAGATTCGCGCCAAACGGGACAGGGTCATGCCTACTGACCGAGAATCAGCGGCAGGCCGTTCTTCGGGTTGCCGATGACGACGACCTTGCTGTTAGGGCTGTTCACGAGCTTCTCCGTGGCCTCGATGCCCTTCCACTGCAGCAGCTGATCGCTGATGCCGGTCGAGACGATGCGCTGGAAGTCGGCCACGCCCTGGGCCTCGATGCGCTTCCGGTCCGCTTCCTGCCGCTCGCGCTGCAGCACGAACTGCATCTGCTGCGACTGCTGATCGGCCTGCTGCTTGGCCTCGATCGCGGTGCGCAGCGTGTCGGGCAGCTTGATGTCGCGCAGCAGCACGTTCTCCACGGCGACGCCGCGCGCCTCGAGGATCTTCTTGAGCTGGGCGAGCATCTGCTGCGCCACCTGCTCGCGGCCTTCGCTGTAGAGCGCGTTGGCGGTGTGCGCGGCCGTCACCGCGCGCATCACCGAACGCAGGTTCGGGATGACGACGATCTCCGCGTAGCGCGGGCCGATCTTCTGGAACACCTCGCCGGCGCGATCGGGCTCCAGCCGGTAGAGCAGCGACGTCTCGAGGCCGATGATGAGGCCCTCGCTCGATGGCACATCGGCGTGTTCCTTGATCTCCTGCGTGCGGATGGACATCTCCGCGACGCGCTTGAGCGGATTCACGAGGTGCAGCCCCTCAGGCAGTTGCTCGCCGGTGAGCTTACCGAAGAGCGTCGTGACACCCACATGCCCGGTGTCGATGGTGCGGAAGCCGCACGAGGCCGTCGCGGCGACGAGGAGGAGCAGGAGCACGACACCCAGGCGCCGGCCGGCGCGGGGTGACACTTCGATCGTGGTAGCCATAGCTGCTCAGCTTTTCGGCACGAAGCCCGTCCGCCTTCAGGGCGGCGCGGCCGTGCGTTGCAGGGTGTGACACCGGGCGGCGGGCGGGCGCGGTATCATCCCCGGCGCGGTTTTGGGCGCCTGTTGCCGGCATCTGGTGGCCGCTGGAGTGAGTTCGTGAGACATCGATTGGGTGCCCGCGCGCTCGTGGCAGCGCTGGCAATCTCCGCGCCCCTCGTGGCTGGCGCACAGCCACCATCATCCGCTCCTGCCGCCGCGGCGCCGCGCCTCGAGGCCGTGCGCCTCAGCGAAGGCGACACCATGGTCATCGACGGCGCCCTCGACGAAGCTGCCTGGGCGCGGGCGGTTCCCGCCACCGACTTCAGGCAACGCGATCCCCGGCCCGGCGCGCCGGCGACCGAGCGCACCGAGGTACGCGTCGTCGTCGACAGCCGCCGCATCATCCTCGGCGTGGTCTGCTTCGACTCCGAGCCCGACCGCATGCTGGCCAACCAGATGCAGCGCGATCAGCCCTTCAGCGGCGACGACCGCTTCCTCTGGGGCTTCGACACCTACCTCGACGGCCGCACGGGCTACTTCTTCGAGATCAACCCGGCCGGTGCCATGGGTGACGGGCTGGTCACGGGCCCCGGCGGCGGGGGTGGTGGTCCCGGCGGCGGGGGCGGCGGCTTCGGCGGCCAGATGAACAAGTCGTGGGATGGAATCTGGATCGCGCGCGTCCGCCGCAACGACCAGGGCTGGACGGCCGAGATCGAGATTCCGTTCCGCACGCTCAACCTGAACCCGGATAACGACACCTGGGGCGTGAATTTCCAGCGCACCGTGCGCCGCAAGAACGAAGAGAGCCTGTGGACGGGCTGGCAACGCACCGAGGGCCTGCTGCGTATGTCGAATGCCGGACGCCTCACGGGCATCGGCGAGGTCTCGACAGGGCTCGGCCTGGAAGTGAAGCCGTACGGCGTGGCCGGCGTGGGCAATGCACCTGGACGCGGCCAGCCGGCGACGACGGCCGACGGCAACGCCGGCGTCGACATGTTCTACAACATCACGCCCGCGCTGCGGGCGAACTTCACCGTCAACACCGACTTCGCCGAGACCGAGGTCGATCAGCGGCGGACCAACCTCACGCGTTTCCCGCTCTTCTTTCCGGAGCGCCGCGAGTTCTTCCTCGAGGGCTCCAGCTTCTTCGAGTTTCCGCCCGGTGATGCCTCGCCGTTCTTCTCGCGCCGCATCGGCCTCAATCAGGGGCAGCCGCAGCAGGTGCTGTTCGGCGCCAGACTTGCCGGCCAGATCGGAAAGCAGGACGTGGGCGTGCTGCACGTCCGCACGGGCGAGGACGATGCGCCCCCCGGATCGACGACCCGTCTGGCGTCCGAAGACTACTCCGTGGCGCGGCTGCGCCGGCGCTTCGGCCGGCAGTCCTTCGCCGGCCTCCTCTACACGCGGCGGGCCGGCGTCGATGAGTCGTCGAACATCGTGGACCAGCACACGCTCGGCTCCGACGTGACGCTGGCGACGCCCTCACTGTTCGGGTCGGGCAAGAACTTCGAGACAGGCGCCTGGTTCCTGCACACGACGGGCCTGCAGAATCGGGACGGCGGCACGAACGCCTTCGGCGGGCGCGTCTCGTACAACAACGAGCCGATCTCGGCCAACCTGTTCTTCCGGCAGTTCGATCCCGCCTACGACGCCGCCGTCGGCTTCACGCCGCGGCGGAACTTCAAGCGCTGGAACTCGAACTTCGAGTACGCGCCCCGCATCAACAAGGGCATCCTGCGGGAGATCCAGACGGGCGGCAACGTCGAAGTCGTCACGTTTCCCGACAACCGCCTGATCACGCGGCAGTTCTTTCTGACGCCGCTCGAGCTCCTGTTCGAGGCCGGCGATCGGCTGCAGCTCCAGTGGTTCCAGACCACGGAGCAGCTCGAGGTGAACTTCGAGATCAATCCCGGCCTCGTCCTGCCCATCGGCAGCCGGTATGAATGGAGCCGCCAGCAGATCGTCTTCGACTCGGCGCAGAACCGGTGGGTGTCGGGGCGCGCGGAATACTCGTTCGGCGACTTCTACAACGGCACGCGGCGCGAGTTCAACTTCGATCTGCGGCTGCGGCCGCGTCCCGGCGTCTACATCCAGGCGTCGAGCGAATACAACGACGTCGCGCTCGCCGAAGGCGCCTTCACGACGCAGCTCTATCGGCTCGATGCGCGGACGCAGTTCAGCCCGTGGATCGCACTCTCGAACAACGTCCAGTACGACACGCAGAGCCAGTCGCTCGGCTGGCAGATGCGCTTCCGCTGGATCCGCAAGCCCGGGAACGACGTGTTCGTCGTCTACACCCACAACTGGATCGACAGCGACCGCCGGTTCGGCACGATCGACCGCCGCGCCGTGATGAAGATCGTCCAGACGTACCGGTTCTGATGCCCGGCGCGCGGCCTGGTGGAGGCGCGCCTGGCGGCTCGTCGCGGCTACGCCTCGTAGGCGAGCGACGCGGCAACCCGCTTCAATTCGTCTGACGCGTCGGCGCCCTGCGTCACGCCGTCCATGAAGTGGAACGTCTGCATGCGCGCGCCGCGGTGCACGAGCAGCGTGCGGACGCGGACGGGCCAACTGCGGCCCGAGTCGTGATCGAACCGGAACGACCAGGCTGAGAAGGTGGCTGCCGTGCCGCAGGTCATGGTGAAGGGCGTCGGCTCGGTGGCCACGTCGACCTCGCTCAGCAATCGTGTCCAGCCGTCGAGAGCTTCGACATGGCACGCACGCGCATCGCCCCAGGCGGGCTCGATGGGCTCGTCCCAGCAGGTGAAGCAGGGGTTCAGATCGTCGTAGCCAGCCGCGTACTTGGTCACCGCGAGGAACGGCACCGCCTCCGGCGCCCGCAGGATGTCGAGCACCTCGGGGTCGTCGATGTGCACGAGCTGACGATCGGCTGCGGCATTGAAGTCGACCACCGACAGGAAGCGCCAGCCCTCGGGCTTGGTGAGCGACAGGCCGAGCCGGCGGTTGCTATAGCGATTGCCACTGGTGCCAGCCAGCATCGAGGGCGTGGCCGCCGCCACGAGGGTAGCCATCGCGCTCAGGCGCAGGAACAACCGGCGTCCGACGAACATACCCCATCGTACCCGCGTTGCCGATGGCTGGCGTCGCCGGGCCGACGGACGAGCACCCGGCGGGCTGCGTGGCAGAATGCTGACGCCCATGAATTTCAACAGCGACAACGTACACGGCGTGGACGAGGCGATCCTCACGGCGCTCGGCGAGGCCAACGCCGGCACGGCTCGCGCCTACGGCTACGACGACTGGACGCTCGCCGCCGAAGCGCGCCTCTGTGAAGTGTTCGAGCGCGACGTCGCTGCCTTCCTCGTGGTCACCGGCACCGCCGCGAACTCGCTCGCGCTGGCCGCGTGCTGCCCGCCGTACGGCGCCGTCGTGTGCCACCACGAAGCGCACATCGTCGTGGACGAATGCGGCGCGCCGGAACTCTTCAGCGGCGGCGCCCGCCTCATGGGCGCGCGCGGCGCCGGCGGCAAGGTCACGCCGGCCACGGTGGCCGCGCTCTTTGCCACCCTCGGCCGCGGCGAACACGAACAGCGGCCGAGCGTGCTCTCGATCTCCGAGGCGACGGAACTCGGCACCGTCTACACGCCGGCCGAGGTCGCGGCGCTCGCTGCCGTCGCCCGCGAGCGGCGCCTGCGCACGCACATGGACGGCGCCCGTTTCGCCAACGCACTCGCGCGTCTTGCCTGCACGCCGGCCGAGCTCACGTGGAAGTCGGGGGTGGATGTGCTCTCCTTCGGCGCGACGAAGAACGGCGCGATGGGCGTGGAGGCCGTGGTGTTCTTCGACGCCGCGCTCGCCACCGACTTCCGCTACCTGCGCAAGCGCACGGGGCAGCTCGTGTCGAAGAACCGGTTCCTCGCCGCGCAGATGCTCGCCTATCTGGCCGACGACCGCTGGCTGCGCAACGCCCGCCACGCCAACACGATGGCCGACCGGCTGGCCGCGGCCTTCCGCGCCCTGCCCGGCGTGCGCCTGCCGCTGCCGGTCGACGCCAATGCCGTCTTCGCCATCGTGCCGCGCGCGCTGCACGAGCGCCTGCAGGCGCAGGGCGCGCGGTATCTCGTGTGGCCAGGCGAGGGTCCGGGCACCGACACCGTCGGCGAGCACGAGGTGTTCATCCGGCTGCTGACGTCGTTCCGCACGTCCGCCGCGGACGTGGACGCGCTCGTCGCGGCCGCCGGCTAGCGTCCGGCCTCTAGAACATCGCGAGCAGATCGCGCACCGCGTCGCCGATCGTCTCGACGATGGCGCGCACGATGGGCCAGAGATCGCCCTCGGCGGCGACATCGGCCGCCACCGCCGGATCGGACATCACGAGCCACGCCCCGAGGGAAACGACAGGGGTGACCGAAAGCACGAGCGCGCCGAGCGTGAGGATGGCGCGCGATGTCCAGCGGCGGGTGCGTGAGGGTCTGATGCGGGGCCTGTCCATGCCGACCTGCCCTGGTATAGGCGAGGACCATGCCAGCCGCGCCTCCTGCCCGCAACACGCGGGTTCCGGCCGGATTTCGGCGGATCGCGCGGCGACGCCCGCGATTCATCCCGCCGCTCGTCCCGTTCACCACCACCCGATGTCCGGATCCGGAACGACGGACGTGTCATTGCCGCACGTCCCACCCCGGCAGCCGCACGCCCTCCGCCCCGGCAACTCGGCCGTGATAACGTGCGGCCGCATGCGTGCACTCACCCGCCCTGGGCTGTTCCTCACGATGGGTGCGCTGGCGCTGGCCACGGCCGTGCCTGGCGCCGGCGGCACCGCGCAGGCGCCGGCGATTGGCGCAGCGTTCGCCGCCTTCTGGGCCGCCACCACCGTAGCGGAGGCGACCGCGGCCGCGCCCGCCGTCGTGCAGTCTGGCGTGACCTTCGACACCGCCTACGCGCGGCTGCGCCAGGGCCGGCCCTACGACCCGAACGCCCCGCGCGGCGTGCAGAAGCTCACGCGCAGCATGGAGGCCACGACCTATCCCTTCACGGTGGATGTGCCGGCCAGCTACGACGCCACCAGACGGTACCAGGTGCGCGTGCAGCTCCACGGCGGCGTGGGCCGGCCGGATCCGGTGGCGCGCGGCGATGGCTCGATTGGCGCGCTGGCCGGCGCCGAGCAGATCTACGTGCTGCCGCAGGCCTGGGCCGAGGCGCCGTGGTGGGGTCCGCTGCAGGACGTGAACGTGCCGGCGATCCTCGATCAGGTCAAGCGCACCTGGAACGTGGACGAAAACCGCGTCGTGCTCTCGGGCGTGTCCGACGGCGGCACCGCCGCCTTCTACGTCGCGATGCGCGACACCACGCCGTATGCGGGCTTCCTGCCGCTCAACGGCTTCATCATGGTGCTGCGCAATCGTGACCTCGGCCTGCGCGGGGCGCTCTTTCCGCACAACCTCACAAACAAGCCGTTCTTCGTCGTGAACGGCGGCCAGGACCCGCTGTATCCGGCGGCGCGTGTCGAGCCGTACCTGAAGCAGTTCCAGGCCGGCGGCCTGACGATGGAATACAAGCCGCAGCCCGAGGCCGGACACAACACGGCGTGGTGGCCCACGGTGAAGGACGACTTCGAGCGCTTCGTGGCGGCGCATCCGCGCGAACCACATCCGGCACGGCTCACATGGCAGACCGACAGCACGACGAGCCGCAACCGCGCCCACTGGCTCGTCATCGACCGGCTGGCGCAGGCGCGGCCGGGCGAGGATCTGCCCGACCTCAACAACTTCACGGCCGGCGAGGAGCCGAACTTCGGCGTGCGGTCGAACGGGATGCGCGTCACCACCGTGCTCGCCGGTTCGAACGCCCAGGCGTTCGGGCTGCAGCCGGGCGACCTCGTGGCCGCCATCAATGGCCGGCAGCTGCCGGAGGCGCTCGAGCTGACCGACTTCCTCGGGATCTACCAGGCCGGCGAGGCGCTGCACTTCGAGGTGGAGCGCGGCTCCACGCGGCAGACCGTGGACCTCAAGGGCACCTATCAGCCCACGCTCGTGCCGAAGGTGACGCCGCTCTTCCCGTCGCCGCGCGCGGCGGGACGCGTGGACGTCGTGCGCGAGGGCAACACCGTGCGGGCAACCACGCGCGGGGTCGCCGCGTTCACGCTGCTGCTCTCGCCCGAAGTCATCGACTTCAGCCGGCCGGTCACGGTCGTGGCCGACGGCCGCACGGTGTTCACCGGCCTCGTGCAGAAGAGCGTCGAGACGCTCGTCACGTGGGCCGCGAAAGACAATGACCGCACGATGCTCTACGGCGCAGCGCTGCCAGTCACGCTCACGCCGTAGCGGCCGGCCGGCGCTGGCGCGGCAGACGGCCCGGCGCGGCCCCGCGCGCTACTTCCGGATGTCGGCGCGTTCGACGATGGCCTCGTAGGAATACCCGGCGCCGAAGTCCTTGTCGGTCGTGAGCGTCCCATTCACCGTCACGATGTCACCGGCCTTGAACTCGGCGGCGCTCGTCACGACGAGGTCGTGCGTGCCGTCCTTGACGACGCCGCTGCCATCCTGCAGGTGGTACCAGTTGGCGCCCATGATGGCGAGGTTGACCTTGACGATCTGCCCGCGCAGCACGAGCGGCTTGCCCGAGAGTGCCGCGCGCTTCGCCCAGACGTCCGCGATCTTCACGCTGCCGGGCACCGGGGGCACGGCGGCAATGAGCGTGGGCTCCTCGGGTTCGTCCGCGGCCATGGCGTCGCCGCCGCCGTGACTGCCAGCCAGCGCGGGCATCGACCCGCCGGCCGCCGCCGCCGTGATCGCCTGGCCGTTCAGCGCCACCTCCCGCACGAAATAGACCAGCGGGAAGTCGCGATTGAGCGTGCGGCTGTGGAAGTTCTCCATCGGCATGTCGACCGCGGCAGTGAGCTGGTCGCCCACCTTCACCGGGAACTCGCTGCCGGCAATCCACGTGTCCTTGCCGCCGGCCGTGAGCCGCGCGTACGTGTAGCCGCCGGAGTTCATCGATTCCGCGACGACACCGCGGATCGTGCCGGCCTCGGCGCCCGCCGTGCTGCCGGCGCTGCTGCCCGCCGAAGCGCCGGCGGGAGCCGGTGCGGGCGCGGATGCCGGTGCGGACGTGGATGCCGGCGGCGCGGAACACGCCGCGCCTGCGAGCATGACGGCAACAGCAGCAAGACCTCGAATGATCACCACGGATGTTCTCCTGCGCGGCAAACGCGCGCTTCACACGATACCGCGAAGCGCGGACTCAGCCGTCACAAACCGTGGCCGGGCTTGACACCTCGGCATGCGAGGCGTAGGGTGGCGGAAGATGCAGCGTTCGCCGCACGGCGACGGGGCCCGCTGCACCGCCCGACACCGAGGCCCCGGCACGGAAGGAGGTCGCACGATGACAGCCGTCGCGAGCGAGGATCCACCGGGCTCCATGCCGCCTTCGTAGCGCGGGTTCCCGAGCGCGCACGCCTCATTCATCCCAGGCTGGTCACGCCACCAGGACTGGTCGTCCGGTCCGGACACCCGCGCGCCCTGCGGCGCGCCGATCCGGTAACGGCGTTCGAACGCCAGGTCGACGAATGAGACGGCGCGTGCGGCACGCGCGCTGGCGAGGGACCGCACGGACCGAAAGAGCTCACGCTGCAACGTGAGCGGAAGGCGGGCACCCGGATCGATTCGGGTGCCCGTTTTCTTGTACCGCAGCCCGCGCGGGTCAGGGCATCAGGAGCAGACCGAGCGCGAGCACCAGCAAGGGCGCAAGGAATCGTCGCAGCATGGGACCCGCGGTCAGAACGAGAACCGGACGGCGATCTGGAACTGCCGCGCGGTTTCGGCGGCCGTGGGTGTATTGAAGTTGGCGTTGGCCGTGGCGTTCGGCCCCCACGTGCGGTTCACGTTCGTGGGGTTCAGGCGATTCGTGAGGTTGAACCCCTCGGCGATGAGCTCGAGCGAGCGTCCGCCGATGGTGACCGTGCGGTCGAGGCGCAGGTCGGTGGTGACATAGGCCGGCAGCTCGAAGCTGTTGTAACCCTGGCCCGACGGCCGGTCGTTGAACACGGTGTCGCCGTTGGTGTCCTGCCCCGTCGTGGCGTTGAAGCGGAAGCCGTCGGACGCGATGACCCGCGTCGAGAACTTCCAGCCGTTCAGGAGCGCCGCGGCCACACCACCGAGGCCCGTGAACGCAGGCTGCCACACCGCGGTGGCCGAGAAGCGGTTGCGCATGTCGAAGTCCGACGGGCCGTCGTCCACCGAGGGGTCCAGCGGATCCGAGGGCGACGTGAACACGCCGAACCCCGTGAAGTCGTTCACGAAGGCCGTGCCGCGCGTCTTCGACAGGTGATACGACAGCTGCACGCTGTAGCCGTGCGAGTAACGCTTCGTGAGCGTGGCCACGAGGCCGTCGTAGCGCTGCTCGCCCACCGAGGACGACACGAAGATGTTGCCGAAGCGCGGGTCGGGCCGGTTGGTGGTGGACCACTGACGCCGGCCATCGGGCAGCACGCCCACCTCACGCAGATTGGTGTTGAGGGCGACCGGCAGGTTGCTGGTCTTGTTGCCCTGGTAGGTGAGCGAGAGAGCCGTATCGGCGAAGAGTTCCTGGTCCCACGTGCCGAACCAGCTCGCCACCTGCAGGTCTTCGAAGTCACTCGCCATGGCGCGCACGTCGGAGACGACACTCACGCCCGTGGGCGGCTGCACCTTGCCGCGCGTGAACGCCGGGGCGCCCGGCGTGGTCGGCGTCACGTTGACGCCCACGACGTCGATGCCGTTGCCGCGCAGGAACGTGTTGTAGGTCTGCGCCACGACCACGTTGTAGTAGAGGCCAGCGCCGGCGCGCAGCACCGTGCGGCCGCTGCCCGTCGGGTCATACGCCAGACCGAGCCGCGGCGCCCAATTGTTGGTGTCGGCCGGAAAGCTGCCGGTGATGGGCAGCGCCGGGTTGGGGTTGGCGTCCGGACGCCCGAAGTACTCGTAGCGCAGGCCGACGTTCAGCTTGAGACGGTCGGTGAGACGGATGTCGTCCTGCACGAAGTAGCCCTGGTTGAACGTCCTCGCGGTGAAGAACTCGGCCCCGATGTTCTGCGTGAAGCGCGAGTAGGAGTAGGGCCGCCCGGTGGAGGGGTCGATGGCGCCCTGCTGGGTCAGCAGGAACTGATCGAGCGGCGTCACGGCGCCGCGCCCGCCGGTCACGGCCGTGAGGCCGCCGAACACGAACGAGCCGTTGATGTTGGTCGTGCGCTCACGGAAGCTCACGGGCAGCAGGTCGATGCCGGCCTTCACCGCGTGGCGGCCCGCCGTCCAGGTCAGGTTGTTCACGATGTGGATGCCGGCCTCGCGCGTCCGGCGCGTGCCGTTGCTGTTGCCGTTGAAGCTGCCGATCCCGCTGATGTCGATGTTCGGCGCATCAGGGTCGGCGGAGACGCCGTTCGAGATGCTGCGCGTGGCGTACAACACGCGTGCTTCGTTCACGAGATTCGGCCGCAGCACCGACACCAGCTGCGTCGTGTAGGAGATCGGACTCTCGTCGAACCGCGCCGCCACTTCCCGGGCGATGAGGCCGCCGCCGAGCGGCGACTCGCGGTCGTAGTAGTAGTTGAAGCGGAACGACAGGCGGTGCGCGGCGTTCAGCTGGGTGTCATTGCGCGCGGTGATCGTGTGCGCGCGGAACGTCGACGTCCAGGCGCCGATGCTGCTCGCCGGAATGCCGAGCACCGCCGCGTTGGCCGGCGCGATGGTGGATACCACCGGCAGATCCTGCGACCAGCGTTCGTAGCTCAGGAAGAAGAACGACTTGTCCTTCTTCACCGGACCGCCGATCGTGGTGCCGTAGTTGTAGCGCTGGAACTCCGGATCGGGTGCCGTCGGCGCCAGCAGGAAGGGACGTTCGGCCAGCCAGTCCTGACGCGTGAAGAGATACGCCGAGCCGCGGTAGGCGTTGGTGCCCGAGCGCGTGAAGGCATTCTGGATGCCGCCGCCGACGCGGCCGAACTCGGCCGAGAAGTTGGTGACGGTCTGGAACTCCTGCACCGCTTCCTGGCTGATGACGAGGTTGCGGGCGCCGCCCTGGAGGTTGTTCGAGACGCCGTCCACGTTCATCTGACGCAAACCGAGTCCGCCATAGACCGTGCTCGGCGTGCCCGTGCCGGAGCCGCCGGTCGAGAGGGGCGGCGCGTTCACGCCAGGCTGCAGGACGAAGAAGTCGAGAATGCTGCGGCCGATGGTGGGCACGGAGCGCACGATGCGCTCGTCGTAGGTGTTCGACTGCACCGTGCGGCCCACTTCGACGGTGGGCTGCGCCGCCGTGACCTGCACGGCTTCCGCGAAGGCCGTGTTCGACATCTCGAACTCGATCGTCAGCACCTGACCGGCCCGCAGCATCAGGCCGGTGCGGTTCATGCCGGCCACGCCGGGCGCCTCGACGAAGACCACGTATTCGCCGGGCGGCATGAGCGGCATGCCGTAGCGGCCGGCGGTGTCGCTGACGACCACACGCTCGTAGCCCGTGCCGGCATTGAAGGCGCGCACGGTGGCGCCGGCCATCGGCGCGCCGCCCTCGGCCCCTCGTACGATGCCTTCGATGATCCCGTCGATCGCCTGTCCCTGTCCGTGCGCGAACGCCGCCGGCCACGCCAGCATCACGACCGCCACCATCACCGCTCGAACCCGTGCCTGCATCCTGCCTCCTGGACATGGCCGTGTCGATCGGCCAGGTCCATTCAGCCAGACGGGCATGTCAGAGCCGTCTCGCACGCGACTCGTTTCTGTCACGAGCGCGCAACAAGCGGATGACTAGATCGGACCGCGCTCCCACGGCCCGGTGATGGCCACGGTGAACCCGGGGTGCTGCACGTTGAGGAACAGCCACCGCCCGTCCGGGCTGAAGGTGGCGCCGGCGATTTCGCTGGACCGGAAGTCGCCCTCGATGCCGTGGCGTTCACCTGCCAGCTGCACGTTGTTGCGGGCGAAGCGGACGATCCGGCCGTCGCGTGTGAGCGTGTGCACGCAGGGGTTGGCCGTGCCGTCCTCGCAGAGCACGAGTCCGCCGCGCGGGCTCACGGTGAGGTTGTCGGGCATGTTGAGTTCGTGCATCCCGGGCGACTCGTAGACCAGGCTCAACTGATCGGCGCCGGTGATGAGTTCCCACACCTGCCCCATCTTCGCGTTGCCGCCGCTCGTGCTCGTGACGGAGATGCGGCCGTCGGCGTGCCAGGCGCCTTCGAGGCGCGCGAACATCGCGCCACCGGCGGCCCGCCCCTGATCGAAGACCGTGCGTCCGCCCTGTCCCGGCCGCTTGACGTCCGGCACGTCGATGTCCACCCAGTAGACGCCCATCGGCACCCGCGTCATCTGGCCGCTGCGCAGGTCGGCGCGGGCACGGCCGCGCACCGCGAGCATCTGCAACCGGCCGGCCGTGAGCCGGCCCGGGGTGTGCGGCACGAACCGGTAGAGGCCGGCGCGATCGGCATCTTCGGTCTGGTAGACGATGCCGGTGGCCGGATCGACCGCCACCGCTTCGTGCACGAACCGCCCCATCGCCGTGAGGGGCTGACGTGTCGGCTCGCCCGTGAGCGGCACTTCGAACACGTAGCCGTGACGCTCGGCCAGCCCGCGCCCGTCTTCCGGCCCGAGCACCGTTTCCTCGCAGGTCAGCCACGACCCCCACGGCGTCGGCCCGCCGGCGCAGTTGCGCAGCGTGCCCGACAGACTGGCCCAGCTGCGTTCGGCGCGTCCGGTCGACGGGTTGAACGCCACGGTCGTCGTGCCAGCACCGCCGCCGGCATCGTAGGCGCGTGCCGCCGCGAACGCCGGGCCGGGATCGAGTTCGTGGTTGCGCACGAGATGCACGAGACCATCGGGGCCGGAGAACGCCGCCATGCCGTCGTGCGCGCCTGGCGTCCGGATGCCGCCCTCCATCGGGTCGCCCGTCCAGCCGAACGACGCGTAGCGGAACCCTTCCGGCAGCTGGAGCAGCGGCAGGCCCGTCGTCTCGTCCGGCACAGGCACGAGCGGCCCGTAGGCCGGCGTCTCGCGCGCGAGACCGTCGCGGCGCACGGCGGCGCGCAGCGCATCGAGCGGCAGCGTGATGGCGCCGCCCCCGAGGGCGGCGCGGGCAAGGAAGGTGCGGCGGGTCGGCAGCATGGTGCCGCGATCGTGACGCGCCGGTGTGGCAACCCTGCAACGGCACGATGTCAATCGCGCGTCGGCTGCGTGCACGACGGCCCCTGACGGGTCGCCGCCGCCCCCGCGACGACCGTGAGACTACTGGCGCGGCTTCGCGGCCGCGCGTTCGCGCTCCTCTTCTTCTTCGTCTTCGATGACGCGGATGAACCCCGAACGCACCGGCGGCGGCATCGGCGAATCCGCACCACGCACCGACTTCCACACGATCTCGTTGAGCTCGTACTCGGGCGTCATGTCGGCGACCTCGAAGTTCATCTGCAGCGAGGCCTGCGCGCCCCAGGCGCCGGCGCCGTTCTTCTCGTCGAGCGGAATGCGGGCGGCCAGCGCCTTGAAGGGCGTGAGCGTGGGCGTGGGCTGGAAGGCGTTGTACATCGGTGTCGCGGCCGCGTCGTACTGGCTCATCGGCGGCAGGCCGAGGATGAGTTCCATCGTGCGCAGCATCCCCGAGGTCGTGTAGAGCGTGCTGTCGAGCGCCGCCCGCTTCGCGAACGGACTGATGACGAGCGCCGGCGAGCGGTGCGAGTCGACGTGGTCGGGGCCGTTCTGCGCGTCGTCTTCGAGCACGAAGATCGCCGACTCCTTCCAGAAGCGGCTGTTCGAGATGGCCTCGACGAAGCGGCCGAGGGCGGCGTCATTCTCGGCCACCATCGCCCGCGGCGTGGGCTTGCCGGCGCGCGTGCCGAAGGTGTGGTCGTTGCCGAGGCGCACGATGTTCAGGTGCGGCAGCGCGCCGTTCTGCTCGAACTGGCGGAACTCCTCGAGCCACACGTCGATGCGGCGGTTGTCGGGGATGTCGAGGTCGTAGGGCGGATACTGCGGGTGCACGCGGCCCTTGAGGCCCGGCACCGTGGCCTCGGCCGGCGAGGTGGGCGTGCGGCGTTCGGCGAACTCGCCGTAGCTGCGCACGGTCTTGCCGCCGCGCAGCGCGAAGTCCCACAGATAGCCGGCGGCCGGTGCGGACAGATTGCCGTACGGATTGCGATCGCCCCAGCCGCCTTCGCTGAGATAGGCGCCACCGCGGCGGCCGTAGTTCGTGGGCCACAGCTTCTCGACCGCATCGGTCGCGTAGGCGCCGGTCGAGAAGGCGTGGCCGTCGTAGCTGACCTCGGCATCCACGTAGAAGTTGTCGAGCAGGACGAACTCGCGGGCCAGTGCGTGCGCATTCGGCGTGACGTCTTCGCCGAAGATCGTCAGCGTCGGATCGCTGTTGCCCTTGCCGATGTCGCCGAGCACCTGATCGTAGGTGCGGTTCTCGCGGATGACGTAGAACACGTACTTGATGGGCGAGGTGTCGCCGACGCGGCGGGGAATCGGTGACGCCACCGGCGCGTTGGCCGGCGTGAGACGCTTGGCGTCGGTGTAGGCGGTCACGGCCATCACCTTCGCGGTATGCGCCTTGAGCTGCGCCTCATCCGGCATGTCGATGATCGAGAGCGCCCCCTGCAGGAGCTGGCCGGCATACTGCCCATCGGCCGCCCCGGACGTGGCCTGCGGACCGCGCGGATTCGCCTGCCCGGTGAAGCCCTTGCCGTTCAGCACGAACAGCCGGCGCCCGTCGGGCGAGAAGAGCACACCCGTGGGATACCAGCCGGTGGGGATGAACCCTTCAACCTCGCTGTCGTTCACGGTCTTGATGTCCACGAGCGCCACGGTGTTGTTGTCGGCGTTGGCGACGGCGAGCGTCGTGCCGTCGGGAGACAGCGCAAGCGCGTTGGGCGTGGTGCCCGGAGGGGCGTCGGGATAGAGCGCCACCGAGATCTGCTCGCGCGCCGCCATGGTGGCGAGGTCGACCACCCACACCTGGTTGGTGTTGGCGCAGGCGACGAAGAGACGGCCGTCCTTCGTGATCGCCATGGCGTTCGGGTGCTCGCCGACGGCGACCTCGGCCTTGACGTCGAGCGTCGCGGGATCGAGTTCGAGCACCTTGCTGCCGCCCCAGATCGACACGAACAGGCGCCCGCCGTCGGGCGTGAGCACGGCCGTGTAGGGCTCGGCCGGCAGGGTCACGGTACGGCTCACCTGCCCTTCCTTGAGGTCCAGCACGCTGATGGCCCGGCCGAGCACATGCGCCGCGTAGGCACGCGTGCCATCCGGATGCACCGCCAGACCGCCGATGAAGCCCGTGCCGCCGAGATCGCGCGTGCCCGGCGTAAGGGTGATGGCCGGCCGGTCGATGAAGATCTTGCCCGCGGGCACCAGTCCGCCGTTCACATAGGTGAACTCGCTGACGGTGTTTTCGGCCGCGCCTGAAGAATAGAGCTTCTTGCCATCGGGATGCCACGCGAGGCCGAGCCAGGCGTGATCGAGCGGCACGCGCGCGCTGACGTAGGCCTGCACGGTATCGACGATCGTGAGCGACGGTTTCGACCAGCCGTTGTTGCTGATGATGAGTCGGCGCCCATCCGGCGCGAGCACCATCGACATCGGGAAGTCGCCCACCTGCACGCTGCGGCCGGCGGGAGCAACCGTCCAGCCATTCGGCAACAGCACAGCACCGCCGCCTTTGACGCCAGGCCACTCCGGTGGCGCCGGCCCACGTTGTGCGATCGAGGTGACCATCGACGTGACGCCGATGACGAGTGTGGTGCCGAGAGCCAGCGCGCGAACGGTGCGTGTCATGCCGTCAAGCCTGTTGGCCGGCCGTAACGGCGACGCAAGGGGGACGTAAACATTGCGCGACCACGCGAATTCACGGCATTCGCGGTCTAGCATGGCCGGGCATGCGCGCGATTGTCCTCACCTCGATGCTGATGCTCTCGGCGTCACTCACTGCGGCTCAACCCATCGAACGGATCGAGGTTCGCGTCGTCGACGACACCAGCGGAGCGCCCGTGCCCGGCGCTGTCGTCTCCATCGGCGACGCCGACGACCGCGGCGTCGTCAGCGTGCGCGTGGAGGCCACGGACTTCGAGACACATGCACTCGACGTCGCGCCCGGCGCGCCACGCCCGATCGTCGTGCGCCTGCGCCGCCGCGCACTTCGCGTCGATGAACGCGTCGTCGTCACCGCCGGCCGCGCGCGCGAAGTGCTGTCGGACGTGCCGCGCGCGGTGTCGGTGGTGACGCGCGCCGATCTCGATGCGCGCCTGCCCGGCACGACGCCCGACGCGCTGATGGACACGGCGGGCGTGCTCGTGCAGAAGACGAACCTCGGCGCCGGCGCCCCTTACGTGCGCGGCCTCGTCGGCAACCAGATCCTGGTGCTCGTGGACGGCGTGCGGCTCAACAACGCCACCTACCGCTTCGGCCCGAATCAGTACCTCGGCACGGTCGATCCGGACACCCTCGGCGCCATCGAAGTGGTGCGCGGCCCCGGCTCGGTGCTCTACGGCAGCGACGCGATTGGCGGCGTCGTCAATCTCGTGACCCGCGCCCCGGAGTTCTCGAATGGCGGCTGGACGCGTGCGCTCGAGAGCCGCGCCGGCATCAGCGCCGGGGCCGTCGAACAGCGCGGACGCCTGGGCGTGTCACTGGCGAGTCCGACGCTCGCCGTGCGCGGCGGCCTCTCGGCGCACAACACCGGCGACCTGCGGGCCGGCGGCAGCCGCGGCACGCTGTCGCCGAGCGGCTTCGGCGAAGCGGCCGGTGATCTGGCCCTCGCCGTGCGGCTGTCGCCGGCGCACCTGCTCACCGCCACGCTGCAGGCACACCATCAGGACGACGTACCGCGCTGGGATCAGGTGGTGCAGCGCGGGTTCTCGCGCTACGCCTTCGACCCGCAGACGCGCCAGCTCGCCTCGCTGCGCTACACCGCGCAGTCCCTCGGCTGGGCCGACGCGGTGGCCGCCACCGCCTCGTTCCAGCGCACCGAGGAACGCCGCCGCATCCAGCGCGCCGGCTCGGTCACCGACACGACCGAACGCGACCGTGTGCGCACGTTCGGCCTCTCGGTCGACATCCAGAAGCGGCTGTCACCACAGCTCGTGCTGCAGGGCGGCGGCGAAGCCTACGCCGACGCGGTCCGCAGCACCCGGGTGGATCTCGACACGCGCACGGGTGTGGGTCTCAACCGCCGCGGCCTGTATCCCGACGGCGCCACGGCCGCGAGCACCGCCGTCTTCGCCCGCGGTGTCTATACCGCGGGCCGCCTGCGCGCCGAAGACGGCACGCGCTACTCGTCCTTCCGCGTCAGCGCGTCGGATGCCACCTTCCGCGATCTCGACGTGACGCCGAGTGCATGGGTGGGTCAGACGGGCGCATCCGTGCGGCTCGTGGGCCAGAGCCTGCTCTTCGGCTCGCTCGCCCAGTCGTTTCGCGCACCCAACATCGACGACGTGAGCACGCTCGGTCGCTTCGATTCGGGGATCGAAGTGCCTTCGGCCGGCCTGGCGCCTGAACGTGGCCTCACGAGCGAGCTCGGCATCCGCGCCCGCGGCCGCGCCGTCTCGGCCACGGTGGTTGCCTTCCGCACGAATCTCACGGATCTCATCGACCGCGTCCGCGCCACCTACGACGGGCTGCCCACCTTCGATGGCCAACCGGTGTTCCAGAAAGCCAACGTCGGCGAAGCCCGTGTGACCGGCTGGGAGTCGGAGGTGGAATGGCGGCCATACCCGGCGGTGGTCGTGACCGCGCACGCCACGGCCACCCGCGGCCAGGCCCTGACCAGGAACGAGCCGATGCGCCGCATCCCACCGGTGAACGGCGGCGTCGCGCTGCAGTGGCGTCCGCGAACCTCCACCTGGGCCGGCCTTGCGACGCGCTGGGCGGCCCGCCAGAACCGCCTGTCGTCAGGCGACCTGGCCGACCACCGCATCTCGCCCACCGGCACTCCCGCCTGGATCACCGTGGACGCGTTCGGCGCCGCGCCGATGGGTCAACGCCTGCAGGTCACGGGCGGCGTGCGCAACCTCTTCGACAGGCTCTACCGGGTGCATGGGTCGGGGATCGACGCGCCCGGCATCACCGCCTGGCTGGCGGTGGGCTTCCGCCCGTAAGCGTGTCGGCGGCGAGGGATGAGTGCGCGCGGGCGGTCTGCCGCCCGCGCGAGCTGACGTCTACGGATCGAGCGGGTCGGTCGCATCGGCGTGCAGCGCGCGCACCGACGGCGTGAACTCCTGATCGAAGGCTGACAGACGCCGGCCGAGCGTGCCCGGCAGGTGCCCCATCTCGCGCAGACAGCGGTCGTGGAACTCCTTGCCGCTGATGTACGCGCTCTGTCCGGCATCGCTCGTGATGAGCATCGGTGACGACGCCGGCAGGCCGTAGCGCAACGCGAGCCTGGCGGCGTTGCGCAGGTTGGTCGTGGTGTGGCGGGCGTGCGGGTCGATGATCACAGCTTCAGCCGGCACGCCGAAGTCGCGCACGAGCGCGCGCTTCATCTCGAGCGCTTCGTTGAACGGCGTCTGATTCGGATGCACGTAGCCGCCTGAGACGAGGATGAACGGCGCCTGGCCCTTGCGGTAGCGCACCACAGCCAGTTCCAGCCGCATCTTCGCCCATGGATCGAGTGCCACGTCCTCACGGTCGGGGCCAGCCCCCGGCACGACGATCGCCGTGTAGGGGAAGTCGGCCCAGCGGACGCTGGCGGCGCGACGCACCGCCGCCGCGTTCTCGCCCTCGTGCATCGGCTCGAAGCGGCCGGCCTCATCGCGGCGGTTCGCATCGAGCAGCCGGCGCGCGAAGGCCAGCGCCGGCGCGTAGAACGTCGTCAGCTCGTCGCGCTGCTCGTGCAGCACGGCGGCCATGATGCCGAGCAGCCGACGGTACGACTCCGACGCCGGGTCGTAGGACACCGCATCGATCTTCGGGTAGCGCGGCGCCTTGCCCTGCGCGTACGTCTCGATGATGCGGTTGAGGCCGGCGGCCGTCTCCCGCCACGCACCGGCGAGGAGCGCGGCGTCGTCGCCGTCCGCGTAGGCCTGCAGCAGGCCCGATGGGCGCAGGTCGCGGGCGATGAGCGTACGCACCTCGCCGTTGCCGGCGGCCAGCGCGACGAGCGCACGCTCGGCGCTCGCGATGTCGGCCGCGGTCCACGTGAAAGCCGCCGCGATACACGTGGTGTCGTTGCCGCAGCTCGTCGCCGCCTTCGCCAGGGCCGCGACCCTGGCGTCGCGCAGCGCCTTCAGGGCTGGCGCCTGCTCGATCACGGCGCGTGCGGCCGGCGTGCGGCCGATGGCATCGAGCAGATAGAAGTTCTTCCCGATGACCGGATCCGTGAAGGCGATCGGGCGAAAGCCGCGAGCGGCGTCGGCCGCGGGCGGAGACGCCGGCTTCGCGGTGCCAGGCGCCGGCGCGACATGCGCCGGCGCGCTGCCCGTCGCCGGGTTGTAGCGCGGATGCGCCGGCACGATCGGGTTGCCGCCGGGATCGTTGACCGGCGGCTCGCCGCTCTTCAGCCAGGCGGTGTAGGCGAGGTCGCGGAGCAGGGCCGCGCCGCGGGCCGTCTGCTGGATGACCAGCGTGCGCGCCTCGACGTTCGCGGCATCGGCGAGGGCGCCGGCCTTCTCGAGCCGGTAGACCTGCTCGGTGTGACGCCCCGCCTCGTCGAGATGCTCGACGATAGCGGTGAAGGGATCGGCGAGGCGCCGCGCCGCCGGCACCTTCGGCTGGATGTCACCGCCCTCGAGCTGCATCAGGTCCACGAACTGCGTCTCGAAGAGCCCGTGCACGCGCGGGTTGGTCGTGTAGCCGCGCGGATTGGCCCCCTGCCAGCCGTCGTGATGCACGGTGTCGTGCAGCGGCTGCGCGCCGTCGGCGGTGTAGTGGCCGGTCCAGCCCATCGCATACGCGATCTCGAGCTCGGCGAAGCGCGTGTCTTCCTTGCGCTCGCGCAGGGCGCGATACGTGCGCATGCCGGTGAGCATCCGCTCGTAGCCTTCCACAGCCGCGTAGGCCATCGTGCCCGTCCAGCGGACGTTGGTCAGCGCGGCCGCCGGATCACCCGCTGCCGCGAGCCGCCGCTGCTCGTCGTAGAGCTTCAGCACGAACTCGTAGCGCGACCGCGGAATCTCGGTCATGAACGCGAACTGTTCCTTGAACCAGCCGTGGTTCGGATCCTCCAGCATCTTGAGGAAGGGCTCCGACGGCCGGCGCCACGCGTCCGGAATCACCAACAGATAGGCAATCCAGTCTTCGTGCGCCTTGAGGAACACCGGACCGTCCTCGGGCAACGTGCGCACGGCCACGCGGTTGATCCACGTATGCGCGCGCACGCCCCAGGCCATGCCTGACGGCGCGGCGATGATGAGCGCCGCCGCCACGAGCAGCGCCGCCATCACGCGGCGCTGACCGGCGGGCCACGTCGAGGTGTGGCGCGCCATTAGAAGAGCACCCGCGCGCCGAACTGCACGTAGCGGCCGGGACGCGTGCCGGTGATGCGGCCGAAGTCAGCCGCGCCGTCGCGGCTCACGACCGCGCCGGTGCACCCGGCGATGCTGCACGACGCGTTCAGGCGGTTCAGCATGTTCTCGGACTCCACCATCAGCTCGACCGAGCCCAGGTCGGCGATGCGAATGCGGCGCGACAGACGCATGTCCACCTGGAAGTAGCTCGGGCCGGCGAAGGCGTTGCGGCCGCGGAAGAGGGCGCGATCGATCAGCACGAGGTCGTTGTTCAGATCGGCGCCCGCCGTGGCGTTCACCGGGAAGCCGCTGTTGTAGAAGACCAGCGTCGAGAGCTGCGTGCCCGTGAGCCAGCGGAACGGCCCGCGGTCGATCTCAGGGGCGAACGAGGCCTGCGCGCTGACGTTATGGCGCAGGTCGCCGGGGCTCGGGCCCCAGTCGCGTTCCGGATCGCTCGGGTCGGTCAGGGCGCCGCCTTCCATGTCGCCGATGCTCCTGGCGCGCGAATAGCTGTAGCTGCCGCTCAGCTGCACGCCGCCGGCGAGACGCTGCCGCACGGAGAGGTCGAGCACGTGGTAGGTGCCGCGTCCCTGGCTCTCCACGAGGTTGATGGCGCGGAACGCCGCGTTCGGCCGGTTCGTCGAACCCGTGAACACCGGACGGCCGTCGGCGAGGGTGCTCGTGACCGGGCCGAGGTTGATGTCGCGCGCGTACGGCGCGTCGCGGTGGCCCCAGTAGCTGTAGCCCACGGGCCAGCAGCAGGTGGTCGGTGAGCTGGCGCTCGACCGTCACGTTCGCCTGGTGCGCGAACATCGTCTCGAAGTTGTCGGGGAACACGGTGATGCTCGGCGGCGTCGAGAAGGCCGGGTCCGCCGTGGAGAGCAGGTTCGGGAACTGCGGCGCGCGCGCGTCACTGCCGGGCACGACGTAGCTCAGGATGCGGCGGCCGTTGATCTGGGCCGCGTTCACGATGAGCCCGAGGCTCGTCGTGTCGTAGAAGAGTCCGTAGCCGGCGCGCACCGAGGTGCGCTGGCTGCCGCCGGGCCGCCACGTCAGGCCGAGGCGCGGCGCAATGTTGTTGGTGTCATCCACGACTTCGCGCGACAGCGGATACGGCGCCTGCGCGTCGAGCAGCGGGTAGTTCTGCAGCTCATAGCGCACGCCGGCGCTGAGCGTGAGGTCGTCGCGCAGCCGGATCTCGTCCTGCAGGAAGAGATTCAGATAGTGGAAGCGCAGGTTCAGCGTGGGGTCACCGAGCTCCTGCTGGAGCTGCGTGTAGGTGAAGGGCCGGCCCGTGGCCGGGTCGATGCGGCCGGCCACCGTATTCAGGTACTGGTCGAGCGGCGTCACGGCGCCGCGGCTGCCGGCGGCGGCCAGACCGGCGAACGAGAAGTTGCGCGCGAGCGCGTTGGTCACGTCGAAGCCGGTCGTCTGGTAGTCGATGCCGGTCTTGAGCGAATGCCGGCCCTTCGTCCACGTGAGGTTGTCGATGAACTGCAGACTGGCCTCGACGCTGGTCGAGCCGCCCGTCGGGTTGACGCCGAAGTTGGCCACATTGTTGATGCTGATGTTGGCGCCGTTGGCGGTCGCCTCGCCGTAGGGCCTGCGCTCCTCGGCGCGGCGGTTGAAGCCGAAGCGCAGTTCGTTCAGCAGGCCGGTGCCGAACGTGGTGGCCAGCTGCGCGCCGACACCGTTCATACGGTCCTTGAACGACACGCTGCGGCTCGGCGTCGTAAGGCCGCCGCCGCCACCCGGCTGGTCGTTGGTGAAGCGCGTGTAGCGCAGGAAACCGCTGTTGCGATCGCTGGCGCGGAAGTTCACCTTCAGGCTGGGCGTGTGGAACGTCTCACCGAACGGCGAGTTCCCGAGGTCCGACGCCGGGATGCCGATGGCGGCCGCGGCGTCCGGATTGATCGTGACGGGCTGCGGCAACTTGAGCGGGTTGTATTCGTAGTTGGCGAAGAAGAACGCCCGGTCGCGCACGAGCGGTCCACCCGCGTTGCCCTGCACCATCCACCATTCCTGCTGCGGCTTGACGGCCGCGAGCGGCGGACGGGCCGCCCACTCGTTGGGCCGGAAGAGCGACATCGCGCCGCCGCGCCAGTTGTTCGTGCCCGAGCGGCTGACGACGTTGATGACGCCGCCGGCCGCGCGGCCGAATTCCGCCGAATAGGCGCCCGACAGGACCTGCATTTCCTCGACGTTCTCGGGCGTGCTGATGACGAGCCGGATCTGGCGGTTGGTGCGGCGCTGCGAGTTGTCGATGCCGTCCATCGACCAGGCCATGCGGTTGTGCCCGCCCACGAGGAACTGCGTGGTGCCGAAGCCGGTGCTCGGCAGCCCCTTCACACCGGGGCCGACGAGGTGGAAGTTGTAGACGTTGCGCGACGTGATCGGCAGCGTGCGCACGGCTTCTTCGCTCAGCACTGCGCCCGACGCGCCCTGGCCGGCGAGCACCATCGACGCATCGGCCGTGACCTGCACGGTCTCGGTCGTGCCGCCGACGGCGAGCGGAATCTCGACGCGCGCCTGCGTGCCGACGCTGAGGCGGATGCCGGTCTGCTGGTAGTCGGCAAAGCCCTGTGCGCTCACGAGCAGCTGGTACTCACCCACCTGCAGCAGCGGAAACCGGAAGTAGCCCTGGCCGTCGGTCGTGGTCTCGCGCACCTGGTTCGTGCCGAGATTGAGGGCGATGACACGCGCCACGGGCACGGAGGCGCCGCTCGGATCGCGAACGAAGCCATCGAGCGCGCCGTCGGTGGCGTTGCTCTGCGCGGCCGCACGCATCGGCACGGCCAGAAAGAGGAGGAACAGGAGGGTGAACAGTCGCTGCATCGTGACGATCTCCGCATGACGGGTGAACGTCGCTATGGTGGCGGCTGGGCGCGACAGCGACGCCAACGCGGCGTAACGGCCACGCGAAGCCCGTGCGTTGCACGCGCGTCACGCGGTCCGCAGATCGTGCTGACGGAACAGAGGGAGGGTCAGGAAGACGTGAACGCGGCTACGGCCGGTAGACGAAGCGGGCCAGCCGCAGGGCATCGGCGGGCGGACGCGTGAGGCGCGCCCGCGCCCACTGCGCGGCGTCATCATCCAGATCGAAACCGCCCTCGCGCAGGTCCGCGAACTCGCGGGCGTCGATGCGCGCGCGCATCAGGCCATGCCGCGCATGCCCGGTCGTATTCAGCAGGTGATGGCCGATCTCGTGCGCGACGGCGAGGCCGAGGACGACCCCGAGGCGGCGATGCACCAGTGTCGTCGGGGCGTCGGCGAGGCGGGCGGCGTCGAGCACACGACGAGCCGCCGCGACCGACGCCAGCGCCACCGGCTGACCGGCCGCGTCCCCCAGCAGCTCGGCCACCGGCCACTGGTGGCCGTCGCGGGTGGCCGGGGCCGCCGCCGCGGACACGATGAGGACGCGCATATCCACGGCGGCGTCGCCGAAGGCGGCCGTGGAACCGATGTCGACCGTAATCCCCTCGCGGCGCCAGATCCGGCGGATCTCGTGTTCCGCCGCGGCACGCACTTCGACGGGGAGCGCCATGGACGCGGTGAGCGACAGGCGAAAGCGCGGCGGCACAGAGGCCGGTGCGCCAGCGGCCGCGCCGAGGGGCGGCACCGCGGCTGCCAGACCCGCGCACACGAGCGCCCACGACCAGCCGTCCATTCGCACGACGCCTTGTCGCACGAACGTTTCAGATGTGTCAACGACGAAACAGCGGCGTGACGCGCCGCGGCTGTGGTCAGACGCGCTCGAAGGTCGCCGTGTCGCGGTTCTTCCGCACCTGGTCCCAGGGAAAGCACTGGCCGTTCATGGCCACGTAGACGCCCGGCGGCAGCACCTGCGCGAAGCTGAGCGCGCTGCCCAGGTTGAAGAGCCCGTCGGAGCTGCCGAAGGCGTAGGGAATCATCGCGCCGGTGAGCACCACGGTCTTGCCGGCAAGACCGGCGGCCGCGATGGCCCGGCCGGTCTCGACCATCGTGTCGGTGCCGTGCGTGACGACGATGCGATCGACGTCCGACTGCCGGCACTGCTCGACGACGAGCGCGCGATCGGCGTCGGTCATCTCGAGGCTGTCGATCATCATGAGCGTGCGGATCGACACCGGCACGCGCGATCGGCCCTTGTCGAGCATCTCCTGGACGTGGGTGTCCTTGAAGAACAGCCGCCCCCGCACTTCGTCGTATTCCTTGTCGAACGTGCCGCCGGTGACCAGAATCCGGATCATGGAATAATCCTGCGCTATGTACGCCATCGCCATTGTCCGCTACCGCCGCCCCATCGAGGAAGTCGAGGCGGCGACGCCCGTGCACCGCACCTACCTGCGCCAGCTCAAGGCCGACGGGAAACTCGTGGCCTCGGGCCCGATGGACCCGCGCTACGGCGGCATCTTCCTGCTGAAGGTCTCGGACGACAACCCGCAGCGCGATCTCGACGCCATCCGCGACGGCGATCCGTTCTACCAGCAGCACATCGCGCAGTACGAGCTGCACTGCTGGAACGTCGTCATCGGCAAGGACGACCTGGACCGCATCGCTACGCCCCCGGCCGTCTGACGCCGCGCCCCGGGGGCGGAACCTCCGGGCGCCCTGAACGTCTGTTGCTGCATGCGCCTCAGCTTGCCTCTCGCGGTGCTGGTGCTGTCCCAACTGCTCGGACCGGCCGTGCGGCCGGCCGCCGCGCAGCCGGGGCTCGTCATCGAGCAGGTCACGCTCGTCGACCCCACGGCGACGCCGTCGCTGCGTACGGCCACGATCGTCGTGCGGGACGGCCGCATCGAGACGCTCGATGCGGGAGCGGCGCGCCCGCCGGCGGCCCGGGTCATCGACGGCCGCGGGAAGTTCGCCGTGGCCGGCCTCTGGGAGATGCACGCCCACCTCGCCGCGCTCACGCCCGTCGGCCGCGCCCCGGAACGCTACGTGGGCCACGGCGTGCTGCACGTGCGCGACATGGGCGGCTTCCTCGACCAGCTGCTGCCGCTGCGCGAGGACATCCGCGCCGGCCGGCGCGTGGGTCCCGATCTCGTCATCGCCGGGCCGACGCTCAACAGCGAGCAACCCGCCGACTTCCATCGCAAGGTCACGACCGCCGCCGAGGCGCGGGCGGCCGTGCGCGAGCTGAAGGCGCGCGGCGTGGACTTCCTGAAGGTGCACCGCGCCACCAACCGCGAGGCGTTCGACGCCATCATCGATGAGGCCGGGAAGTCCGGCCTCACGGTCTCGGGCCACGTGCCGCTCGTCATGTCGTGGGCCGAGGCCTCGCGCGCCGGCCTGCGAACGATCGAACATATCCAGACGATCTTCGAGAACCTCCAGCCCGACCTGAGACTGACGCCGGCACGCTTCACGGAACTCGCCGACGGGCTCGACGGCGCGCTCGGCGACGAGATCTTCGGCGTGCTCAAGGCGAACGGCACGTACTTCGATCCCACGCTCATCGGCTACGAGGCCACGATCGACGGCGCCCGCCCCGAGGCCGCGGCGGCGCGCCGGCAGGCCTACGCGCGCATGAAGCCCATCGCCGCCAAGGCTGCGCGCCTCGGTGTGCCGATCATCACGGGCACCGACGTGCTCGACCGGCATGGTGACCTGCTGCTCACCGAACTCGAGCGGCTGGTGGAGATCGGCATGGCGCCGCGCGACGTGCTGACGGCCGCCACGGTCACGTCGGCGGCCGCGGCCGGGCGCCCCGACGCCGGCCGGATCCGCGTGGGCGGCCCTGCCTCGTTCCTGCTCGTGGACGGCAATCCTCTCGACGACATCCGCGCCCTGCGCCGCCTGTCGGCGGTGGTGCTGCGCGGGCAGTTTCTCGACGCCGCAGCGCTCGCGGCGCTCAGGCCGTAGCGCCGGCGCGCTGGCGGCGCGGCACCGCGGGCGGGCGGCCGTTCGCTGGCTCGGCCGGCTTCGCGAAGAAGTAGCCCTGCCCGAACTGGCAGCCGAGCAGGCGCAGGTACTCGACCTGCGCTTCGGTCTCGGTGCCCTCGGCCACGATCTCGAGCTTCAGCGTGCGCGCCAGGCCGACGATGAGCTTCACGATCTCGCCCTTGTCCTTGTCGGTGCCGATGCCGGCCACGAACGAGCGATCGATCTTGAGCACGTCGAGCGGCAGCGACTGCAGATAGCTGAGCGAGCTGTAGCCGGTGCCGAAGTCGTCGAGGCTGATGCGCACGCCGAGCGCGCGCAGCTGCGCCAGTACCACGCGGGCGCGCGCCGCGTCCTTGATGGCGGCGCCTTCGGTGATCTCGAGGCGCAGGCTGGCGGCCGGGCAGCCGGTGGCCTGCAGCATGCCGGAGACACGCTGCACGAGCGCCTCCTGCGCGAAGGCCTTGGCCGAGAGGTTCACGCTCACCGTGAAGGCTGGCGTGACCACACCGGCGTCGAGCCACGCGCGCACCTGACGGCACGCCGCCTGCAGCACCCACTCGTCGATCTGGGTGATGAGGCCCACTTCTTCGGCCACGTCGAAGAACTCGCCCGGTGAGACCAGCCCGCGCTCGGGATGCTGCCAGCGCACGAGCGCCTCGACGCCGACGACGCGGTGATCGCCCAGCCACACGATCGGCTGGTACCACACGCGGAACTCCTCGCGCTCGACCGCGTGACGCAGGTCCGTCTCGAGGCGCAGCCGGCGCACCGCCTCGTCGTGCAGCGCGGCGTCGAACACCGAATAGCCGCCGGCGCCGGCGTTCTTGGCGCGATACATCGCCAGGTCGGCGTCGCGGATGACGTCCTCTCCCGACTTGTGCGCGTCGGTCGCCACGGCCACGCCGATGCTGGCGCTGGCGAAGACGTCCTGCCCGTCGAGGTGCAGCGGCTGTGCCGCCATCTGCTGGACGCGCTTGGCGACACGCACCGCGTCGATCGGCTCGCGGATGCCGTCGAGCAGCACGGCGAACTCGTCGCCGCCGAAGCGGGCGAGCGTCGGCTCGGGCACGGTGCCGGCGCCGGGCATGCGCGTGACGACGTCTTCGGCGCGCACGGCCGAGGCCAGACGCTCGGCGAACATGACGAGCAGGCGATCGCCGGCCGTGTGGCCCAGGCTGTCGTTCACGTGCTTGAAGCGGTCGAGGTCCACGAACAGCACGGCGAACTGGTAGTCCTTGCGGCGCAGGCGGCGCGCCAGCGCCCGATCGAGCCGGTCCTTGAAATGCGAGCGGTTCGGCAACTGCGTGAGGTGGTCGTGAATCGCGTCGTGCACGAGGCGTTCGTGCGCCGACTTGAGGCTCACGCTCATCGCGTTGAACGCCTGCGCCACGGTGGCAGCCTCGGCGGTGCCGCGCACGGGCAGCTGCAGCGCCAGATTCCCGGCGGCGATTTCGGTGGCCGCCGTGGCGATGTCGCGCAGCGGCCGGCTCAAATGCCGGCTCAGGAAGACGCCACCGACGAGCGACAGCAGCAGCGCCACCACGCCGGCAATGGCGAAGCGAATCTCGAGCGCGTCCACGAACCGCTGCGTGGACGCCCAGTCCGAGAGCACGAGCAGGCGCACGGCGTCGCCGCCGGGCAGGTCGGGACTGAGCGGGAAGACGCCGGCCACGTATTCGCGGCCGCCCACGTCGAGCACGTCCGGCCGCACGCCGGGCGCGGCCATCGTGGCCACGACGAGCGGCTCGGCGCCGGCGCCCAGCCGCTCGCGCAGGCTCGTCGCCACGAGTTGCCCGTTCACGACGAGCGCCACTTCGCAGCGGGCGAGGTTGGCGAGGTCGCGGGCGACGTCGTCGGTCAGTGGATACCCGGCCGTGAACGTGCCGGCCACGCGTTCGCCGTCGCGCACGGGCACCGAGACCGCGAGGAAGAGACGGCTGTCGTCCTGTACGAGCGCCCCGGTGGGCTGGCCGCGCAGCGCCCGGGTCTGCGCGTTGCGCACGACGGGCAGGCCGCTGCCGGAGTGGTCGGCCCAGCCGGCCGTGCCGGTCCAGCTGCCATCGGCGCGGCTCACGATGGTGAAGGCGGCCTGGAGCGGGCCGCGCTGGCCCTCGGCCAGCGCCGTCGCCGCGCCCGGCGTCTCACTGGCGCGATCCCGGAAGGCGGGCGCCTGGACGGCGACGTCCACGACGTCGATGGCGGCGCGGATGCGCAGGGCGAGCAGACGATGAAAGGCGGTCTGCGCCACCTCGAGGTCGGCCGCCACGCGGTCGCGTGACTGCGACGAGACCACGCCCAGCGTGGCAAAGAGCACCGCGCCGAGCGCGACGGCCACGAGCAGGCCGAGCGCCGAGGCGACGCGCGCTTCGAGGCGCTGGTGCCACGGCAGGTCGCTGCCGGCCGTCTTGGTGCTCATCTCTTCGGTTATCGGGACGGATTGCGGGACCGTGCAGCCACCACATCGCACGGCGCTGCACAGTCTGGACCACCGCCGGCTGCTAGACTGCCGGGCGAACGGACGTCAAAGTGGTCAGGTGACCCGTCGGGGCTCGGGGGCCGGGACTCGGGGCTGAGTGCGCTCGGCCCAGGGGCCGGGCTCAGCGGAAGAGCGAGGTTAGTGACAGGCTGAACGCCGGCAGCAGTGGCGTCGTAAGCGTGTCACCGGCCTCGCCTGCGAGTTCGGCCACGCGGGGGAAAGCGCCGCTCGGGTCGCGCCGAAAGACCTTCACGATGTCCAGCTCCGGATCGACGAGCCAGTATTCGCGCACGCCGGCTCGATCGAAGAGCCGGTACTTCGATTTCTCGTCCACGCGCCGCGTGCCCGGCGACAGGACCTCAACGACGAGTGCCGGCGCACCACGCACATGCATCTCGGTGACGATGTCCTGTTGATCGGCAGCAATGAAGAGCAGATCCGGCTCGACGACGTCGAAGTCGCTGAACACGACGTCGAACGGCGCCACGAAGACCTCGCCCGACCCTGGGTGCGCCTCGGCATACGAGGCCAGCACCGTCGCCAGGCGCACCACCAGCCGCTGGTGCCGTGTGCTCGGGCTGGGCGTCACGTAGTGCTCTCCGTCGATGAGTTCGTGCCGGTGCCCGTCGTCTGGGAACAGCAGGAAGTCGTCGTAGGTGAGCCGCGTGTCTGACCGCTGTGCCGGATGCATCGCGTCGTCTCCGCCCATGCGGGCATGCTACCACCGCCTCCACGCCCTGCAGTGCGTGTGGCGTGCCAGCACGGATTCGCGCGCTTTTCGGCTTCACGGCACCGGAAGGGCGCAGAAGCTGCGCACCCGGCCGCCGTGGCAGTGGCAGGATTCGCCCGCCGGCCGGGCTCAGCGGAAGAGCGACTTCGCGAGCGTGGCGTGCACACCCTTCACGCCGTCGACCGACTGCGTCACGTGCAGGTCGGCCGAGAGCGAGCAGAGCATGTAGGCGTCGTCGCGCGAGAGCTTCCGCGTCTCGACGAGGAAGTCGATCATCTCGCGCACGGCGAGCCGGTTCGCTTCGTCGAGGTCTTCGTGCAGACCCATGCTGATGTAGTGCGTGGGCGTTTCGGCGCGCGGCCACTTGAGCCGCCGGCCCTTGTGCAGGCGCACTTCGATCTGCCCGGTGAGCGAGGTCTCGAGGGCCGTGCCGCTCACTTCGCCATGCCCCTGCAGCGCGTGGCCGTCGCCGATCGAGAGCAGCGCACCTGGCACATGCACGGGCACGAAGAGTGTGGAGCCGGCCACCAGATCCTTGTTGTCGAGATTGCCGCCGTGCCACCCCGGCGGACGGCTCGAGAGCCGCCCCGTCTGCGGCGGCGGCGCCACGCCGACGGAGCCGAAGAACGGCGCGAGCGGCAGCGTGATGCCCGGCGCGAACTCGACCGACGTCGCCCCCGGCGCCCAGCGCAGCAGCTTCAGCTTCGCGTAGGGGAAGTCGTCGGGAATCGTGCCGCCACCTGGCGCGAAGGCGTTCAGGCCGAACGTGTGCAGGTAGCCGATCGAGAGGAAGCGCACCTCGAGCGTGTCGCCAGGTTCGGCGCCCTCGACGAATATCGGGCCCGTCATCGGATGCGCGCCCGGGCCGCGATCCGTCACGGCCTGCTCCACCGCCTTGAGCGGCGCCGGGATGTCGGCCTCGGGCACACCGAGCTGGCGCAGGCGGCCGAGGCCACCGGCGATCATCGTCTGCACGTTCACGCGATCGCCCGAGGCGATCGTGAGCACCGGGCGGACCTTGGCGTCGTAGAAGCCCCAGTGGATGTTGGCCGGCGTCACCGGCAGGTCGTGCACGCGTGGCGCCTGCGCCGTGAGCGTGGCGAGACCGCACATCATGAGGACAGCGAGCATCACGGGCCTGCGGGTCATCGGGAGCTCCAGTTCAACGCTTCGGTCGCCGCTTCGTCGTCTTGCGCTGGCGCAGCGCTTCGCCGAGCGCCCACGACGCCACCATCAGAATGATGAGGCCGATGAGCGCGAGCAGCAGCGGCCGGCTGGCCATAGGTTACGCCTCGGAGGCGCGCGGGTTGCCGCCGGTGAGCGCGCTCACCAGGAGGCCGATGACATACACCGCCACCGCGCCCACGACGTTCAGCCAGAGGAACTCGACCTTCGTCTGCGTGGCCACGTAGCCCACCGCGAGCATGCCGCCGATGAGGCCCACGAAGGCGCCGTGCCCGTTGGCGCGCTTCGAGGCGATCGCCAGTACGAACACGCCGAGGATCGAGCCGTAGAAGTAGGAGCCGAAGCGGTTCACGACTTCGATGAGCGAGCCGAGCTCGGCGGCATAGATGGCCACGACGCTGGCGAAGAGCCCCCAGAGGCCCACGGCCGACCGGGACACCCACAGGAGCTGCGCGTCGCTTGCGTCGGCCGACCACCAGCGCCGGTAGAAGTCGATGACCGTGGCCGTCGAGAGCGAGGCCAGTTCGGCGGAGATGGTCGACATCGCCGCGGCGAGAATCGCGGCGATGAGCAGGCCCACGAGACCCACAGGCAGATGCGTGAGCACGAAGGTCGGGAACACGTAGTTGACGTCGTTGTAGGCGCCGTCGCCTGACACCGACTTCACGATGCTCACGGCGTCGGCGCGTGCCGCCTTCACGTCGGCGGCGGCAGCATTGAACGCCGCGGAGTACTCGGCGACACCCGCCGCATCATTCGCCTTCTGCACGCGCGTGAGGTTGGCGGCGGCTTCGCGTTGCTGCTCGAAGGCGGCAGTGAACCGTTGCTCGGTGGCCGCGTAGTCGGCCGCCCGCGGGCTCGCCTTCACCTGCGCCTCGTGCGATGCGTTGAAGAGCATCGGCGGCGGCGTGAAGATATAGAACACGAACATCAGGATGCCGACGATGAGCACGAGCGCCTGGAGCGGAATCTTCCAGTAGGCACTCATGAGCAGCGACGTGCGCGCTTCATCCACCGACTTGGCCGTGAGGTAGCGCTGCACCTGGCTCTGGTCGGTGCCGAAGTAGGAGCAGAACAGGAAGAAGGCCGCGATGGTGCCCGACCAGAAGGTATAGCGATCGGTCAGGTCGAAGCGGAAGTCGAACGTCTGCATGCGGCCGGTCGTGCCGGCGAGCGACAGCGCATCACCCAGGCCGACGCCGTCGGGCAGCCCCATCACGAGCATCACCACCGCCGCCAGCAGGCCGCCCACGATGAGCACCATCTGCTTCACGTCGGTCCACGCCACGGCCTGCACGCCACCGAACATGGTGTAGAACGCCGTGGGCAACGCCAGCAGCAGACAGGTGCTCGTGACGCTCAGCCCGAGCATCACCGACAGCACGACGGCCGGCGCGGAGATGACCACGCCCGTGGCCATCGCGCGCGAGACGAGGAACAGGAACGAGGTGAGCGTGCGCGTCTTGGCGTCGAAGCGGCGCTCGAGATACTCGTAGGCCGTGTAGACACGCGCGTTGTGGAAGAACGGCACGAGCGTGACCGAGAGCACGATCATCGCGATGGGTAGCGCGAAGTAGAACTGGAGGAACTTCATGCCCTCCGCGTAGCCCTGGCCGGTCGTGCCGATCATCGTGATGGCCGAGAGCTGTGTCGCCATTACCGACAGGCCCACGGCCCACCACGGCAGGCTGCGCCCGGCCAGCAGATACCCCTCGAGCCCCTCGGTCTTCTTCGACAGGCGCAGGCCGTCCCAGGCGATCCAGGCCAGATAGGCGCCGATGATGAGCCAGTCGATGGGATGCATGACTACGCCCTGGGGGCTGGGGGCCGGGGGCTGGGGCGTGACGGCGTCACGGCGTAAAGAACTCCTGGAGGGCGTAGAGCGCGACGAGCACGGCCACCCACGACGCGGCCACACGCACGTACTGCTGCTGCATCGCGGTCACAGCGCCTTCACCGCGGCGCGCAGCTGCGTCGCCGACTGGGCCAGCGCGTCCTTGCGGCCCTTCCACCACGCTTCATCGGCGGCGAGTGCCGCGCGCGACTGGGCGATGGCTTCGGTCGTGCGTTCCGGCGCCGGGCCGCCGTGCGTCTTCCGGATCTCGACGAAGTGGCGCGGGCTCAGCACCTTCTCGATCGCGGCCTCGTCGTAGCTGATGGGCGCGCCGAGCACCTCGGTGGACGCCTTCACGAGCAGGTCGGACATCAACGCCGACGGCTGGTCGTTCTTGCCGCGGATGACCTTGCCGGCGATCTTGTGCGCGGTGCCGAACGGCAGCCCATGATCGCGCGCCAGCGTGTCGGCCAGCTCGGTGATGGTCGTGCCGCCTTCGCCGGCGCGGGCCTCCATGCGCTCGATGTTGAACTGCGCGTCCTTGAGCGCGGCGCCGACGATCGACACCATGCGCAGGGCATCGCGGTACATCGACGCGATGAGCGGCTGCAGGTCGTCTTCGGTGTCGTTGATGTCGCCGAAGGGCGTGTTGTGCACCGCGGTGATGATCGCCTGCGCCTGCCCCACCGCCTGGCTGCCGATGCCGCGCGCGTGTTCGAGCGCGACCGGGTTGCGCTTCTGCGGCATGATGCTGCTCGACTGCACGAAGCCGTCGGCGAGCCGCAGGTAGCCGAATTCCATCATGCCCCAGAGCAGCAGGTCCTGCACCACGCGGCCCAGGCCGACGATGGCGACGGCCGTGGCCGAGGCACCTTCAAGCGCGTAGTCGAACGTGGCGATGCTGCCGTAGGTGTTGCCGGTGGGCGCATCGAAGCCGAGCAGCGCGCTCGTGCGCTGGCGGTCGATCGGAAAGCCGGTGCCGGTGATGGCGCAGGCGCCGAGCGGGTTCACGTTGGTCGAGCGGTAGGCCGCCTCGAGCCGCTTGCTGTCACGTTCCAGCTGCTCGATGACGGCGAGCAGGTAGTGCGCCACCGTCATCACCTGGGCCGGCTGCGTGTGCGTGTGCGCGCCGTAGATCGTGTGGATGTGTTGCGCGGCCAGGCCGAGGAGCGCCGAGCGCAGCCGCAGGATGCCGTGCCCGAGCGCGGCGATGCTCTCGCGCTGCCACATGCGATAGGTGGTCATCGCGATGTCGTTGCGGCTGCGGGCGGTGTGCAGGCGTCCGGCCACCTGCTCCCCGGCGGCTTCGGCAATCAGGTGTTCGAGGTAGAAGAACAGGTCCTCGTAGGTGCCGTCGAAGGGCACCTTCACGACCTCGGCGGTGGAAATGCCGTCGAGCGCCGCGCGCAGCACGCGCGCGTCGCCCTTCGACACGATGTGGCACTCGGTGAGCATCACCAGGTGCGCGTAGTGGATGTCCATGAGAGGCGCCAGCAGGTGGGTCTTGGCGTCCTCGAAGTTGTCAGTGAGTACGTGGGTGACGTACTCGGGGGCAAAGCGCATTTTGAGCAGTATACTGCGCCCGGCCGACGGTCCCGGACGACCGCGCGCCGCCTGGAGGACGTCATGCGGAAGACCGGACTCGCCGCCCTGCTCGCCGTTGCCGCGCTCGTCATCACGCCGCCCGCGGCGCCCGCACAGACGCCGCCGCAGGGCGCCCGCGCGGCACTGGCCGTGCCAGGCCTGCGCCAGCCGGTCGAGGTCATCCGCGACCGCTGGGGCATCAACCACATCTACGCGCAGAACGAGGAAGACCTGTTCATGGCGCAGGGGTATCTGGCGGCAAAGGATCGCCTCTTCCAGTTCGAAATCTGGCGGCGGCGCGCCACCGGCACGGTGGCCGAAATCCTGGGACCGCGCGAGCTCACGCGCGACATCGGCACACGCCTCCACAAGTTCCGCGGCAACCTCGACGCCGAGCTCAACCATTACCATCCGCGCGGCAAGACGATCGTCGAGGCCTACGTGCGCGGCGTGAATGCGTTGGTCGACGAGGCGATGCGCACGCCGGCCACGCTGCCGATCGAGTTCCGCATGCTCGGCATCACGCCCGGCAAGTGGACGCCCGAGGTGGTCATCTCGCGCCACCAGGCGCTCACGTCGAACGTCGAGAACGAAGCCACGCACGTGCGCGCGCTGGCGGCCCTCGGCGCCGATCGCCTGAAGGACCTGCTGTGGCTGCAGGGCGGCGACCCGCCGCTCACGCTCGATCCGCTCATCGATCCGAAGACCTTCCCGGCCGACGTGCTCAAGACCTACACGGCCTTCCGCGACACCATCCGCTTCGAGCCCGGCGACATCGTGCCCGCGTACCGCGGCGAGGCCCGCGCGGCGCTCGACGCTGAGGCGCCGGGCGGCGACGGCTCACGGCTCGCGCTCACGCGTTCGCTCGACGGCAGCCGGATCGTGGATACCGACATCGGCTCGAACAACTGGGTGGTGAGCGGCGCGAAGACACAGAGTTCGATGCCGATCCTCGCCAACGATCCGCACCGCGTCATCGAAGCGCCGTCGCTGCGCTACTGGGTGCACCTCGTCGCGCCGGGCTGGAACGTCATCGGCGGCGGCGAGCCGGTGCTGCCGGGCGTGTCGATCGGCCACAACGAATACGGCGCCTGGGGCCTCACGATCTTCGGCACCGACGCGGAAGACCTCTACGTTTACGAGACGAACCCCGCGAACCCGAACGAGTATCGCTACCAGGGCCGCTGGGAAGCGATGCGTGTCGTCACCGAATCGATTCCGGTGAAGGGCCAGGCGGCCGTGACCGCCACGCTCAAGTTCACGAAGCACGGCCCGGTGCTGCACGAAGACACGGCCAACCGCCGCGCCTACGCGCTCAGGGCCGGCTGGATGGAGCAGGGCGGCGCGCCGTATCTCTCGAGCCTGCGCATGAATCAGGCGAAGACGTGGGCCGAGTTCGTCGAGGCCTGCACATACAACCGCATGCCGTCGGAGAACATGGTGTGGGTCGACAAGACCGGCACCATCGGCTGGCAGGCGGCCGGCATCACGCCGCTGCGCTCGTGGAGCGGCCTGCTGCCCGTGCCGGGTGATGGCCGCTACGAGTGGGACGGCTACCTGCCGATCAACGCGCTGCCGAACGAAGTGAACCCGGCGCGCGGCTTCGTCGCCACCGCGAATCACTACCTCTACCCGAACGACTACGCGTACCCGAACGCGCGTCACTACACGTGGGCCGATCCCTACCGCGCGCACCGCATCGAGGAAGTGCTCGGCTCGGGCCGCCGCTTCAGCGTGGCCGAGATGACGCGGCTGCAGAACGACGACCTGTCGATCGCGGCCCGGGCGGTCGTGCCGCTGCTGCGCGACCTGACGTTCACGAATCCCGCTGTGGCGAAGGCCCGCGATGCCGTCACCAGCTGGGACTTCGTGCTCGACAAGAACTCCGCCGCCGCGGCCGTCTACGAACTCTTCTCGCGCCGCCTCTTCACGGCCGTCCGCGAGGCCTCGATTCCCGCCGCCGCGCGCGCCTCGGTGCCGGCCGGTCTCATCAGCACCAAGCGCGTCATCGACTTCCTCTGGGCGCCCGACAGCCGTTTCGGCGCCGAGCCCACGAAGGGTCGCGATGCCATGGTGACCACCGCCTTCGAACAGGGCGTGGCGGATGTGACGGCGCGCTTCGGGCCCGATATGGCGGCCTGGAAGTGGGGCGACGAGAAGCTGCACCATGCGCTCATCCGGCATCCGCTCTCGAACGCGGTGAACGCCGAGATGAAGAAGAAGCTCGAGGTGGGCCCGTTCCCGCGCGGCGGCGACGGCACGACGGTGAGCGCGACCGGCGGGCAGGACAACCAGACAGGCGGCGGTTCGCTCAAGATCGTGGCCGACACCGAGAACTGGGACAACAGCGTGGGCCTGAACACGCCGGGCCAGTCGGGCGATCCCGACAGTCCGCACTACCGCGACCTCTTCGAACTCTGGGCGCGCGGCCGCTACTTCCCGGTGGCCTACTCGCGCGGCAAGGTGGAATCGGTGGCGGAGTCGACGACCACGCTCTCGCCGGGCACGCCGGTCACGTCGGGCCGGCAGCAGTAGGGAGCCTGGCCTGCGTGACGCGCCTTGTCGTCCTCCTCACGGTGACAGTGGGAGCCGCGTTCCCGGCGGCAAGGGCGGCACAACCTCACGACGCCGCGGACCGCATGACGGTTGTCTCGCTCAGTTTCGAAGAGCGCCGCATCGGCGCTGCCATCACGGACGAGCAACGACGCCTCAAGGCGCTGTGCTCCAGCGGCTACCAGCTCCGAAGTGCCACGTGCCTGTCGGCCAATCTCCGGGTCGTGCGCGAGCGCCTGTCGCACTGTTTGCGGCGCCACGCGCCGGGGCGCCCGTTGGCTACCTCGTGCTGCGACCCGTCGTCTTCAGTGGCGGCGACATGGAGCAATTCGGTCTCGGCGTGGACATCGAATGGGCCGAACGGCCGGGCATCTATCACCCGTGGATCGCCAACCTCGGCGACTGGGGGGGGGATACGGCTATCACATCGATGGCTGGGGCGTACCGCAGGGTGAGTGGGTCCGCCTGCTCGGGCCGCCGCCGCTCCGCGCGGTCTGGGTCCCGATGACGGGCGACGGCTTCTGGGTCCACGCGGAGCGCATGGAGCGGCATGTCGTGCACCTCCGGGCCCTGCGAGCCCGCCCCGCGAACGGTGGACAGGCGCGTACGCTCAGCGGCCAATACACCGTCGTCGACACTCGCGGCAGCGATGTCGTGTTCCGTGCGGAGATTCCCTCGGACATGCCGTGTGGCGACGACGTCGCCGACCCTTCTCCGGCACCGATGGTCTGGACGGCGCCGGCATCGGCGTTCTTCGACCGCGACGGCACGCCGCGCTTCAGCACGGTGTATACGAAGGGCTGCTGAGCGGCCGGGAGGCTGAACCTCCCGCGGCCGCCGTTCGTCTCAGGGGTGTGCCTCGACCTTTCCTCCTGGCTGTCGCCGCGACGCTGGCGGCCTGGCTGCCGCCGATCGTCTTTGGCCTCCGCTGGCCCGACTATCGGGCATCGCGCGACTTCATCAGCGAACTCGGCGCGGCCGGCGCGCCGGATGCCGCGGCCGTGAACCTGTCGTTCGTCGTGGCCGGCGGGCTGCTGGTGGTCGCCTGTCTCTCGATGGCGCGTCTCGGACCCGGTGGACGCCGCGCAGCCGCCCTCGGGCTCCTGTCGGCCGTGGGCTGGTCGTACGTGATGGCGGCCTTCGTCCCCTGCGATGCCGGCTGCCCGGCCGAAGGTTCGGCCTCACAGATGCTGCACAACGCGGCGGGCGGGCTTGCCTACCTCGCGGGGGCCGTGGGTCTGCTGCTTGCGGCAGGCGGACGGACGCGTGAAGGCGGCGGACCCGCCTGGCTCGCCATCGCCGCCGGTATCGTGGCCCTCGCGAGCCTCATCGGCATGGGCGCGCCTGAACTCGCGGACGTACGCGGCGCCATGCAGCGTGTGGGCGAAGCCGCCATCTTCACCTGGCTCCTCGTGGAAGCCGGGGCGGCTGATCGCGGCCGGAGCCGCGACCTCGGGCGCCACTAGACCCCCGACGCCTCGTCCGACCCGGACGCGTCACTGGCGGTGAAGAGGCCCACCACGTAGGCGACACCAAGCACACCCGCGCACAGCGTCGCGACCGTGCGATGGCGCTCGATCAAGAGGTCCAACGTCCAGTTGTGGTACTCGGCCAGCTTGCTCGCGTCACTGAGGCCGCGATCGTCCTCTCCGAACGGAATGCTGTCGACGCCTCCCCACCACGTGTGACGCGCATCCATGAACGCCAGCGCGCCGAGGACGACGAGCACCCAACGCAGGTGGTTGGCGCGCACCGGATGGTCCTTGCGCGCGTACATGCTGGCCATCAGCACGGCCCCCAGCACGAAGGAGCCGGCATCGCCCCCGAAGGTGACCACGGCCTGCGCCTGGTCCTCGTAGAGGCGCAGCGTGCACACGAGCTGGAGGGCGAAGGTGACAATCGCGCTGGCGACCCAGAACCAGCGGCCGTGCCGCCACGCCTGATACGCGCCGGCCACGAGCGCCCCGCCGAGGAGCACCGACAGCGCCGGCGACCGCTCGGGCGACACCACGGTGAGCCAGGGGCCCGGCACGGCCATGAATCCGCACAGCCAGGCGGCGATGGCGTGCCCCGCTTCGTGCACCCACATCGTGAGAATGCGCACGCCGGGGACGGCGTGGACGATGACGGCAGCGCCAGCGAGCGCCGCCGGGATGGCCACCGCTCGCGCGATGAGCTCCCGCCGGGCCTCACCGGCCGGGACGGCGTCGGCCCCGGCCTGACCGCCAGGCGCGGGACGCTCGTGCGCCGCCGGATCCTCGTCGGCTGCCGGAGCCCGGGCCGCCATGAACCGCGCGAATACGATGCCGCACCGGCCACACTCGGCCGCCACGACCTGCTGCACGAATCCGCACTTCGGGCACGACGTCACGCATAGGTTGTCGGCTGGAACGTCGTGCGCGAGGAGGTTCCGGAGGCCTTACCGCGCCGGCCACTTCCAGGGTGGACGCGACAGGCCGGACGCTTCCTCAACGGCCGTCTCGCCGAGCGCCTTCGACAGCGTGACCGTCCAGCAGCTCCGCTCGTGCCGCAACGTCTCGATGAGCGTCGGGGCGTGCGACACCACGATGACCTGGGTGTGCAGCGCCGCCTGCGCGATGAGGCGGCCGAGCGGCGGCAGCAGATCGGGGTGCAGACTCGTCTCCGGTTCGTTCAGGACGAGCACGTCGGGCGGCCGCGGCGTGAGGAGCGCCGCGACCCACAGCACGTAGCGCAGCGTGCCATCCGACAGCTCGGCCGCCTGCAGCGGACGCAGCAGCCCGTGCTGCTGCATCTCCAGACCGAAGCGTCCGTCGTGGACGGTGACGCGCAGGCGGGCGCCGGGGAAGGCATCAGCAATCGCCGCGTCGAGTGCCGACGGATCGCCGATCTCGAGAATCGTCTGCACGGCCGCCGCCACGTCGGCGCCGTCGTGCCCGAGCACCGGCGTGCGCGTGCCGATCTGGGCGAGGCGGGCCGGCGCCGCGTGGTCGGTACGGAACTGATCGTAGAAGCGCCAGCCGCGCATCTGCTCGCGCAACAGCAGCATCTCGGGCGTCTGCCGCGGATCGGCGCAGTGCGTCATCATGCTGTCGAAGCTCGCGAGCCCATGCGTGAGCAGCACCCAGTCGCGGCCGCCCTCGCGCGTGCGCACCACGCCGCCCTTGCGTTCGACGAGCACGGCCGCCGGGCGCAGCGTATCCCCCGCCCACACGACCTCGCTCTTGATCTCGGGATCGTTGCCGAAGGCGCCTACGGGCGGCGCCGGCAGCCCGAGGTCGATGGCGTAGCCGAAGTCGGGGCCGCCGAAGCCGAGGCGCAGGCTCACCGGGCCTTTGCGCACCGTGCCCTGCACGGGCGCCTCGCCGTCGCGCATGCCCTTCGAGAAACGTTCGGGCCCCGCCCAGAGGGTGGACGGCAGGCCGCCTTCCTGCGCGAGCGACGGCACCACCCGGCCCTGCGCCGTCTCGGCCAGCAGGCGGAGCGCGCGGTAGAGGCTCGACTTCCCGGAGCCGTTGGGGCCGGTGATGAGGGTCAGCCGGCCGAGCGGCACCACGAGGTCGCGGAGCGAACGGTAGCCGGCGATGGCGAGCGTGGAAATCATGGACGGCTCCTCCATGATGGCCGAATCCAGTACCCTTGAGGGGTGAGCCTCGAAACACCCCTGGATGCCCCGTCGGCCGTCGATCCCAAACTCGTCGCCGAAGTCAGCCGCCGCCGCACGTTCGCCATCATCTCGCACCCCGACGCCGGCAAGACCACGCTCACCGAGAAGCTGCTGCTCTATGCCGGCGCCATCGAACTGGCCGGCGCCGTGCGCGGCAGGAAGACGCAGCGCCACGTGGTCTCCGACTGGATGGACATCGAGCGCGAACGCGGCATCTCGGTGACCTCGGCGGCCCTCGACTTCGACCTCGGCACCTGCCGCGTCACGCTGCTCGATACGCCCGGCCACCAGGACTTCAGCGAAGACACCTACCGCACGCTCTTCGCGGTGGACAGCGTCATCATGGTCATCGACGCCGCCAAGGGCATCGAGACACAGACGCGCAAGCTGTTCGAGGTCTGCCGGCTGCGCAAGCTGCCGATTCTCACCTTCATCAACAAGCTGGATCTTCCGGGCCGCGATCCGTTCGAGCTGCTCGAAGAAATCGAACGCATCCTCGGCATCCAGACGGCGCCGATGAACTGGCCGATCGGCTCCGGTGATCGCTTCCGCGGCGTGTTCGATCTCGTCACGCAGGAGACGCACCTCTACGAGCGCGTGCCCGGCGGCGGCTTCCGTGCGCCCGTGCGCGCGACCGACGCGAGCGACCCGATCCTCGTCGACATCCTCGGCAAGGAGGCGCACGAGACGCTCATCGGCGACACCGCGCTCATCAAGGGCGCCGGCACGGCCTTCGACCGCGCGGAGTACCTGGCCGGCAACCAGACGCCCGTGTATTTCGGCAGCGCCCTCGACAACTTCGGCATGGAAGCGCTGCTGCACGCACTCGAGACGCTGGCGCCCTCACCGCAGCCGCGGATGACGGAGCAGGGCCTGGTCTCGCCGCTCGCGCCGGGGTTCTCGGGCTTCGTGTTCAAAATCCAGGCGAACATGAACCGCAAGCACCGCGACCGCGTCGCGTTCGTGCGCATCTGTTCAGGCGTGTTCGAGAAGGACATGGCGGTCGTGAACGCGCGCGACGGCGAGACGGTGCGGGCCACGCGGCCCTACCGTTTCTTCGGCGGCGAGCGCGAAACGGTGGAACGCGCCTATCCCGGCGATGTCATCGGCCTGCCGAACCCCGGCAAGTTCGCCATCGGCGACACGCTCTACGCCGGGGCGCTTGTGCGCTACCCGCCGGTGCCGCGCTTCCCGCCCGAACACTTCGGACGCGCCCGCCTGCTCGATCAGCGCTCGAAGCAGTTCGAAGCCGGCGTGACGCAGCTCGAGGAAGAAGGGCTGATGCAGGTGGTCTTCCCGGTGCACGGCCGACGCGAGCCGATCCTCGGCGTCGTCGGGCCGCTGCAGCTCGACATCGTGGAAGCGCGCCTCAAGCAGGAGTACGGCGTCGAGTGCAAGATCGATCCGATCTCGTACGTGGCGATGCGCTGGGTGAAGGCCGACGCGAAGACGCTCTCGGACATCGAGAACCGGTCGTCGGGCGTGCTGCGCGCGGTGGACCGCGACGAGCGGCCGGTGCTGCTCTTCGAGTCGCCGTGGCACCTCACCTACATGCAGCAGCAGAACCCGAATCTCGAACTGGCGACGCTCGGCTAGCGGCGCGCCCGCAGGCGGGCCCGGCATTCACCGCGGGATGACGGTCGACGCCGCGAACCCCGCCTGGCTGGCCTCGTCGCGCCAGCGCGTCGCACTGGCGGCCGTCACGCACACGTCGACGCCGTCGAGCACACCGCAGCTGAGCGGCACCGGCGTGGCGGCGGCGAGGGCGGCGCGCATCGCCGGACTGAGCACGTAGACGCTGTCGTCGCTGACACGGCCCGCGCGGACGTCGGCTTCGAGCGACGCGCAGTAGCGCAGGATCGCTCCGGTGTCGTAGCGGCCGGCGTTCCCGGAGTTGATCGTCACGCCATGGGTCCCGGCGAGCAGTGAGTACGGCAGGTGTGGCCCCGCCACCGGCGTCCACACGGCCGCGCACATGTCGGGCGGCGCCATCACGAGGTGGCGATAGGCGGGCACGATGGCCGTCCAGGCGGCGCTTTTCACCGGGGAGTCGTAGTCGGTCCACGCGGGATTTCGTTCACGCCCGTAGTGCGCGCGGTAGGCCGCACTCATGTCCACGCCCTGCACGACGATCGCAACGGCGAAGGCCGCCATCGCCACGCGGCGCGGCAGGCGGCTCGCAAGCGTCAGGGCCACGAGCGCGAAGACGCAGTACATCGTGACCCAGCCGAAGCGGCCACTGGAGCGGAAGGTGGCGAAACTCGCCGGTGCCCACTCGCTCAGATCCGCGAGCGTGGTCGCGCCGAGGGTCACGACCGGGCTGATGGCGATGACGGTGCAGACCGCCACGGCCAGCCAGCCGGCGCCGAACCGCGCCGCCGGTGCCCCGGCGCGCACGCGCAGCACGACAGCCACGGCCGAGAGCAGCAGCCAGCCCATGCCGAAGTAGACATGCCCTTCGTACTGCCCGGGCGTCGCGAGCGGAATCTCTGGCAGGAGCGTCGTGTAGCCCATGCCCATGATCGGGCCGAGCAGGTTCATCGAGAACAGCCCCAGCCCTTCGGACTGCAGACTCGATGCGCTGATGAGGAAGTACCCGCACACCCAGAAGACGCCGCCCATCACGATGCCGGCAGCGGCGCTCTCAGCCGCGAAGCCGGCCGCCGCGCGCGTCCACGTCGTGGCCCGCCAGGCGCGGTTCGCGAAGGCCGCGAGCGCCAGCAACAGCACCATGCCGGCCAGATACGGCTGCACCGCACCAACGAGCGCGGCGAGCCCCAGCCAGGCCGCACGATGCCAGAGGCGGTCCCCCCGCATGCCGTCCACCAGGAGCCAGATCGCAGCGAGCAACAGCCAGTGGGCGCAGAGGGCCGGGTGGCCCAGGCGGTTGAAGAGCGCCGGCGTCTGCACGAAGAGCGCGGCGCCGAGGAGGTGCAGCCGCCAGTCGGGCGTGGCCAGTCGCAGCAGCAGCGCTCCGAACACGCCCTGCAGCACGAAACAGAGCAGCAGCCACGCGCCGAGGAACTGCGAGGGCTCCGGCATGAGCGCCTGGAACGGCTTCAGCGCGAACGCCACGACGGGAATCGCGTCGGTGTTCCCGACCGACGTGCCCACCGGATACCCGATGCCGTCGATGCGCCCCGGCGGCCAGTGCCACGCCTCATGCCGGAAGTGCGTCCACGCCAGCACGTAGGTCTGGAGGTCGTGGCGCATCGTCCAGCCGAGATTCGACGGACGCACGATCGCCGTGCCGAGCACGGCCACGAACAGCGCGGCGCCGACGAGGCCGCCGCCGAGCGCTGTTCTCACACACCGTACCTGTCGCGCAGGATGCCGGCGTGATGCGCGAAGTGCCCGGCGACGAGCCACACGAGCGCCCGAGCCGTCACGCGCTTGCCGTTGGCGACCCCTTCGCGTTCGATGGCTGCCTCGTCGAGCGAGCGGATGAGCGCGAGCGACGACATCCGCACGGCCCGCAGCTCGGCCACGACACTGGCAAGCGTGCGCGCCCCGAAGCCGGCTTCGAGCTGCCAGGCGTTCTCGTCGAAGCCCGAGAGCGGCGTGCTGTCGGCGCGCGCGATGCGCAGCAGGCGATAGGCGAACACGCGCTCGGTGTCGGCCATGTGGCCCACCACCTCGACCACGCGCCACTTGCCCTCGGCGTAGCGGTGCGCGGCCTTGTCTTCCGGCCACGTCGCCATGTAGGCAAGCACGTCGCTCTGGCGCGCCAGCAGCTCGTGGGCGTCGTCGATGGGCGCGGTGGCGTCGAGGTAGGGCTGGTAGAACGGGGCGTAATCGCCCGGCTGCGGACGGCCGATGGTCATGCACTCACTCCTGTGGCGGCGGCGAGCGCGTCGGCCACCGGGCCGAGGCTCGCCAGGCCGTAGACATCACGGCGGAACTGCGGCAGATACACACGCGGCCGGCTGGCGAACCGGGTGGCGATTTCGTCGAGATAGATCTGTTCCTGCTCGCGGCGGGCGGCCAGGAACGCGTCGGTGGTCTCGCGCGGCAGCACGCGGTTCACCACGAGCCCGCCCACCTTCACGCCGGTCTCGTCGAGCTGCGCGAGCGCACGCGCCGTCTCTTCGATGGGCAGGCGCTCGGGGATGAGCACCAGCACGAAGGCGCTCGTGCGGCCGCTCATGAGCCGGGCCCGCAGCCCCTGCAGGCGATCGAAGCGATCCCGGAGCGAGATGAGGATCGGATCCTCCTTGTCGTCGCCCTCCACGCCGAGCATGGCGCGGCGGGACCTGGTGAGCGCGCGGATCCACGCGTCCATGAGTTCGGGCATCTTCACGAGGCGCAGCGTGTGGCCGGTGGGCGCGGTGTCGAAGATGACGAGGTTGAAGCGCGTGTCTTCGCCGCGGATGAGCCCGCCCATGCGATCGAAGAGCGCCACTTCCTCGGCCCCCGGCATGCTGGCAGCCAGATCGATCTGCTTGTAGGCCTCTTTGAGAATCGAGTGCCCGAAGAGATCGCGTACCCGGTCCTTCACCTCGCGCACGTAGCGGGCCGACTCGGTGGCGGCGTCGATCTCGAGACCCCAGAGATTCGGCAGCAGCTCGGTGGGGTCGGCGCCGATCGGCCGCTCGAAGATGTCGGAGGTGGAGTGCGCCGGGTCGGTCGACACGAGCAGCACCTTGCGGCCGGCGCGGCTGGCCGCGAGCGCCATGGCCGCGGCGCACGTGGTCTTCCCCACGCCGCCCTTGCCGCCGAAGAACAGGACCTCGCGGTCGAGCAGGCCCTGCATCGTCAACAGCACGGCAGGCTGCCGACGGGCGAGCGGTCCATGCCCATGCGCCGATGCCAGAGATGGAACTGATCGAGCAGGTGCGGGTAGACCTCGAGCAGATAGAAGGCCGCGGGGTTCGGCAGCCCCACCACTTCCATGTAACAGAGCAGCAGGAAGTAGTCGTTCAGCTCGGCGGCCTGCTGCTTGAGCTCACGCTCGTAGCGCCCGTAGGCCACGCCGTGGAGGAAGTCGCGGAGGTTCTGGGCAATCGACATGGCTAACCCTCGTGGAGCACACGTTCGATGCGGCGGTCGGGCACGAGCCAGACAAGCGCGACCACGGTATAGAGCAGGCCAGCCGCCAGCGGGACCCACGGCGCCACGACGATGCCGACGAGGTAGACGACGGGCGACATGTTGCCCTTCCAGTCGTTCCGCGTCGCCTTCAGCAGCAGCGAGTCGGGGCCCTGGGCGCGGATGATGACGCGCTGCAGGATCCAGTAGGACATCGCCGCCATCAGCAGCACCACGCCGTAGATGGCGGTGGGGATCGGCGCGAAGTGGTTCTCGCCCATCCACCCGGTGACGAACGGCACGAGCGACAACCAGAAGAGCAGATGGTGGTTGGCCCAGAGGATGCCGCCCGTCACATGCCGCACGGTGTGCAGCATGTGGTGGTGGTTGTTCCAGTAGATGCCGAGGTACACGAAGCTCAGCCCGTAGCTCAGGAACACGCCCCAGAGGGGCCCGAGCGCCTCCAGCGTGACCTCGTGCGGCACTTTCAGCTCGAGCACCATGATCGTGATGAGAATCGCGATCACGCCGTCGCTGAACGCTTCGAGCCGGCCCTTGCCCATGACGGGCCGAGTGTACCACCGCGAAACCGGCTCCGCCGGGGGCGTGGCGCCCGTCCCGGGGGCCGTGGCGGCGCCCGAGGCTACTGCGTGCGCAGGAACGCGATGACGTCGGCGGCGTCTTCCGTGGTCATCCGGAAGCGCGGCATCGGCGCGCGCGCCCGGCCGCCGATGCGCTTCATCGCACCTTCGGTGAGCAGGCGGAGGGCTTCGGCGTCGGAGTAGCCGGGCAGACCGGCGATGCGCGGCGCGATGAGCGGCCAGTCGGCCGGCCATGGCACCTGCACCGGCAGCGCCCCCCCGTGCAGACGCGTCTCAGGGATGATGACGCCCGCCTGGTCGCGGGTGGAATGGCACTCTCCGCACATCGCCACGCGCTCCACGAGGTAGCGCCCGCGCGCGGCATTGCCGCGCAGTTCGGCCGGAGCCGCCGCTGGCGCCGTCGCGGCGTCCTTCTGCTGGGCCGAGAGCGCCGCCGGCGCCAGCCAGGCGGCTCCCGCCGCCACCGTCACGCCCGCGCACACCGCTGCCCTGACCCACCCGCACACACCAGTCATGTCGCCTCCAGCAGGCAGCCGGCGCCGGCTGCCGCCTACACCTTACGCCCCGGCCTGAGGCGGCAACTGTCACAAATCGTCTACGTCCCGCTCAGCGGCCGAGCCACGCCTCGAGACGCGCTTTCTGTTCGGCGGTCTGGTCGGGCGTGGGCTGCAACCGCCACGGCCGCCCGGGTTCGGCGGCGAGCGTGACATCGAGCGTGACGAGACGGTCGCGACGCGCCACGAGCAGGCGGACCTTGTCCCCCACTTTGTACTGGTCCATGCGCGCCACCAGCCCATCGGCGCGCACGCGCAGGTCGTCGATGGCGAGGATCTCGTCGTCCACGTTCACGCCAGCCTCGTGCGCCGGCGTGCCGCGCCGCACGACCGACACGACGAGCCGGCCGTTGTCGTTGCGCGTCGAGGCGCCCATCGTGGGCCGCGCCGACGTCAGGTCCACCGGCGTGAAGCGCAGGCCGTAGTAGCCGAGCGCCTCGGTGAAGTCGAGCTCCTTCGTGCTGCTCACCGCGTCGGCGAACCAGGCGGCGAGGTCCACGCCGGCGACCTCGGCCATGGTCTGCTGGAACTGCTCGGGCGTGTAGCCCTTCGCGCCCGAGTAGCGGTCGTAGGCCAGGCGCATTGCGGTGTCGAGCGTCTTCGCGCCGTTCGTCGCCTTGCGGATCTTCGCATCGAGCATGAAGGCGATGGCGGCGCCCTTCGTGTAGTAGTCGATGCTCGTGTTGCCGCTGTTCTCGTCGGGCCGGTACTGCTTGATCCAGGTGTCGAACGACGCCATGTCCACCGGCTGCACATTCCGTCCGGGCCGCATCTGCACCTGTTCGATGGCGTTCGAGAGCTCGTCGAAGTATTCGGCCATGGTCTGCAGGCCGGCGCGGCGCACGAGCAGCGCGCCGTAGTAGTCGGTGAAGCCTTCGGCCACCCACAGGCTCTTCGTGTAGTTCTCGGTTTCGTAGTCGAACGGCCCGAGTTCCACCGGCCGCAACCGCTTGACGTTCCAGTTGTGGAAGTACTCGTGGCCCACGAGGTTCAGCCAGTTCACGTACGCGCGGCGGGTGCGCGTGGTGAAGCGGCTCGACATCGTGAGGAATGCGTTCTTGTGCTCGAGGCCGCCGCCCGACTCGGTGACCATGTTCAGGAAGAAGTAGTGGGGATAATCGAACTTCCCCATCGCCGCCCGGCCGGCTTCGACGATCCTCTTCACGTCGGCGGCGGCGCGGTCGGCGTCGAAGAGCGACGGGTCGCCTTCGAGCACGAGGTGGTGGCGCTTGCCGTCGACCTCGAAGGTCTTCACCACGGGATTGCCGACGATGATCGGGCTGTCGACGATGGTGTCGAAGTCGTCGGCGCGATAGGTGTGGGCGCGGCCGGCCACCGGCATGAGCGGCGTGGCGGAGGTCTTCCACGCCGCCGGCGGATCGATCGTGACCTCGTGCGGACGGGCCACCTTGTCGGCCAGCGTGAGGAACGTGGGCGCGCCGTTCAGCATCGCGAAGCCGCTCTCGATCCAGTTGTTGCGCACGGTCATCTCGCGGCCATAGACGCGGTAGCGCACGGTCACCGTGGCGGCACCGCCGGTGTCGATGCGCCAGCGGTTCTTCGCCGGCTTCACCGCCGTGAGCGCGCGGCCGCCCTCGCCCGTGGCGGTGAGCCCTTCGACGTGCCGCTGGTACTCGCGCACCAGATACGAGCCCGGCGTCCACACCGCCATCATCAGCTCGATCTGCGGACGGCGGCCCGTGGGATACACGGCCTCGACCTCCATGTAGTGCGTCTGCGGCGCCGGGAAGCGCAGCGTGTAGCGGATGGGGTCGGGCGCGGACTGTGCGGAAGGCTCGGACATCGTGATGGCGGCGAGGAGCAGGGCGAGGGAGACGTACAGAACGCGTCGCATGGCGATATTGTAATGGCGGGGCTCGGGACCCGGGGCTCGGGGCCCGGGACGTTCCCAAGACCCGCCACCCGAGATCGCCGTGACGCGACTGACCGATCACAAGACGCTGGGCATCGCCTACGCGAACACGTCGGGCGTGTTCATGGTGGTCGGGTTCCTGCTGATGCTGCTCTTCCGCTGGCAGCTCGCCTGGCCGGGGCAGCCGATTCCCATCGCCACGGCGATCTTCGGCGAGACGAACGCCCCCGGCGGCATCCTGCTGCCCGAGTTCTACTACCAGCTCGTGGCCATGCACGGCTCGGTCATGATCTTCCTGGCCGTCGTGCCGATGGCCGTCGGCGCGCTCGGGTCGTACTTCGTGCCGCTCCAGATCGGCGCGCCCGGGCTGGCGTTTCCGCGCCTCGGCGCCGCCGGCTACCTGCTGTATCTGGCCGCCGGGCTGCTCATGGCCGCGAGCTTCGTGCTACCGGGGGGCGCTGCCAACTCGGGCTGGACGTCGTACCCGCCGCTCGCCATCCTCGCCTCGTCGGGCCAGACGGTGTGGCTCGTGGGCATCCTGATGCTGGGCGTGTCGTCGATGCTCGGCGCCATCAGCCTGCTGGCCACGATCGTCGCCTACCGGGCGCCGGGCCTGACGCTGATGCGGCTGCCGTTCTTCGTCTGGTCGCAGGCGATGACGGCGCTGCTCCTGCTGCTGGCCTTTCCGGCCCTGCAGGCCGCGGCCGTCTTCCAGCTCATGGACCGCGTGGCCGGCACGAGCTTCTTCCTGCCGTCGGGCCTGGCCGTGAGCAACACGCCGCTCGCGGTCTCCGGCGGCGGCAATCCGCTGCTCTGGCAGCACCTCTTCTGGTTCCTCGCGCACCCCGAGGTCTACGTGCTCATCCTGCCGGCGATGGGCGTCGTGGCCGAGGTCATCACCGCGCACGCGCGGCGTACGCTCTGGCGCTACGGGCTGATGGTGGGCGCCGTCGTGGCCCTGGGTGCCTGGTCGATGGTGGTGTGGGCGCACCACATGCTGCTCACCGGCATGAGCACCACGCTCAGCAGCTTCTTCCAGATCACGACGATGGCCGTGTCCGTGCCGTCGGTCATCCTCATCACGTCGCTCGTCGTCACGCTCTGGGGCGGCGCCATCCGCTACACCACGGCCATGTGCTTCGCGCTCGCCTTCCTGCCGATGTTCGGACTGGGCGGCGTGACCGGCCTGCCGCTCGGGCTCGGCCCGAGCAACCTCATCCTGCACGACACCTACTACGTCATCGGGCACTTCCACTACCTGGTGGCGCCGGGCACGATGTTCGCGCTCTTCGCGGCGGTGTATCACTGGTTCCCGAAGGTCACGGGACGGCGGCTCGACGAGCGGCTCGGCCTCGTGCACTTCCTCGGCTCGTTCGTGACCATGAACGCGGTCTTCCTGCCGATGTTCCTCATGGGCATCATGGGCGTGAACCGGCGGATGTACGACGCCGGCCTGCAGTACCAGCTCGCCGAGCCGACGCTCGTGTGGAATCCGCACATGACGTGGAGCGCCGTGGCCCTCGGCGTCTTCCAGCTCGTGTTCGTCGTCAACATGGTGTGGAGCGCGAAGCGGGGCGTGCCGGCCGAGAACCCGTGGCAGGCGACCACGCTCGAGTGGGCCACCTCGTCGCCGCCGCCGGCCGGGAACTTCGCCGTGCCGCCCGTCGTGACCGGCGCGCCGTATCGCTACGAGGAGGGGCAGGCGTGACGCCTGGCGTGGACGCCCGTCGCACGCGCGCGGCCGACGCCGGCACGTGGCTGTTCCTGGCCTCGCTGGTGATGTTCTACGCCTCGCTCTACTCCGGCTACGTGCTGCTGAGAGCCGGCAGTGAGACGTGGACGACGCCGTGGCTGGCACGGCCGATTCTCTGGAAGATTCAGCCCTTCGTGGTGTCGAACACCCTCTGGCTCGTCCTTGCCTTCGTCAACACACGGCAGTGGCGGCTGGCTGCCGCATCCGGCGCTCCGCGATCGATCGGCGTCTGGCTGCCGACGATGGCCGCGTCGGGCGTCGCACTCGCGTGGACAGGCGCCGCTGACGCGATGCTGAAGGCCGGCAGCGGGCCGGCCGCCAGCGTGGCCGCGGCGAGCTGGTTCGTGTTGACCGGCGCACTGGCGCTCGGCGTGTTGGGGGGTGGCCTCGTCGCCACCTGGTGGGCATGGCGCGACCGCCGGTCCGAGACGCCGGTCCACGCGCTGCGGCAACTGCAGCGCTATTGGGGGCTGATGCTCGTCGTCTGGTTCAGCATCGTCGTCGGGATGTATTTCGTATGAGCCCTGTCATCGCCTGTGTCGTGTGCGCGCGGCCGTTCGACTCGCTGCTGACGAGCGGCCTGCACGCCGGCGTGGCGCTCATGGCCGTCGTGGCGATGATCGTCGTCGGCGCGCTCGTGCGCGGCGCGCTGGCCATCGTGCGGGAGGATGCGACGCTCGCGCGTGAGGCCGAGGCGGCCGCGCGCCCGGAGATGGCGCCGTGATCGGCGAGTGGCTCAACCGCTGGCTGCCCACCCCCGCCTCGGCGCATGCGGCGCGCTTCGACAGCGTGCTCGCCGCCACGCACACCGAAGGCGCGCTCATCTTCCTGAGCTGGCTCGTGCTCTTCGCGATCATGCTCGTGAAGTTCCGCGCGCGGCCGGGTGCGCCCCCCGGAAAGCCCGCCGGGCAGCGCTGGCCGCTCGTGGCGGTGGCCGCGGTGGTGCTCGGCGATGTCTGGCTGCTCGCCGGTTCGGCCCTGCCCGCCTGGTTCGAGCGCGCGCGGCCGGCGCCGGCCGGTGCCGCCGAAGTGCGCGTCGTGGCCGAGCAGTTCGCCTGGAACTTCCACTACCCCGGGCCCGACCTGCGCTTCGGCCGCACGACGCCGTCGCTCATCACCGCCGCGGATCCCATCGGCATCGATCGCAGCGACCCGGCGGCGGCCGACGACTTCGTGCTCATCGGCATCCTCGTCGTGCCGGTCGACCGGCCCACCGTGGTGCATCTCTCGAGCAAGGACGTCATCCACAGCTTCACGCTGGCCACGATGCGCGTGAAGCAGGACGTGACGCCCGGCCTGCCCGTGAGCACGTGGTTCACGCCCATCACGACCGGCTCGTGGGAGGTAGGCTGCTCGCAGCTCTGCGGTCTGGGCCACTACCGTATGCGCGCGCTCTTCGAGGTGCGCAGCGAAGCGGAGTGGCAGGCGTTCGTCGCCGACGAGGTCTCGCGGATCGAACCGCCGTCGTAGACGGCAGCCGGATCAGGCGCCGACCGCGGTCATGGCCTTCCGCAGGCGCTGCAGGCAGCGGCCCCGCAGGAAGCTCACCGAGCCACGGGCCACGCCGAGCAGCCGCGCCACCTCGTCGTAGGGCCTGAGCGGCGTCTCGACGAAGAGCAGCCGCAGCAGCGTCTGACAGCGCTCCGACACGCGCGACAGGGCATCGCGCACCAGTTGCTGCTGCTGCACGTCGGCCATGATCTGCTCGGGAGTGTCGTCGGCACTCGTGGCATCGGCGGCGAGTTCGACCGGGTCGGTGAGTTCCTCGCGGCCGGAGCGCCGCCTGGCGTGCAGGCACTTGTGTGTGGCCACCTGCACCAGCCAGCCGCGCAGCGCCGCCGGCTCACGCACCGCCGGGAGCTGTTCGAGCAGATCGACGCAAACTGCCTGGAAGATGTCTTCCGCGTCGCTGCGCGCGAACCGGAAGCGCAGCGGCACCGAGATGATGAGACGCGCGTACTTGTCGACGAGCGCCACCCAGGCAGCCTCCGATCCGGCCAGGCAGGCCTCGACGAGCGCGACGTCGTCCCAGGACGTCGAGGGACCGTCGGGCGGCACGGTGGGCCGCGGCAGCGTCGGGGGCTGGATCGCCATCCGGTCGGGAACCGCGGCCGTCACGGCACCGGCACGCCGGCCGCCTCGCTCACGGCGAACCACACGTGCAGACGCCCGGCACCGAGGCCCGGGTCTGACAGCGGCACCGCCACGGCGAGCGCGCGCCGCACCTCGTCCAGGTTGATCCCCGACTTGACCTGCTGCATGAGCGCGAGTGTGCCCGACACGAGCGGCGTCGCAAACGACGTGCCCCAGCCGAGGGCGTACTGCCCGCCGGGAAACGCCGCCACGATCGCTTCTCCCGGCGCGGCGAGCGCCACCGCGGCGCCGGTGTTGGTGAAGACACTGCGGCGGTCGGCCGCCGTGACCGACGCGACGGCGATGACCGGCGGCAGGGCCGCCGGGTAGCGGGGTGACGCATCGCCTTCGTTACCGGCCGCCGCCACGACGAACACCTTCTCCTCGTCGAGGAAGTGCACGGCGTCGGCCAGCGCCACCGACGGTGCCATGCTGCTCAGGCTCAGATTGACGATGCGGGCGCCGCTCGCCTGCGCCTGATACATGGCGCGCACGACGTTGAAGAGCCGGCCGGTGCCGCTGGCGTCGAACGCCTTGAGCGGCAGGATCATCGCGCCGGGCGCCACGAGGCGCACGAGACTCGCCACCATCGTGCCGTGGCCGAAGGTGGCCGGCGTGCTGCCGGGCGGCAGGGCCGCGGCCTGCGCCGCGTCGAGCAAGGCCTGCGTCGAGAAGTTGAGCGGCACAACCGACGTGTTGTCGAGGATGACGACCTGTGTCGGGTTCAGAATCGGATTCGAGGGGTCGACGTCCGCGGTCTCGGACGCGCCGGGCGCGTCGCGTGTGAAGTCGTACCCCTCGAGCAGGCCGCCAACAAGCGCGGGATGCGCGGCGTCCACACCGGAATCGATGACGGCCACGATGCCGGCCCCCGTGCCGTAGGCGCGGTGCGCGTCGAAGAGACGAATCGACCCGGTGGCACGCTGGCGCACGTAGCTCGCCCACACGCGGCTCCCGTGATAGGCGACGGGCCGCTGGTTCGCCAGCGCCCGCTGGGCGTCGGTGGTCGAGGTGTAGAGCGGCGCCGCCAGCCCTGCCTCCGGCAGGCGCACGACGGTATTCGGCTCGATGAAGATCTTGTCGTGTTCGTCGTCGATCTCCGGATCCGCCAGCAGCCGCGCCATGACGACGTCGGGCGGCACTCCTTCGGGACCGCGGACGAGGAACACGTCACGCCCGGGGATCCGCTGCAGGATGGTGAGTCCCTGACGTTCGGCCAGCGTGAAGGCCTCGGACTCCGGCGCCGTCAGGATGAATTCGTCGCCGGCCTGCGCCGCTGTGGCCGAACACAGTGCCAGCACCAGCACCAGCACACCTGTCACGATTCGCCCCCGCATCCCTGCCTCCATCCCTGACCGGACTCGCCCGGTCTCAGTAGCTCGTCCGGCCCCGCGGCACACGGGGACCGGAGCCTCCGGTCACGGTCGCCAGAGGCACTTCGATTCGCACGCCGTCGGTGGCGACGGGCACGTGCAGCGTCAGCGCCGGGTCCCAGGCGCATTCGAGGACGAACTCCCCGAACTGGTTCGTCGTGGCTTCACCCGCCTGCACACTGGGCGTCATCGCCTTGACGACGAGGCCCGGGGGAAGGACCACATCCGCCACGGCACTGATTCGACCCACCAGCGAGACCGGACCGCCCGGAGCCGCCAGCTCCCATTGCAGATGCACCTGGTAGCGTTCGGCCTCGAACACCATCTGGCGCACGCCGCGGCCCGCACTTCTGACGCCCACGGCCGCCGGCTGGGTCCCGCTGTCGAACCCGAGCACGGCGACGATCCGCCGCAGCCGTGACGGGGCGGGCGCGGGCAGGCGGGTGGCCAGCGCGTAGACGCGGCGCATCGTGCCGGCGCTGATCGCCGTGTCGGCATCGGCCCGCATCGTCCGCGACAGCCGCTCCAGGGCGCGCCGGTCGTCGGCACAGCCCGCGCAGACCTCGGCGTGGCGCATCATGGCGGCCCGTGTGGCCGGGTCGACGAGCGACCGGACGAAATCGGTCCATTCCTCCAACGAGTAGTGCGTTGCCACGTGCGCGCCTCCTGCGGGGGGGTATCCCGCATCTTTCGGTATGGACAAGGACCACGTGGGGCCTCGCCGGTACACCCCCCGGAAAAAGATTCAGTGCCCGTGTCCGACGATGACGAAGGGCGCCCAGTTGTACGGGTGCGGATACCGCCGCCGCGTCTCGGCCGCCGCCAGCCGGGAAGCGTCCGCCGGCGGGACGCCGCGGGCGTAGTGTTCGTAGAACGCCGACATGTAGACCGTGGTGCTGTCGTCATCGACGTCCCACAAGCTGAGCTGCACGCAGGCGGCGCCGGCATGCAGCAGGCCACGGCTCAGGCCCACCAGTTCGTCGCCGCCCGACACATAACTGACGCCGGTCGAGCAGCCGCTGAGCGTGACCAGGTCGGCGGCCAGGCGCAGGCCATAACACGCCTGCACGTCGAGCCGGGTGTTCGCCAGCCGGATCGACGAGTACATCGGGTGCTCGGCGCGGAAGAAGCCGTGCGTCGCGAGGTGGACGACGCGGCGCCCGGCGCCCTCCTGGCGCAGGGCGCGTTCGGTCGCGCGTGGTCCGAGCCGCAGCACCGACGCCGGCAGAC